>CAJAKX010000032.1 GCA_903940425.1 uncultured Opitutia bacterium | reverse complement strand
TCGGCGTAGTGCGCGTCGTCAAGCCAGCGGCGGCGCTCGACATACTCTCTGCGAAAATAACCGAGGTGCGCCACCGGCCCGCCAAAGGACGTGCAGCCCAGCCGCAGGGCGGTGAGGAAAATCTCCAGCAGGGACGGCGGCGCAGACATCACCCGTGAAGCAAACATGCTGGCGCCCGCCGCGCACGACTTTCTTTTTGTGTCCCAAGCCTGCGCCGCAGAGGTCCTCCGCCCACCGGCAACATGTCAACTAATAGTTGACATGTTGCCGGGACAAGAACCGGCGGGATGCCCTTGAAATTCAGAAGCCACAAAGCCGGGAGGCCGGCATGAATTCTTGGTTTCCTGGCTTTTGAATGAACCTCACTCAGTTTTCCACCTTGAGCACCAGCACGCCGCCTTTCTGCGAACCGACCGCCAGCAGGGTGTCGTCCGGGCTCCAGGCGAGTTTCGAGGCGGGGGCGGTCAGCCGGACGGTGGCGACGAGCGGCTGCTGGCGGGTGGGGCTCCACAGCTCGACTTCGTTATCGTTCGCGGCGGTGGCCAGCAGTCCGTGGGAATGTTGAAAAGCGACGGCGCAGACGCGATCGGCGTGGGGCAGGGCGAGCGGTTCGCGGCCCTCGGGGCCGGTCCCGGAGCAATCCCACACGCAGGCGTCGCGCGCGCCGCCGGTGGCCAGCCAGCGGCTGTCGTGGCTGAAGGAGAGTTCGCGCACCTTGGTCTCATAGCCGCTCATGTGAAATTCCTGGTCTTCTTCCGGCAGCCAGAGATGCACGGCGTTGTCTTGCGCGCCGGCCACGAGCCAGCGGCCGTCGGGCGACCAGACCAGTGCGGGAATCGCGCTGCCATAGGTGTACTCACGCCGGGCATGGAAATCGTCCGCGTCCCACAGGCACACGCCGCCGAAGTACGCCACGGCGATGGCGCCGCCCCGCGGATGCCACGCCAGGGCGGAGAGGGTCTTGGGTGCATCCGTGAAGGTGTGCGCGATGGAACCGTCGGTGCTGAGGAAGGAAAGTCTCCGGCCGGCCGCCGCCGCCAGCAGATTGGAATTTGGATCATGGGATTTGGGATTTGCGGCCGCAGGCCGCCACGCGAGGTGCTCGACCCAGGCGGCCGGCGCCATCTCAGTTTCGACGGTCTGCCTGCCGGTGTTGGCATCCCAGAATCGCACGCGGCCGTCCTGTCCGCCACTCGCCAGGATGGGACTATCCGGTTTCCGGTCTCCGCTGTCCACAATCACGCCTGGCGTCCACGCCAGCGCGTTGGTGCCATCCGCGTGGCCCGGCAGGGTGTGAAGGCGCGCACCCGAGGCGGCGAACAGGGTGACGGGCCCGGCGGCGGACGCCGAGGCGAGCACGCGGCCGGCGGGCGACCAGGCGAGGTCGATCACGTAGTCGTCGAGCTGCGCGACCCAGGTTTTCGTCAGATTCATTGATGGTGGGGAAGGAACGCCAAGCAGTCCGTGAGGATATTTGATGTCGGCGCGCCCGGCGGTCGCGCCCTACCTCAGTTCACGAGACATTGCCTGAAGCCGTTGATTAATTCCTCGCGGTTGAGATTGCGGCCGATGAAGACGAAAATGTTCGCGCGTGGGGCGTTGCCCCAAGGCTGGTCGAACTTGGCGTCGAACGTCATGTGCACGCCTTGGAAAACCAGGCGTTTGTCCGAGCCGCGCACCGCGAGCACGCCCTTGCATCGGAAGATGTCCTGGCCCTTTTTCGCGAGCAGGCCGCCGATCCAGTCGTTGAGGCGTTTGGCGTCGAATTCGCCGGGCATGGTGATGCCGACGGAGGAGACCTCCTCGTCGTGGCTGTGCTCGTGACGGTACGTCTGGTCGTGGACGTAGCGGATGAGCGATTGGTCCGCCGCATGGAGGTGCGTGGGCACGTCGTGGGCCGTGAACAGCATGTAGCGGCCCGTCGCCGGAATCGTCACCGGGAAATCGCCGTGTCCGTCGGCGAGCTGCAGGCGCTGCAGGGTTGCGCCGGGCGTAACCGCTTCGCCGGGTTTCACACGCTTCTCCCAGTCGGAAAACACCTGCACCGCGAGGTCGCGCGCCGCGGCCAGGTCGATGGCGTCGAGGCTCTTCACCGGCAGCAGCGCGACCTCAAGCTCGTCTTCGTCGCCATGGTGGTGATGGGCGTCCTCGCCGGACTCATGGCCGTTCTGCTGGCCAGCAGAATGGTGGCCGATGCAAAGCTGGTAGGTGCCGGCGGCGAGCTCATAGACGCCGGCCCATTCGAAGGGATACTCGGGCTCGAGAAAGCGGGGATCGAGGTCGGTGGCGCGGCTGAGGTTGAAACCGCCGACGTCCAGCACGCGGTCGAGGGGGAGATCGCAGTTGCGCGTGCGGTGGATCCGGGCCGCCGTGTTCATGCGGTGCAGGCGTGCCTCGAGCCGGTCGAGGTCGGCGGCGCCCAGGAGGTCGGTCTTGTTGAGGAGAATGACGTCGGCGAAGGCGATCTGTTCCTTCGTCTCCCGGCCGTCGTCGAAATGCTGGGCGATGTGCCGGGCGTCGGCGACGGTGACAATGCTGTCGAGGCGGTAGGCGTCGCGGATCTCGGGGTCGCTGAAGAACGTCTGTGCCACGGGGCCCGGGTTGGCCAGGCCGGTGGTCTCGATGAGCACGCCATCGAGGCGGTCCTTGCGCTTGAGGAGCCGGCCGAGGATGCGGAGCAGGTCGCCGCGCACGGTGCAGCAGAGGCAGCCGTTGTTCATGGCGAAGATCTCCTCGTCGGCCTGGATGACGAGCTGGTTGTCGACGCCGACCTCGCCGAATTCGTTCTCGATGACGGCGATTTTGCGCCCGGGCTGCCCGGTGAGGATGCGATTCAGGAGCGTCGTCTTGCCGGCGCCGAGGAAGCCGGTGAGCACAGTGACGGGGATGCGGGTGTCGGCGGACATGTCAGAAGGCAGAGGACAGAGCACAGAGATCAGAGGACGGAGGGCCAGAAAGCGAACAAGGAAAACCGGACTGGTCGGAAAGGCGAGTCCGGCACAGCGGTCGCACCCACCCCGCTTGGGCGGGCCACCGACACGGCTTTCAACCGCCGGTGTTTTGCAGCTCGTAACTGAGCACGCTGAGCGCGTAGACGGCGGCGGTTTCGCAGCGGAGCACGAGCGGGCCGAGCGAAATCGGCTCGAAGCCCGCCGTCTTCGACCGGCTCATTTCCGCGGGTGTGAAATCGCCCTCCGGGCCGACCAGCCAGAGCACCTTGCGCGGCGGACGGCCGTTGGCGGAGGCATGGGCGGCGAGCACGCTTTTCAGCGATTTGGCGCCGGGCTGCAGGCTGGCGATGAGCTTCAGATCATAGCCGCGGCTCGTCTCCATGAAGGCGGTCGCGGTCTGCAAGGGCAGGATTTCCGGCACGAAGGGATTCCCGCATTGCTTGGCCGCCTCGATCGCGGCCAGCTGCCATTTCTCGATTTTCCGGTCGGAACGATCGTCGTCGAGGTGCACCACGGTGCGTTCGCTCTCGAGCGGCGCGATGCGGGCGGCGCCGAGTTCGGTGGCCTTGCGCACGATCGCATCCATGAACTGGCCCTTGGGCAGCGCCTGGCCGAGGGTGATTTCATAGGGCAGGGGTCGGGCCTGCTGGCGGAAGCGCACCGTGAGCACCGCGCCGTGTTTCTGGTCGCCGGCAAGGGCACAGATCCATTCGTTGCCATGCCCGTCAAAGGCCACGACCGTGTCACCGGTCTTCGCACGGTTGACGGCCACCAGATGATGGCTCTCGTCGGCGGACAGGTGGATCTCGGATGGCTCGCGCTCGGGCGGCTGGCAGTAGACGCGGAAGTCAGGCATAAGCCCGTGAGTTTCGAAGGGCGGCCGGCGGCTGGCAAGGGAGGAGTGCGCCGGGCATGCGGCAAAAAAAGGGCGCTGCTTTCGCAGCGCCCTTGCCGACTTAGCGAACTACAAACTAGATGGAAGAATCAAGAGCCTTGGCTCTTAATCTCTCTTGCGCAGAGATAGACGCGGTGGCGTCCGGAGTGTTCAAAAAGCCCCGGAAAAATGCAGTCTTTTGTTTCCTGGGAGAATGGGGGGACGGGTGGGAAAAAAACGTTTACTTCGATACCCGCCGGCCTACCGTTCGCCTCTCTGGCCCGCCCGGGTGGCGGAACTGGCAGACGCGCGGGACTCAAAATCCCGTATCCTTAAAAGATGTGTGGGTTCGACCCCCACCCCGGGCACCACCCGCCTGCGCTTTTGCAGGGCAAAAGCTGCGGCGAGGTGTCTCGCCGTAGCCTGCGATTTGCGGGCGAAGGCGGGCAAAACTTCAGGATGAGGGCTACGACCCGGCAGGCCATCCGGCTTCGTCGCAGGCATGGAGGAGATTGGTGTCGTCCGCCCGGCCCGGGGGTAGGACGGTCCGATTAAACCGCGCTTGAGCCGGCGGCACGGGATCGGTTGACTGCGGTCTTTCCAGCATGAACCCCGTTGAAATCAAAATCGCCTACATCGGTGGCGGCAGCCGCTATTGGGCGCGCGACCTCATCACCGAGCTGGCTCTTACACCGCGGCTCAAGGGCCGGATCGATCTGTACGACCTCAACTACACGGCGGCCGTGCGCAATGTCGCCGTGGCCGGCCGCATCTACGGACGGCCCGAGGCGGTCACGCGGTTCCAGGTGCGGGCGGTCCGGCGGCTGGCGGACGCGCTCAAGGGGGCGGATTTCGTCGTGCTCTCGATTGAGCCAGGGCCGACGGAGATGCGCCACGCTGACATCGTCATCCCGGCGCGGCACGGAATCCTGCAGCCGGTGGGCGACACGACGGGGCCGGGCGGCATCGCCCGCGCGCTGCGGGCCGTCCCGCTCTACCACGCGTTCGGCCGGGCCATCGCCGAGCACTGTCCGCGGGCCTGGGTGATCAACTACACCAACCCGATGACGCTGTGCACCGCGGCGCTCTACGCGGCCGCGCCGGCGATCAAGGCCTTTGGCTGCTGCCACGAGGTGTTTCACACCCAGCACGACCTTGCCCGCTACCTGGCGCAACGGTTCGGCGTGCCGCGTCCGCCGCGCCAGGCCATCCACCTCGACATCGCGGGAGTGAACCACTTCACGTGGACCACGGCGGCGACGTGGGAGGGACGCGACCTGTTTCCGATGCTGCGCGACATGGTGGACGACCCCGCCTGCTTCCGCTCGCGGCGCGCCTATGCGCTGCGGCTCAGGCGCGAGGAGCGCTGGTTCGAATACTCGGGCCTCGTCGCCCTCGACCTCTTCCGCCGCTTTGGCGCGCTCGGCTCCGCCGGCGACCGCCATCTGGCCGAGTTCGTGCCGTGGTATGCGACCAGCGAGGAGAATCTGCACCGCTGGGGCGTGATCCTCACACCCTATTGGTACCGCATCACCCGCAGCCGCGAATCCGACCGGCCGCTCAACTTCTATGCGCGGCGTGTCATCAAACCCAGCGAGGAGGAGGGCGTGCACATGATCGAGGCCCTGCTCGGCCTGCAACCGCTCGACACGAACGTCAACCTGCCCAACCGCGGCCAGATGATCGATGCGCCGCCCGGCGTCGTGGTCGAGACCTACGCCCAGCTGCGCCGCGACCGGGCCACGCCGGTGGTCGCAAATCCCCTGCCGCCCGGCCCGCGGGCGCTCGTGCGCCGCATCATCGACGTGCAGACGCTCACGCTGCGCGCCGCGCTGGCGCGGGACGTCGACCTCGCGTTCCAGGCGCTGCTCGCCGATCCGCTGGTGGGCATCCCCACGGACGACGCGTGGAGAATGTTCACCGCGATGCTGCGGCACATGCGTCCATGCCTGCCCGGCTGGCGGATTCCGTAAGGACCGCGGCGGGTGAAATCAGACCGCGCCTACTTGCACGGGCGCGACGGCTCCGTCAGCCTCAGCCGGGCCGGCATGGCCGGCGTGGAAAAAAGCTGACACGCCCTCCCTCCCTGCGGCACGGTAACGGCATGCTGCCCCGATCTGTTGTCCCCCTGGCCTGTTTGAGTCTGACCGTGCTGCACCTGCAGGCTGCGCCGCCGGCCGCCGGCATTTTCATCCGCGAAACCCCGCCGGCGTCCATCTACCGCGACGGCTGGATCGACCTGAACAAAAACGGCGTGAAGGACCCCTACGAAGATCCGGCGCTCGATGTCGAGACGCGCATCACCGACCTCCTCGCGCGCCTGACCCTCGAGGAAAAGACCGCGCAGATGGTGACACTCTACGGCTTTCCCCGCGTGCTCCAGGATGAGCTGCCCACCGACGCGTGGAAGACGGCGTTCTGGAAGGACGGCATCGGCAATATCGACGAGCACATGAACGGCAACACGGGCGTCGACGGCCGGCCCCTCACGCTGCCGAAATACGATCTGCCGTATTCCCTGCACGCCCGCGCCCTGAACGAGGTGCAGCGCTTCTTCATCGAGCAGACCCGCCTCGGCGTCCCCGCCGATTTCACCAACGAGGGCATCCGCGGCCTCCTGCACACCAAGGCCACGAGCTTCCCGGCGCAGCTTGGGGTCGCCAGCGCGTGGGACGCGGCGCTGGTGCGCGAGATCGGCCGCATCACCGGGCGCGAGGCGCGCGCGCTTGGCTACACCAACGTCTATTCGCCCATCCTCGACCTCGCGCGCGATCCGCGCTGGGGCCGCACCACCGAGACCTACGGCGAGGATCCGTTCCTGATCGCCACGCTGGGCATGGAGGAAGTGCGCGGCATCCAGGAGCAGCGCGTGGTGTCCACGCTCAAGCACTTCGCCGTGTACAGCGTGCCCAAGGGCGGACGCGACGGCGAGGCCCGCACCGACCCGCAGGTGACCTGGCGCGACGTGCAGACGATCTTTCTCGAGCCGTTCCGACGGGCCGTGCGCGACGCCGGCGCGCTCGGGGTCATGGCCTCCTACAACGACTACGACGGCATCCCCATCGAGGGGAACCGCCTTTTTCTCACTGACATCCTCCGGCGGGAATGGGGTTTCAAGGGCTACGTGGTCTCAGACAGCGCGGCCGTTGAATTCATCCACGCCAAGCACCGGGTCGCGCCGACCTATGCCGACGCGGTGCGCCAGTCGGTCGAGGCCGGCCTGAACATCCGC
>CAJAKX010000031.1 GCA_903940425.1 uncultured Opitutia bacterium | reverse complement strand
GGTGGCGGTCCTCTGGACGGTGCATCCGCTGCAAACCGAATCCGTGACCTATATCACCCAGCGCTACGAGTCGCTGATGGGGCTTTTTTATCTGCTCACGCTGTACTGCTTCGTGCGCAGCGTGGAGTCGGCGGCACCCGCTAGGTGGCAGGTTCTTTCAATCGGGGCGGGCCTGCTCGGGGTGCTGAGCAAGGAGATGATCGTCACGGCGCCGGTGATGGTCCTGCTCTACGACCGGACGTTTGTCGCCGGGTCGTTTCTCGAAGCGTGGCGGCGGCGCTGGCGCTATTATCTTGGACTGACGAGCCTGTGGGTGCTCCTCGTGCCCCTGCTGGCGGGCGTGCACCAGCGGAGCGCCGGATTCGAACTGGGAGTAACGTGGTGGCATTACGCGTTAACCTCCTGCCGCTCCGTGGTGCTGTACCTCAAGCTGGCCGTCTGGCCGCATCCGCTCGTACTGGACTACAGCCCCGACATCGTCCGCCACGCCGGGGAGGTCCTGCCGTATATGATGGTGCTGGCCGTGTTGGTGGCGGCAACCGCGATCGCCTTGTGGCGCCGGCCGGTGCTCGGGTTTGCCGGCGCGTGGGTTTGGGTGATCCTGGCCCCGACTTCGAGTGTGGTGCCGTTGGCGGGACAGCCGACGGCCGAGCATCGCATGTACCTGCCGCTGGCTGCCGTGATCGGGCTCGGGGTGGTTGCGCTGCATGCGTGGATGGGGCGGCGCAGTCTGCTGGTGTTCGCCGCCGCGGCGGTGGGACTGGGCTGGCTTACCATCCAGCGCAATAAGGACTATCGCAGTGAACTGGCCGTCTGGAGCGACACGGTGGCCAAGCGTCCCAACAATGAGCGGGCGCACAACAACCTGGGTGCCGCCTGGTCACGGACGCCGGGACGGCTGAACGACGCGACCGCCCAGTACGCAGAGGCGCTGCGCCTCAAGCCGGATTACGCCGAAGCGCACAACAACCTCGGCCTCGCGTGGTCGCAGATGCCGGGGCGGTTGAACGACGCGATCGCCCAGTATGAAGAGGCGCTGCGCCTAAAGCCGGATCACGTGGAAGCCCATTACAATCTGGGTGTCGCCTGGTTGAAGATCCCGGGGCGGCTGAAGGACGCGATCGCGCAGTTTGAAGAGGCGCTGCGTCTGAAGCCGGATTATGCCGAGGCGCATAACTATCTGGGCCTTGCCTGGGCACAGATCCCGGGGCGGTTAAATGACGCGATCGCCCAGTATGAAGCGGCGTTGCGTCTGAAGCCGGATTATGCCGAGGCGCACAACAACCTGGGTCTCGTCTGGTCGCAGCTGCCGGGACGGCTGCAGGACGCGGCTACCCAGTATGAGGCGGCGCTGCGCCTGAAGCCGGACTCTGCCGAGGCGCACAACAACCTGGGGGGCGCCTGGGCACAGATACCCGGGCGGTTGAATGACGCGATCGCCCAGTTTGAAGCGGCGCTGCGCCTGAAGCCGGATTTTGCCGAGGCGCATTACAGCCTGGGCGTTGCTTGGTCGCAGATGCCCGGGCGGTTGCAGGACGCGATCGCCCAGTTTGAAGCGGCGCTGCGCCTGGATCCGGATTTTGCACCGGGATGGCACAATCTCGGGGCGAGCTGGTTTAATTTGGGAAATCTGCCGGCGGCGGCCGCAGCTTTCCGGGAGGAGCTGCGCCTGTCGCCCGATGATCCCGCGGCCCAGCAGGCGCTGGCCGCGGCGCTTCAGCCAGCCCAAAACCATTGAAAAACGACCTGGCACTACACCGCGTTAAGTAGTAGCTTGTCCGTTACCGGCGAGTCGGCCTCGTGGACCGGCATGATGACCGCCAAATAAGTCGCGGGGATGCGGCAGCCGTTGCAGTCGTTCGTGGAAAGTTTTGCGTCCGGGCCGGGGCGCAGCGCGCGGACTCACTTCCGGCGGTTGCGGTATTCGGCGCTACGGCGCAGATCGTTCTCCACGTCCTGCTCCGTCCAGCCCTGGTCCACGATTTTCCTGCGATAACTCTCGAGCCCGCTTGGATCCGGTTCGCGCCCGAGGACCTTCCGATAGGCGCGCGTCGTTTTCGCGTCCGGCAGGGTCACCCGGTACTCCACGCTTTCGCGGATGCGGGCACGCATCTGCTCCTCGGTGCCGCCCTGACGGATCAGCTGCCGGTAGTGTTCGCGCCCCTCCGGATCGGGCGCACGTTCCAGCAGATCGCGATAGGCGCGCTCGATGACGACATCAACCCGGCGTTCCTGATATTCGTCCCGGTCGCGCCCGGGCCGGCGGGCCTCCTCGCGCGGCGGATAGTCGGGCGCCGGGGCCGGTTGATACACGACCGGCGGTTCAGCCGGATAAGCGGGCCGCGGGCCGCCGCGTTCGACGATGACGGGAGTGCAGGCCGTGCAAAGGGACAGGACGGGAAGCAGCAGGAGCCAGCGCATGGGATGAAGAGGTGGGGAGATGGAGTGGAGGCTGATTTTGCGCAGACCTCTGCTTTTACCGCCACGTCAAACTGCGATCTGAGCAGACGGCCGGCCATGGCATCCCCGGCCCTGCTTCGCCAGAGTCTCGGAGCCCAGGGCACGCGGAGAGATTGACCTACTCGCGTTTCAACCAGCGGGTGTAGGAGGTGTCGGCGATACGGCGAGGTGAGGAGGGCGGAAGCCCGAGCCCAGAAACGCGCCGCGTCATGCGGGGTGGATCGGCAGACTGAGGTGGCTGGTGGTGCCTTTGCCGTCCTCGCTCTCGAGACGGAATTCGCCTCCGAGATGCCGCACGAGTTTGCGCACGAGCGCAAGGCCGAGTCCGAGACCCTGCTGTTCAAAGGTTTTGCGGTCAGGTTTCCGGAACGCGCCGACTTGCGTCAATTGCTCCGGCGTCATGCCGCGGCCGGTGTCGACCACGGAGAAATGCAGCCGCCCGTCCTCCGTCCATGCCCGCACGCGCACCGGGGTGTCTTTGCGGGAGAAACTCAGCGCGTTGTCCACCAGCTCCTCGGCCAGGATGGTGAGATCCATGGGATCCGCCGTGAGGCTGGCCCCGGTGAGTTGGGAGGCAACGTCCGCGGCGCGCTGGTGGCGCTCGGCGGCGGCGTTGATGCCGGCGGACAGCGCCTGCGCGACAATCTCCGGCTTGAGCAACGAACGCGGACGCGCCGATTCCGGAGCATCAAGCTCGAGAATGAGCAGGTAGTTGCGCAGGGTGCGGTGGAGGCGGCGGCCGGCCCGGCGGATATCATGCAGATCCTGCCGGATCTCCTCCTTGCTGAGGATCTCAAGCTGATTCTCCAACAGCTCCGTGAGACCCAGGATTCCGGCCAGCGGCGTGAAAAACTCATGCGGCAGGGTCGAATGCAGGCTTTCCCGCAACTGCTCAATCACGCGGTCGTCAATGCGGCGGCTGAGCTCCGCGCGTTGCAGCCGGGCGGCGATGCAACGGAGGAGTTCCGGGAACCCGAACGGTTTCAACAGGAGATCGTCCGCGCCGAGGTCCATGGCGGCCCGGGGACTGCCATAAGCCAGCTTGCCGGTCATGAGGACGAACTGGGAGTTGGCCAGCTCGGGATCCGCCCGCATTTCCTGCAACAGACGGCGGCCGTCCTTGCCGGGCATCTGGATGTCGCACAGAATGAGATCGGGCAGATGCTCGCGGGCGAGTTTCCATCCGCCGGCGGCGTCGGCGGCGCACAAGGTGCGGTAGCCGTTGGTTTCAAGACCTAGGGTGAGAGTCGCCGCCAGGTGCACATCATCGTCGATGATGAGGATGGTCTTGAGGCCGGCGCCGGGGTGGGAGGAGGAGGGTGACATGGGATGAAGGAACCGGCGGTTTGGTTTTACCTGAGATTTCCTTTATTTAGTAGTCAGCAGGTCCGGAAAGACAAGACAGGACCCGATGACAGAACACACTACGGTGTCCTGGGGTGTATTCCCGGGGTGTTGCCACCAGCGACCACAGAGGTTTGCGCCCCGTTTCTGTCCGGCAGACAGGAAGCGCGCTGCGCGTGCTGCAAAACTGAATCACTCCCGCTTCACCTCATTTAAGGACCGTGATCGCGCACCGCGGGCCGGGCGCGCCAGACGCGAAAATGTTTTATTTCGATGTGGCTGTGGACGGTGCGGAATCCGAACCAGCCACGGGTGAGCGGCTGCGGATCGGCGTAGTCGAAGATCACCTCGCCGTCGCGGAGGTACTGCGCGCGGCCGCCTGCGGCCACTAGCGCGATGCGGTACGTCTGGTTGCCGCGCAGGAGGAACATCGCGGCCTGAAGATCATGTTCGGGCAGCAACGGGCGTTCGCCCGTGCCAGTGTAGCGCCGGAAACGGGTCGTCGTGTTGGAGTTGCCGCCGCAGCCGACGTAATAAAGCCGGAACCGGTCGTACTCGGCAAGCGCGCCGGTGCGCTTCGCCGCCGTCGCCAGCATGCTGCCGTCCGGCATCACGGGATCGATGGCCATCCAGAAGCAGTTGAGATCGGACACACGGTCGTGCGGACCACCGCGGTTGAGTACGGTGGCTTCATACGTGATGATGACCGGCGCCGTCAGCTCCGGGCGGAACCAGACGGTGCAACCGCCGGCATCGTCGATGACCAGGACGCCGTCGCCCCCGGTCACCAAGCCGCCCGGTCGCTGCTCGACAAGCCAGCGCGCCGTGTCGGCAAAGTCGTCCTGAAACAAAAGTTCCGCCGGTTCGAAGCGGGGTGTGGCCTGGGGTGCGGTGGACTCGGCGCCGCCGCGCGCGGGTGCGAGCCAGCCGAGCGACGCGAGCAGGAGGAAGGATGCGCGATGCATTGTGCACAAAGCGATCTGCGCAGAGTTAACCGCGATCCAGCGGGCGGTGCAACCTCAGTCCGCTTTCGGTGGAAAGGTCGCTCGCGACCGATCATCGCTTTTCGGCGGCGACGGCGCGCCGCCCTCCACGCGTTCGAAATCTGGAGGGCCCGGCGCTGTCCGGGCCGAATGTATTATAATGTCCGGCCCTGGAGGGCCCGACGCCCCCCCCGGTCAGCCGGACTTCTTGCGCCGGGTGAGCAGCAGCATCGCCGCGCCGAACAACACGAAGATGGCGCCCCAAAACAGGTTCACGTTCTGGCCGAGCGAGTGCTGGACGTAGATGGCTGGATCAGAGGTGAAGCCGAAGCCGACGAGGATGAGGCCGAGGAGGAGAAACAGCAGGCCCAGCGGAATGCGGACGTCGAGATGCATGGCGGAGAGGGTTGAGGGTTACCAGAAGATGATGTTGAGCACAACGGCGCCCGCGAGGACGACGGCGCCAAGCGTCGCGGGACGGAGATACCACGGCGTATCGTGATCCCGGATCTTTTCCGTGAGGGAATAGACGAGGCCGCGCAACTGGTCATCTGTCTTGTTCGGAGCGGTCGCCAGTGAAATGAGAATCGTGGTGAGCATACACACGGTCCAGGCGAAGATGGCCGTCCAGAAGTTCTGGGCCATGATGCTCGGGTAGGTGTGGACGATGGCCATCCACCCGCCTTGGGCGAGTCCCACCGCCGTCCCGGCCGGGATCGTCAGGCCCTGGTGGACCGCCGCCGCGATCGTGCCGGCAATCAGGCCCCAGAAGGCACCGTGTCCCGTCGTCCGCCGCCAGAACATGCCGAGAAGAAACGTGGCGAAGAGCGGCGCGTTGACAAAAGCAAACACCAATTGGAGGACGTCCATGATGTTGTTGAACGCCGCGACGAAGTACGCCGTGCCCATGCTGGCAAGGATGCCGACCACCGTGGTCCACCGCCCCACCGCCAGGTAGTGGGCATCCGTCCCGTCCTTCTTGATATGGCCCTGGTAGAGGTCGTAGGTGAAGACGGTGTTGAACGCGGTCACATTGCCGGCCATCCCGCTCATGAACGAGGCCATCAGCGCCGTCAGGCCCACGCCCAGCATGCCCGAAGGCAGGTAATGGGAGAGCATGAGCGGCACCACCATGTTGTAATCGTAGCTCCCGTCCTTGGGCGGCAGCTGGAAGCCGTGACCGCTGACGGTGAGGGCCATCGCGATGAGGCCGGGAAAGATGACCAGGAAAGGGAAAAACATTTTCGGCACCGCTGCCAGAATCGGGGTGCGGCGCGCGGCGCCCATGTCCTTGGCCGCCATGGCCCGTTGCACCACCAGGAAGTCGGTGCACCAGTAGCCAAAGGAGAGGACGAACCCGAGGCCCATGGCCAGGCCGAACCACTCGACGCCCAACGGATTGGACGCGGCCGAGCCGGTATGGGCCCACGATTCGGTGTACGTGCCCGGCTGAAAGCCCGTCCGCTGGGCCAGCACATTGAGTTTTTCCACCAACCCGTGCCAGCCGCCGACATCCTTCATCCCGAGGAGCACCAGCGGCAGGAAGCCGAGGACAATGAGGAAGAACTGGAGGACCTCATTGTAGATGGCCGAAGTCAGCCCGCCCATGAAGATGTAGAGCAGGACGATGACGCCGGAGAGAACGATGCAGACATGGAAATTCCAACCGAGGATCGAGTTGAGCAGCAGCGCGAGCGCGTACATCGAGATCCCCGACGACATGATCGTCATGAACGCGAACGTCAGCGCGTTGAAGCTGCGCGTCTTTTCGTCGAAGCGCAGCTTCAGGTATTCCGGGACTGAGCGCGCCTTCGATCCGTAATAGAACGGCATCATGAAGACGGCGACAAAGACCATGGCCGGAATGGCGCCAATCCAATAGAAATGGCTGGTCATGATGCCGTACTTGGCACCAGAAGCCCCCATGCCGATCACCTCCTGCGCCCCGAGGTTGGCGCCGATGAAGCCGAGCGCGCAGACCCAGGCGGGCAGCGAGCGGCCCGACTCGAAAAAGTCGGTGCTCGTCTTGAGGTACTTGCGCAGGATCCAGCCGATGGCGATGACGAAGGCGAAATAAATGCCGAGAATGAGGTAGTCGACTCCGGCCAGCTTCAGCAGCACTTCGTGAACATTGCCTCCGCCGGCGGTGGCGAGCAGGGGAAGAGGGAGCAGGGATTGCATGATGGGGTTTATTTATGAAATGCGCCAAAGGCCGTATCGGACAATGGTGGGTTTGAAAAGACATTTGATTGGCACTCGTTTCGTGGGGCCAGAGCTTGCCCGGTCGACACGCTCAGGGCCCCGAGCCGTTTCGACAAGCTCAAGGCCCCGAGCCTGTCGAGGGGCTCGTCGAGGGGCTCGCGGCCCCGCAGAGCTTACGCTCGCCACTCGTGCCAAGCTCACCCCGCGCCACGCCTCCGCGACGCCGGACGGCCGCTTTACGCATCGGACGTCTGTCGATTGCCGACGCGACTTACTTCGTGACCTTTTGCACCGCCCGGCGCGCACCGCTGTTGGTATCCGACATGGCTTGCGCGGCCTGCCACCATGCATGCCGCACGCTCAGGGACGACGGCGATGCTGCAATCCTCGCGGCCTCGATCATGCCCGACCATGTGCCCCTGCTGCTGCGACTCGGTGCTCGTCTCACTCTCGATCGTGTGATCGCCAAATGGAAAGCACAAGTCAGCCGCTCGTCTTCCAATTTTGCGTGGCAGGCCAATTACTTTGAGCACCGGCTTCGACCTGAGGAATCGGTCGAGCGCTATGCGTGGTACGTCTTCATGAATCCTTATCGCGCCCGGTTGATCGGCGTCGATGACTGCTGGCCGGGTTGGTGGCCAACGTCGCAAAGCGCCTGGAATTTCATGGACCGGGCCCGTCCGGGGCCGCACCCGCAGCCGGAGTGGCTGGAGCAGGTCGAGGAGACAGCCCGGGCGCTGATCACAGGCGAGGCATAAGCATTCGGAGGGCCGCGACCAAGGTCGCGCCCTACCCCGCAAGGCGACGACCAAGGTGCATGCCGCCGGGGCGGGGTTTCAAACCGGCCGCGCGTCCGGGGCGCCAGCGTCCGGCCCTCGTGCCAGTGTCCGGGCATCAGGATGGTCTGCCGCAACGCGGGGACGCCGCGGTCGTTGCGGTTGAGTTTGTCGATAACCAGCCGCACGGCGGCCGCGCCGGATGCCTCCATCGTCAGGACGCCACCGGCGGAAAGAGGAAACACCCGCCTTCCGGCTCTTTCCCAATCGGCACGGATGGAAAGAAATCGTTCTTTTAGCATTAATTATCCCAAATCCGCGGGCCAACTTGATTTTAATTGGCAATTTAAAATCGAACTGTCAGATATTGATCCGGTTGACCGCGGGGCAGGCGCTTGCGAGCCTCCCCTATCTCTCGCAGACGAGGGAGAAGATACCCTAACCCTCTACCCCATTGGCATCCGTTCCGACATCGGTTACTGCCTTTATTCGCGACTCGTTTCCCCGCTCTTCAAACCAGCCGTGCCCGTCTTCCACAACTGGGGGGCTTGCCATTACCACATTCCAGCCAGCGGCGCTGGCTTCGGCTTTGACGACCCTTTTCGCCTTTTTCTGAAAAAGTAACGCCCGCTTCCGCATGGACGCGGGTACAGACAGTACCAATCAAACCGGGAAGTCTATTTCCCCACCGTAAACCAGCAACTAGTTCAAGGACCAATGATGAAACCGAATCGATCGATTCCCAGCTATCTGCGACGGCTGATGGTAGTGCAGGCATGCTCACTGTTGGCTGTCTCGTCCTTGTGGGCACAAGAGGTGACCAAGCCCACGACCACCACGACGACCACCACCACCCAGCCAAGCCCTGCGACCGTGGTTACGACCACGACCACCACGAGCACGGAGGAAGTGGTGAAAATGTCGCCCTTCGCGGTTAACACCACCAAGGACGCCGGCTATTTCGCCGAGAATACCCTGGCCGGCAGCCGCCTGAACACGAATATCGGCGATCTGGCGGCCTCGATCACGGTCGTCAACAAGCAACAGATGGAAGACACCGCCTCGATCGATATCAACGATGTCTTCAGGTATGAGGCGAGCACGGAGGGCTCTTCCACCTTCACTCCCGTGATCATCGACCGCAACACATCCAAGGATGTCCTCGGCGGCTACACGGATTCGGGCGGCGCCAGGACCACCAATTACCAGGCAAACCGAATCCGCGGCATGACGTCGCCAGATGCCGCGATCAATAACTTCCCGGTCCCTAATCGGATTCCGTTCGACGGCTACAATACCCAATCGGTCGAAATCACCCGTGGCCCGAACTCGCTCCTCTTTGGACTCGGCACCCCGGCGGGAATCGTAAATCAGACCACCGCCCAGGCGGCGCTCAATCACGATACCAACCTGGTCACTGTGCGAGGGGATAGGTACGGTTCGTACCGCGCTTCCCTCGCGATCAACCGGGTCCTGATCCCCGACAAACTGGCGATTTATGGAGCGTTGCTCTATAGCAACCAGCAGTTCCAGCGCAAGCCGTCCGGCGATGTCACGCGCCGCCAGTATGGCGCGCTCACCTACAAGCCGTTCAAGGACACGACCATTCGGGTGCTCGCGGAGAACTACCAGAACAGCTCCAACCGGCCGAATGGCCTCGTCCCCCGCGATCTCATCACCCCATGGCTGCAAGCTGGGCGGCCGGCCTATGATCCGACCACGCGGAGTATCACCGTGCTCGATACCGGCCGAGTCTACGGACCCTACGTGATGTCTACATTATCGGCGGGTTATGTCGCGGGCAACTTCGCCAACTCCGGAGCGGCCAGCACCCCTCTTCTGTCGGGTGTCGCGCTTCCGATGGTTCCGAATCCGCAGTTCGTGCAGGGCATCATGTTTGAAGACGTCGGCCGGCCCATACGGGTGATCGAGGGCAGCACTTCCGTCGGCTACTTCCAGCGCCAGAATCCGCTTTACGCGCCGGCGCAGACCAACCCGGCCACGGCAACACCGACGCCGCAAACCTTGGGCTGGGTTGCGGGGGACTCGCATTATATGATCTACGACCGCTCGTGGACTTCGTCCACGCTTACCTATCCTGTGACCGTCGTCAGCGGCAATAGTTATCCGGTGGTCAATGGCGTCCCCTACCAAGCCTATCAAAATCCCGGGGTCACCGACAAGTCGATCTACAATTGGACGAAGTATAACACCATCCAGACCAACTTCGCCACGCTGCGCGCCGCCAACTACAGCGCCGAAATTGACCAGCAACTGCTCCCCAATCTGTTCTTCAATGCGGGCTGGTTCCGCCAGGATATCCACATCGTGGAAAACGACACCATGGGGTCGCTCACGGGCAACACGCTCCAGGTTGACACCAACCTGAAGCTGCCCGACGGCACGACGAATCCATATTTCGGGCTGCCGTTCATCGAGGAGGGAGCCGGCGGCGGGATGGACACGTTCTACCTTCCGGAGAGGGACGACAACTATCGCGCCATGCTCTCCTATACCCCCGACTTTACCAAGCAGAACAACTTCCTGAAATGGCTTGGCCATCACCGCTTCCTCGCCATGTGGTCCCGGCAGGAATCGAAAACCGCCAATGAACGCTGGCGCAACGGATACGTGGACGGTGACCCCGATGCCAAGCTGCGTTATGTGCAAAACCTTGCGCTCTCGGGCCAGAACATCGCGGCCGCCGGCCTCACCCTCATGCGCAAATACTACATGGCCAACCCGGGTGATCCGCAGGCCGACGTCACCCACTCATCCGGCTTTTGGGGCAACCAAGGCTGGAACCGGCCCGCCACTTCCCAAATCGAAGTTTACAACTATACCACCCAAGCGTGGCAACAGGATACCGTGACTGAGCAAGCCGACTTCTTTGGCGGTACCCGGACCAAGCGCCAGGTAAACAGCTGGACCCTGGCCGCGCAGGACTACTTGTTGAATGACCGGCTGGTCACCACGCTGGGCTTCCGCCATGACGCCTACCGCGCCCGTACCACCACGACCGGCGCGTTGACCGATGTGAACGGCATCGCTTATGCACCCGCTTTGACCACCGCCCAACAATATGCCAACGGCTATACCGGTGCGCTGGACTATAATGCGGTCATGAACCGCTGGGGGCGCTGGGATACGATGTCCGGCAATACCAGGACGATCGGAGGGGCGCTCCATATGTTCAAGGACTTGGAGGTTGTTCAAAATATCGGAGGCCGCGGCTCGCTGGTCTCGGAATTCATCAACGGGCTGACCCTCTACATCAACAAGTCCGCCAATTTCAATCCCCCGTTGGTCTATGCCACGGATTACTTCATGAAGCCGCTGCCCAAACCGACGGGCAAAGGCAAGGATGTCGGCATCGGTTTCTCCCTGTTCCATGAAAAACTCGTGGGCCGGATCAATTGGTATCGAGCCAACAACACCAACGAGCGCACCGCCGCAGCCGCGACCTTGGTGGGCCGGCTGGCCTATGCCGACTACACGCTTGGTGTTTATTGGGCCAACGCCATCATTCGCATCCAAAACGCGGAGGCGGCCGGTAGGACGTTCGCCCAGATTATCGCGGACAGGAATTGGAATACGGATGCATCCAATAACGTCTCCGACGAGGCCAACCAGCGGAAAGCCTACGCAATGATTCAATTGCCGTACCTGTACTACAATAGCGTGATCAACGTGGGGTCGGGCGCCACCCAGAACAGCGAGGCGAGGGGCACCGAGGTGCAAATCACCTATAACCCGTCGCCCAGTTGGACCATCAAGCTGACCGCCGACAAGCAAAGGACCGTTTACAGCAATATAGCCCCCCAATACGATGCCTGGTACAACGTGCGCTATCCTGTCTGGACGTCCCTCGTGTCGCCCTTCCCGGTCGGAGCCCCCGAAAACACCTTCACTGACGCCGGCGGGGCGCAATATTCGCTCCAGCGCTTCTGGGATGCCTACGGCTATAGCAGTAACGCCACTCTCACCAGCTCGATTGCCAACACCAGCTCGAAGAATTACTTCAACAACGTCATCGGAGCCGCCTATGCGACTGCGAAGGCCCTGGAGGGAGCCACGTCGCCGGATCAGCGCAAATATCACGCCGCGTTCGTCACCAGCTATCAGTTCACCACCGGCAGGCTGAAGGGCTGGACCGTGGGCGCTGCCGAGCGCTGGGAATCGAGTGCGATCATCGGCTATCGCGGCAAAGTGAATGATCCCGTCGGGTTCCCTGGAGTCGTCAATTTTATCGATCCCTCGAGCCCGGTTTATGACAGCGGCAACTACTACACCGACCTGATGGTGGCTTACGGCCGGAAAATCTTCGGCAATAAAATTGGCTGGAAGATTCAGTTGAACATCTTCGACGCGTTCGAAAGCGGGCACCTGCAGCCCATCGCTGTCAACTTCGATGGCGCCGCGTACGCCTGGCGCATTGTCGATCCGCGCCAGTTCGTGCTCTCGTCAACCTTCAGCTTCTGAGTCACTGGCACGATTCAGGGCAACTCTCGAGCTCCCTCTGCAAAGAGGGAGCTTTTTTTTCTGCCCCGCTCCCCCTAGACTCCCTGACCAATGCCTGCAGCCATGCCAGCAAGCGATGAATCGGCCGTGGAACCGCCGGTCGAGGATGTTCTCGTTCGACCGCAAACCAGCCGGTAAATCCAAACGAGGGAACTGATATGCGACACGCCTGGGGCATTCGAATCGGTGTGGTGCTGCTGCCGCTCGCGGCGCTCGCCGCCTGGTCCAATAGCTTTCACGGCGCGTTTGTTCTGGACGACATCCCCACGATTGTCTCGAACCCCTCCATTCGCCGGCTGGGCGACCTGGGAGCAGTATTGTCCCCGCCGAAAATGGGACTGCCGGTCACCGGCCGGCCGCTCGTCAATCTCACGCTCGCGCTCAATTACGCGGTGAGCGGAACCCAGGTTTGGAGTTACCACGCGCTGAATCTCGTCATCCATGTCCTGGCCGGACTGACGCTGTTCGGCATCGTGCGGCGCACATTGATGTTTCCATCCTGTAGGAGCCTGCTGGCCCGTTCGACAAGCTCAGGGCCCCGAGCGTGTCGAGGGGCAGGCGACCCTTCGTGTGCTGTCGGTCGGGGTTCATCCCCGACGTTATTGGATGTGCCGGGCGTAAAGCCCGACCTGCAATCGCCAGCAAGCGCGCGGTTACAATCGGATGCCACATCGCTCGCCCTGGCCATTGCCCTCCTCTGGACCGTGCACCCGCTGCAGACCGAAGCGGTGACCTATGTCGTCCAACGCGCGGAGTCGCTGATGGGACTGCTCTACCTGCTGACGCTGTATTGTTTCATCCGCGGGACGGAATACGACGCGAACAGCGCTGCCTCCGGAACCGCCAAGACACCAGGGCACCAAGGAGGGGGGGCGCGCACCAGGACTTTCTTCGTGTCTCTGTGCCTTGGTGGTTCAAAATCCGGCGGCGCCTCATGGTATGCCCTTTCCTTCCTCGCCTGCCTGCTCGGCATGGCCACCAAGGAGGTGATGGTCTCGGCGCCGCTTATCGTCCTGCTCTACGACCGCACCTTCCTGGCCGGGAGTTTTCGCGCAGCCTGGAGGCAACGCCGGCCGGTGTACCTCGGACTGGCCGGAACCTGGCTGCTGCTGGCGTGGCTCGTGGCCTCGGCGGATAACCGGGGTGGCACGGCCGGATTTGGCACGCCGGTCACGGCGTGGAACTATGCGTTGGTGCAGAGCGGAGCCATCATCCACTATCTGCGCCTGACAGGGTGGCCTCATCCGTTGGTGTTTGATTACGGCACGGCGGTCGTTCACTCACTCGCCGGGGTCTGGTGGCAGACGATCGTCGTGCTGGCCTCTCTGGGCATCACGATCTGGGCATTGATAAGAAAGCCTCGCTGCGGTTTTCTTGGCGCCTGGTTCTTCCTCATCCTGGCCCCGAGCTCGAGTGTCGTGCCGGTGGTCACCCAGACCATGGCCGAACACCGCATGTACCTGCCCTTGGCGGCGGTGATCGTCGGTGCGACCGCCGGCCTCCACCTGCTCCTGCGACGGTCGGCTCCCGCTTCCAGTCTGATGGTCGCCCTCGCCCTCGCGCTCCCACTCGCCTGGCTGACCGCGCGACGCAACGAAGCCTACCGCAGCGAACTCACGCTGTGGACCGACACGGTGGCTTCGATCCCGCAGAGTTCGCGGGCGCACAACAACCTCGCCTGGGTCCTGCAGCAGCAGGGGAAGGCGGGCGAGGCGAACGCGCAGTTCGCCCGCGCCGTCGCGCTCCAGCCCGACTACGTCACCGCGCATTACGACTGGGGCGTGGCCTTGCTCGATCAGGGCCGCGCGGCGGAGGCCATCATCCAGCTCGAAGCCGCCGTGCGCCTGGCGCCGGGCCACGCCGACGCGCTCGTGAACCTGGGCAATGCCCTGATGCAGGTGCAGCGGGCGGCCGAGGCCGTTGCCTGTTATGAGCAGGCGCTGCGCATCAAGCCCGGGGCCGATGTGCACTACGATCTGGGCGTGGCCCTCGCCGAGTTGGACCGGCGCGACGAAGCCGCGGCGCATCTGCGGACGGCGTTGACGCTGGCCCCGGATCTGCCCGGGGCGCATTATCAGCTCGCGCGCCTGGCGGAGCTGGCGGGCCGGCCGGCGGACGCAGAACGCGAATACCTGGAAACCCTGCGGCTGGCGCCGGATCATGCCCTGGCGCATGCCAAGCTCGGCCTGCTGCTCGCCCAGAGTGGCAGGCTGGCTCCGGCCGCCGAACATTTCCGCATCGTCATCCATCTGCAGCCCGGCGACGCGGACGCCCACGCCAATCTCGGCAACGTGCTTTTGCTGCAAGGCCAGGCGCGCGAGGCCCTCGCGCACTACGAGGAGGCGCTCCGCCTGCGGCCGGACGATCCGCGCACCCGGGAAAATCTCGAGCTCGCACGCGAATCGCTTCGGGGCACTCAACCCTGACGTCGCGAATTGATTCCCGGCGATGAACTTCCGGTCGGTAAACCTTCGGAACCTCGGGGCGGGGGCGCTGATTTTCTGCGTGACGTTGCTCGCCTACCTGCCGGCGCTCGCGGGCGCCTTCATCTGGAACGACAGCGACTATGTGACTGCGCCGGCGTTGCGCTCGCTCACCGGTCTGGCCCGCATCTGGAACGAGCCGGGAGCGACCCAGCAATACTACCCGCTCCTGCATAGCGCCTTTTGGGTGCAGCACCGGCTGTGGGGAGACCACCCGCTCGGCTATCATATCGTCACCCTGCTGTTGCACGCCGGCTCGGCGGTGCTGTTCGCACTAATCCTGCGCCGGCTGTTCGACGGGGGAACCAGCCCTTCGACTCCGCTTCCGCCGTCGCCAGGGCTATGGCGGACAGGCAGGGCATTCGACTCCGAGAAGGTGGCCGCAGGCCATGAGCGGAGGCGGTACGCCGGAGTCGAATGGCTGGCGGCACTGCTGTTCGCGCTGCACCCGGTGCACGTCGAGTCAGTTGCCTGGATCACAGAGCAGAAGAACACCCTCTCGCTCGCCTTCTATCTCGCCGCGGCCTTGGTCTATCTGCAATTCGACGGGACGCGGCGGCCCCGAACCTATGTTGCGGCGCTGGCGCTGTTCGTGTTTTCGCTGTGGTGCAAGACCGTCACGGCGACGCTACCCGCCGCCTTGCTAGTGACCTTCTGGTGGAAACGCGGACGACTCGACTGGCGGCGCGACGTACTGCCGTTGCTTCCGTGGCTCGTACTGGGCGCAGCGACGGGGCTGTTCAGCAGTTGGGTCGAGCAGACTTATATTGGCGCGCAGGGTGTGGATTTTAACCTGCCGATCTTGGCGCGCGTGCTCGTCGCCGGCCAAGCCATCTGGTTCTATGCCAGCAAGCTCGTCTGGCCGTTCGGCCTCAACTTCGTTTACCCGCGTTGGCCGGTGGACACCGCAATCTGGTGGCAATGGCTTTTCCCGCTCGGCGTACTCGCGGTCGGTGCCGTGCTTTGGGCCTTGCGGCGGCGCACCCGCGGTCCGCTCGCCGCCTTTCTGTTTTTCGTGGGATCGCTTTTTCCGGTGCTGGGTTTTGTCAACCTCTACGGCGCGCGCTATTCGTGGGTCTGGGATCACTGGCAGTATCTGCCCGATCTCGGCCTGCTCGCGCTGGCCGCGGCCGGTTTGACCGCGGGCTGGCGGCGCGCGGCGCTCCAAATCCGCGGGCTGGGCTTTGGGCTGGTGGCGGCGCTCGCCGTGTTGCTCGGCGCGCTCACGTGGTCCCATTGCGGCATGTTCCACGACGATCAGACGCTCTACCGCACGACCCTCGCGCGCAATCCCGCCTGCTGGATGGCCCACACGAATCTGGGCGACCTCCTGTCGAAAATCCCCGGGCGCCTGCCCGAGGCGATCGGCCATTTTGAGGCGGCGCTGCGCATCAATCCCCGGGATGTGCATGCGCACAACGACCTGGGGCTCGCCTTCACGAAAATCCCGGGCCGCCTGCCCGCGGCCATCGCCGAGTATGAGGCGGCGCTGCGCATCGATCCCCGTTTTGCGCCGGCGCACAACAATCTTGCCTGGGTTCTGCAGCAGCAGGGGAGAGCGGACGAGGCGAACACGCAGTACGCCCGCGCCGTCGCGCTCCAGCCCGACTACGTCACCGCGCACTACGACTGGGGCGTGGCCCTGCTCGACCAAGGCCGCGCGGCGGAGGCCGTCATCCAGCTCGAAGCCGCCGTGCGGCTGGCACCGGGCCACGCCGACGCGCTCGTGAACCTGGGCAATGCCCTGATGCAGGTGCAGCGTGCCGCCGAGGCCGTGGCCTGTTATGAGCAGGCGCTGCGCCTCAAGCCCGGGGCCGATGTGCACTACGATCTGGGCGTGGCCCTCGCCGAGTTGGACCGGCGCGACGAAGCCGCGGCGCACCTGCGGACGGCGCTGGCGCTGGCCCCGGATCTGCCTAAGGCGCATTATCAGCTCGCGCGCCTGGCGGAGCTGACGGGCCGGCCGGCGGACGCCGAACGCGAATACCTGGAAACCCTGCGTCTGGCGCCGGATCACACCCTGGCGCATGCCAAGCTTGGCCTGCTGCTCGCCCAGAGTGGCAGGCTGGCTCCGGCCGCCGAACATTTCCGCATCGTCATCCATCTGCAGCCCGGCGACGCGGACGCCCACGCCAACCTCGGCAATGTGCTGCTGCTGCAAGGGCAGGCGCGGGAGGCGATCGCGCAGTACGAGGAGACGCTCCGCCTGCGGCCGGACGATCCGCGCACCCGGGAAAATCTTGAGCTCGCCCGCGAATCGCTCCAGGCGTCCCCACCCTGACGCGCGGGACCGTGAACCCTCCCGCCTGCGCCGGGAACACCGTTCCCCTCATGGCATCGCGTTCCCCGGCGTCAGTTGTCGCCCAGCATCCGCCGGGCGCGGGCCGCGTTCTGGCGGGCCTCCTCGTGCGCTGGGTTCAGCCGCAGGGCTTCCTCGAATTGCGCCAGCGCCTCGCGCACCCTTCCGGCGCGCCCGAGCGTGGCACCCAGCCGGTTGCGTAAATCAGCATCCTCCGGCCGCAAACCCACCGCGGTTTCCAGATGCGCGATGGCCTCGGTTCTCCGGCCCAGCGCCTCAAGCACCCGGCCATAGCTGGCCTGAGCTTCGGGGTTGTCGGGCTGCCTCTTGAGCAGGGCGGCGAAATGTTCCGCGGCTTCCGACATCCGCCCGCTCTGGGCCAGGGCATTGGCCAGGTTGAGGCGCGTCTCCGCTGAGTCGGGCGCGAGGCGCAGCGCCGTCTCGAGTTCGGCGATGCCCTGGCGAACCTCGCCCGAAAGAATCAACGCATTGCCCAGATTGTTCCGGGCGGCGGTGTCACGGGGTTTGAGAGCGAGCGCCTGCTGGAAGCAGCCCACAGCTTTGCCGGCCTCCCCGAGTTCCTGCCAGACGTTTCCGAGGTTGTTCAGCACCGGGACCACTCCCGGCTGGACCTCGAGCGAGCGTTCGAGCCATTGACGTGCCTTCTCCAGCTGCCCGGCGCGGTGGTAGTAGTCCGCCAGCAGCGCCATCGCGCGCGCGTTGCCCGGGCGCTTCGCCACCGTGTCCTCGAAGAGTCCGATCGTGCTCGCGTAGTCCTGATTGCGGCGCACCGTAACCGCTGTCAGGGCCAGCGCGACGGCCGAAAGGATCGCGACGCCTTTTTTCCCGCCCAAATACCCGTAGCCGGCTGTCGCCGCGATCACTGCCAGCGCCGCCAGCGGCAGATACATCCGGTGTTCGACGATCATCTGCACCGTTCCCGGGAGCACGCTGCTCGGCGCCAGGATGACAAAAAACCAACTGCCAAGAAACCCCCACACCGGCCAACGCACCAGCGCGACCACGGTCGCCGTCAACAGCGCCGCAACGATCACGAGGTGCGGCAGGATGGCGGGCAGGCGCTCGATCCAAAACGTGCCGTAGTCGATCACCAGCGGATGCGGCCACACCGCCAGCCGCAGGTAGCGAACCACGGCGACGAATTGCGTAAGATCGTAGCGCCACCAGGTGCGCGGATCGCCGAGGTCAAACGAGCCGCCGCGATCGCCTGACCCCAGCACGAGCCAGCCGAGGAGCAACCACGTTGCGGCGAGCGCCAGGTGCAGACCGCGCCGCTCGCGCCACGCCGCGCGAAAACTGCCGGCCACGAACGTGCGATCGTAGAGCAGCACGATGAGCGGCGCCACGGCCATCACTTCCTTCGTCGCCATTCCCGCGAGGCACGAGGCGATTCCCCACCAACGCCACCGCAGCGGCGCCCCCGGCTCGCACGCGCGGATGAAGCACCACAGCGTCAGCAGAAAAAACAATCCCATCAGCGACTCCGCCCGTTGGACGACGTAGGTTACCGACTCGGTTTGCAGCGGGTGCACGGTCCACAGCGCCGCCCCGAGCAGCGCGATTTCGAACGCGTGCGGGCCGAAGCGCGGCGCCAACACCGGCTGGAGCAGCGTGCGCCGCACCACCCCGAACAGCACCACGCCCGTCGCGATGTGAATCAGAAGATTCAGCGCGTGGTAACTCCATGGGTCCGTTCCGCTGATCGCATAGTTCACCGCCAGCGTGAAATTCAAGACCGGCCGGCCGGCGACGGTGATGCCGCCGTTCACCGGCGGCGACCACGCGCGCCACAGGCTCCGGATCGACAGGTTCGAGAGGATCGCCGGCTCATCATCGAACACAAACGGGACCGCGAAGCTGTTGTGATATGCAACCAGCGCCGCCGCGGCGATCACCAGCGCGGCAAAAAGCGGCGTTCGCCACCCAGGCGGTTGCGGATCAGTTCGCATCCGTCACCGTCCCGCCGTCAGGGCACCCCGGGCCCGAGGTTCTTTTCCAGAAACGCGACGACGGCCTTGAAGATCTGCAGCCGCTGCCGCTCGTTGCCGTAGCTGTGCGCCAGTTCGGAGATGAAGAGGCTTTCGGGCGGCCGCCCGGTTTTCTCCAGGGCGGAGATCATCAGTTTCGCCTGCTCGCGCGGCACGGTATGATCGTCCTTGCCCTGGATAATCAGCACCGGCGCGGTGATCTTGTCCGCAAAGTTGACCGGCGAGATGGCCTTGAGCACCTCCTGGTCCTTGTCGGGATCGCCAATTTCCCGCCGCCAATATCTGTTGGCCTCCTTGGCGTCCGGATCGCTGCGCCGATTATCGTAGATGGCCGGCCAGTCGGTCACGCCGGCCAGCGAGATTCCGCAGCCATAAAGCTCCGAATTGCGGCCGAGCGCAAAAAGCGCCGAGTATCCGCCGTAGCTGGCGCCCATGATGGCGATGTGCTTCGGGTCGGCCACGCCGGCGGCAATGGCCCAGCGAGTGCCATCCTCGATGTCGTCCTGGATGGCCTTCCCGATCTGCCGGTGGGCCTTCTCGAAAAGATCCTCACCATATCCGGGGGATCCGCGGTAGTTCATCTGCAGCACCGCATAGCCGCGGTTGGCCAGCAATTGCACCAAGGGGTCGAAGCCCCAGACATCGCGCACCCACGGCCCGCCGTGCGGCATCACCACGAGCGGCAGATCCTTGGGTTGGTGGCCGACCGGTACGGTCAGGAAACCGTGGATGACGATGCCATCGCGCGCCTTGTATTTGACGGAGAGCATGGGCGCCATCTGCGCTGGTTTGATCCAACTCATGCGCGTAGCCAGCGGGGTGAGCTTGTGCTTATCCAGATCGAGCAGCAGATAGGTGCCGGGATTCTGGTCCGAAAAGGCCAGCCAGAGCATCCGCCGGCCGTCCAGCGACGCGTTGACAAACAGGTTCACCGTGTCAGGCAGCGCCCGGTCCAGCGCCGCCTGATAGGTGGCATAGTCCTTGTTGAACCACTTGACCCGCGGCGCGTCGGTATAATAGCGGATGCCGATCAGCGCCCCTTTTTTCGGGGAGAAGATTGTACCCGCCAGCGCGACCCCATCCATCTCCGGGCTGTTGTGACTCTGAACGATGTCGTATTCCGGATCCGCCAGCAGCGGTTCTCCCAATGCGCCCGTGGCCGGATCCAGCGGAAAAATCGTCCAGCGCCTTTCCGGAGTCAGTGCTCCGACCAGCGGCTTTCCGCTCGCGGCATCGATCCCGACCGCGCGCATCTGGCCCTTGCGGTTCATCAAAGGCAGGATCGTCTTCCAGGATGACGCCTCGTTTTCGCGATAGATGGCGCCGGATAATTCGCCATGGGACAGGATTCCCAGTCGCGCCACGCCGTTGGCATCCACGCCCCACGACACCACCTCGCCCGGGTTCTTGACCACCACGTGCGACAGGCCGGTAAGGGTGTCCACGTGCAGAATATCCGGCCGGTTCGCACTGCCCACATTACCACCCTCGTGCCGGTCCAGCATCAGAACCGTCTGATCTTCGTCATAAAACCTGTGGATGACCTCGTGATAGTACTGCCTGGGGATGCTCATGTTGATCTGATTGTCCTCGGCTCCGCTGATGGGGACCCCCTGGCTTCCGTCCCAGTTCGTCGCAATCACCCCATAGAAGATCTTTTCCCATACGAGGGTGGAGATCACCAGCCGATGATCGCTGATCCAAGCAAAGTCCATCACCTGTTTCTGGGCGTTATTGATCAGCGTCGCCTCGCCCAGGTCGATTACATACACCTGGTTTTGATCGATGTCGGTGATGTGCAGCGTCCGCTTGTCCCGCGCCTCGCGGATGAAGGCGAGGCGTTTGCCGTCCGGCGAAAGCTGGGCCCGAGCCGTCGTGGGCTCGCGGGAGAAATCCTCGATGGGCAGACGCTCCGCCGCAAGGGCGGCCGTCAGTGCAAGCGCCAGCAATCCAAGCAGCGAACTTCGGGGTGGGTTCATGGCGTGATGTCCCAGACTGCCGGTTCGGCGTGGTGGAAGCAAAAGTTTTTCGTCCTCCCGGCCCGCCGGGGAGGGCCCGGAAGCGGCGCGCCCGACCGCGAGGGGCCATGTGACCGGGACCGGTGATTGATCCGGGCTGGCGGGACCAAGTGGTCTATTCCCCGGTGCCAGCCGCCTGCCGTCGGGCTGACTCCAAGTTCTGCCGCACATCGATCAACCCGGGGTTGATCCGCAACGCCGTTTCATAGTGGTCGATCGCCTCCGCCATTCGACCGGCTCGGAACAAGGCGTTTCCCCAGTTGGCCTGGGCTTCCGCATAACCGGGTCTGATGCGACAGGCCTTCACGAAGTGCTCGATGGCTTCCGGCAGCCGGTCCATCCCCGACAACAGGGATCCCAAGTTGTTGTGGGCCTCGGCAAAATCGGGCTTGATCCGCAAGGCCTCCTCGTAGTGTCCCCTCGCCTCCGCGACCCGGCCCATCAAGGCCAGCGTGTACGCCAGGTTGTAGTGCGTGCCGGCATCGTCGGGTCTGATTCGCACCGCCTTCTGGTAGTGTTGGATCGCCTCCGCCTCCCGGCCGGCCCGGGCCAGCGCATTCCCCAAGTTGAGGTGGGCGTCGGCGAAATCGGGCTGGAGGCGCAACGCCTGCTCATGCTGTTCAATCGCCTCCGGCACCCGGCCCGCCTGAAACAGGGCGTTGCCCAGATTGGTGTGCGTGACGGGATTGCTGGGATCCCTCCGCAACGCCTGCTCGTAATGCGCGATGGCCTCCGCCAGCCGGCCCGACTGTAAGTACGCGTTCCCCAGGTTGCTGTACGCGTTGGCATAGTCGGGCTTCAACCGCACCACCGCCTCCTCCTGGGCGATGCCCTCCGCCAGCCGGCCTGACTGGATCAGGACGTTGCCCAGGTTGGCGTGTGCACCCGGGTTGCGGGGATCAATGCGCAACGCCGCCTTGTAGTGCTCAATCCCTTCCGGCACCCGGCCGGTTTCGACCAGGACTTTGGCCAGGTTATTCCAGGCCACCAAGGCCTGCGGGTTGTGCTCAACGGTGTAAGTCCACAGCGCCTCTTCATGGCGGAAGATGCCGGCATACCGGTGACTCTGGGCCGCCAACAAGACGCAAACCACGGCGATCGTTCCGAAGGCATAGGCGCGGCGCGATTCCTCCAGCCGGTCAACCACCGCCCCGGCGCCCGCCACCGCCAGTCCGATCACGCCGATGAGCGGCAGATAGACGAAATGATCCGCCACCCACGAGATGTACTGGTAGGACATTTTGATGAAGCCCAGCACCGGCGCCAGATTGACGAGGAAGAACCCGGTCCCCAGCAGGGCATGACGCCCCCACGTGGCCCGCCGCGACCACAGCCAGACCAGCACGGCGCCGAGCACGAGCCAGGGAAGAAACTGGAGTGGCGAAGGCGGATCCACCACCCAGCGTGGATAAATGGGCAGCAGCCCCACCGGCAGAACGCACTTGGAGAAATAAAAACTGGCGGCGAGCCCGGCCCCGGCCAGCCGCGACATGATCCCGCCCACCAGGAGATCGCCGGAACCAATCGACCGTTGATGCTGGAACCACACGGTGACCAGACCCAACACCAGCGACACGGCAAAAAAGGCCGCGCTCGCCCTCACGTCCCTCCAGGCAATCCGCCCCCGCTTCCACCAGGCATGGAGGAGAAGAATGACGGGCAGCATGACCACCGAGCTCTTGCAGAGCATCGCCGCCAGAAACAGCAGCAGCGCCAGCAGGTAGTCCTGCCATCGCCGGCGCTCGTCATAGTCAAGCCAGGCGCACATGGCCAGCAACAGGGGTGGCAGCGAAAGCGTGTTCTTCAGCTCGGCGATCCAGGCGACGGATTCCACCACGACGGGGTGGACGGCGAAGAGCAGCCCGCCCAGCCACGCCAGGCGCAGCCCCAGCTTCCGCAGCAGCCGCCAGACCAGCAGCGCGCCCAGCAGGTGCAGGCCCACGCTCGT
>CAJAKX010000030.1 GCA_903940425.1 uncultured Opitutia bacterium | reverse complement strand
TTTGGCCAGCGCCGCCTCAAAGGTGAGCTTGGCGTGTTTGTTGTCGGCTTCCACGCGTCCATACCATGCCCGCCAGCGGAGGGATTTCAATCCCTCTTTGCCGATCCCCCGGCGCGTCATCCCGGCGCCACCCAACGGTCGCGCAACGGGGCCATGGCCGGGGGACAGCCGTGCGCTTTTGGCTTCGCACGCCGCGCGAAAGCGTTTGAAGTGATGTCATGGTGCTAACCCTCGTGGCCGTCCTGATCGGCCTGCGGCTCGCGGCGCAACTGCTGCTCAACGCCTTGAACGCCTCCGAGGTCCGGCGGCATGCAGCCGGACCGTCTCCCGCGGTGGCGGCCATCATGGACCACGCGACCTACGTCAAAGCCGTCGACTACACGCTCGCCAAGCTGCGGCTGGGTTCGCTTGAGGAAATCTACGAGTCCGCGGTGCTGGCCGCGGTGGTCTTCAGCGGGCTGCTGCCGTGGCTGTATGCGCCGTTTCAGACCTGGGCGCCGGGCCGCGCCTGGAGCGGCGCGCTTTTCCTGCTGGCCGTGGGGATGCTGCTGAGCCTGCCTTCCCTGCCGTTCGACTGGTGGGGACAGTTCCGCCTCGAGCAGCGTTTCGGCTTCAACCAGAGCACGCTCCGGCTCTGGGTGACCGACAAGCTCAAGGGCCTGCTGCTCCTGCTGCTGATCGGTTTTCCGCTCATGTGGGCGTTGCTCGGCCTGGTGCGCGGGACCGGTGGCTCATGGTGGCTGTGGGGCTTCGCGCTGCTCTTTGGATTCCAACTCGTGATGATCGTTCTCTATCCGAAACTCATCCTGCCGCTCTTCAACAAACTTGCGCCGCTGGCCGAGGGCGACCTGCGGACGCGTCTGCTCGCGCTCGCGGACCGCACCGGCTTCCGCGCGCAGACCATCCAGGTCATGGACGGCAGCAAGCGTTCGGCGCACTCGAACGCGTTTTTCACCGGCTTCGGGCGCTTCCGGCGCATCGTGCTCTACGACACGCTCGTGGCCCAGCTCGCCCAGCCGGAACTGGAGGCCGTGCTGGCCCATGAGATCGGCCACTACAAGCGCGGACATATCCTGAAGATGCTGGCCGTCTCGGCCGTGCTGCAGCTCGGCGGCTTTGCCCTCATCGCCTGGCTGGCGCGCAGCGCGTGGTTCAACGCCGCCTTCGGATTTTCCCCGGGCGAGCTGGCGCCGACGTTCCTGCTGTTCGGGCTGCTGAGCGGACTGGCGACGTTCTGGTTTTCACCGCTGCTCAACCTCGTGTCGCGACGGCACGAGTATGAGGCCGACGCCTTCGCCCGCAACGCCGTCGGCGGCGCCGCGTCCGTCGTGTCGGCCTTGCGAAAGCTGGCGCAGAAAAACCTCACCAACCTCACGCCGCATCCGCTCTACAGCGGCTTTTATTATTCGCATCCGACACTGCTGGAGCGGGAGCGGGCCCTGACCAGGTGAGATTTCCACCACGGATGACACGGATGGACACGGATGGGTTGTCAGTCTGGCGGCGAACAACCGTGAAATTCGCGGCATCCACGGGCCCAGGGGTGGTGCTGGCAGTCTGTGTCGCCGCGGCGGCGCTCCGCGCCGAGACGCTCACCATCGCGACCTACAACGTTGAAAACTACGTCGCGGCCGGCCGCCGGGTCGAGGGCGTCTATCGTCCGGCCTATCCCAAGCCCGAGGCGGCCAAGCAGGCGCTGCGCGCCGTGATCCGCGCCCTCGATGCCGACGTGCTGGCGCTGCAGGAAATGGGCCCGGCCGCCTACCTCGAGGAACTGCAACGCGACCTGCGCGCCGGGGGTGTCGATTACCCGCACGCGGCGCTGGCGGAGGCCGCCGACGCCGACCGGCACGTCGCCGTGCTCTCGCGGCTGCCGCTCCTTCGCGTGCAAACCCAGACCGGCCTCGAATTTCGCTATTTCGGCGGCCGCGAGAAGGTGAAGCGGGGGGTGCTCGAAGTCGATCTGGCGGCTGTGGACGGCGAAGTGACGCTGTTCGTGGTGCACCTGCGCAGCCGCTTCACCGAGCGCGCGGACGATCCCGGCTCGGCGCTGTGCCGGGCCGGCGAGGCCGAGGCGATCCGCGACCATGTCCTCCGCAGGTTTCCCAATCCCGCCGCGGTGCGCTTCCTCATTCTCGGCGACTGCAACGACACCAAGGACAGCAAGCCGCTGCGACTGCTCACGAAACGCGGCAAGACAGCCATCACGACGCTGCTCGACGCCGCCGATCCGCGCGGCGAAACCTGGACGTATACCTATTTCAAGGATGATACCTATGGACGGGTGGACCATGTCCTCGTCTCGCCAGGGCTGGTCTCCGCCGTGGCCGGCGGCCGGGCACAGATCTACGACGGCCCCGGCGTGCGCGAGGCGAGCGATCACCGGCCGGTGGTGGTGCGGCTGGAACTGGGGAAAAGGTAGGTCGGGCTTTACGCCCGACGCCAAGACAAGTGTCGGGGATAAACCCTGGCCCACAGGGGACCACAAAAAAAGCCGGCGCGGTGATGCGCCGGCTCGGGGAAACCGCCGGTTTATTTGGACGTGACGGCCACGGGGATGGTGATCTCACCCGGACCGAAGCCCCTCAGGTAGAGCGCGCCGGCGCCGGGTTTGCCGCCCTGGACCGTGACGACAACATTGTTCGAGCCCTCCGGCACCACGATCTCCGGCATGATCACGCTCTCGGGGATATCGGTCGTCACATCGAGCAGCAGACCGCCCTGCGGGGCGGTGTTGGGTATCGTGAACTCCAAGGTCTGTTGCTCGCCGCTGCGGATCGTCAACGAGGAGGGTGTCACGGTCACTCCGCTGACGTCGGCGTGGAACACGCCGACGGACAGGGTGGCGCCGCCGCCGCTCACCGCGACGTTGTAGTTGCGGTTGGGCTCGACGGGAGGAACGAAGAAGCTGAGCGAACTGGGCGAATCGTAGACCGTGCGCGCCGGTGTGGTGTCAAGGTAGACGGCGTCCTGCGATGTGAAGCCGCGGCCGCCCACGCTCACCCGTGCGCCGACCGGACCGCGGTTGGCCTCGAGGGGCAGCGCATAACGGCGCACGACCTTGAAGTGGAATATTTCGGAGTAGGCCTCGTAGTGGCTGCTGGGCGAGCTCGAGTTGAAGCGATAGCGAACGAGGATGTAGTAGGCGGCTTCATTGCGACTGACCGGCAGCTGGTAGTCGTACTCATAGACGTCATTCGCCAGTGCGCTCTTCCGCATCGGCTGGTTCTGTCCGTCGACGACCGCGCTCACCTGGAGGCTGGACCGGTCGAGGTCGCGCGAGGTCGGCGTCACGCGCGCGGTGATGGTGTAGAGCTGCGACGGGTTTTCCCGCAGCTCGTCGGACGTGAGGTTGGTGATCGTGATGTTGCAGCCGGCCAGCAACAGCAGACTGCAAGCGGCCGCGAGGCCGGGAAATATTCTTCTCGCTTGAGAGAGGCGTGTCATGTGCATTGGTTTTCGGAAGGAAAGTCGGCGGCTGCGCCGGCAGTCTGTCAGACGGTTCTTGTAATGCTCGAACTCGCTACAGCGCAAGCAAAAGCTCGGCGCACTCCGGCACTGGGCCTCTATGTGCATGTGCCGTTCTGCGCATCGACCTGCGACTTTTGCGCTTTCTACCAGACCCAGCCGACAGCGGCGGGGGTGCGCCGGTTCCTTGCCGGGACGGCACGCGAAGGGGAACTGGTGGCGTGGAACCGGCCGGTGGACACGGTGTTCTGGGGCGGCGGCACGCCGGGACTGCTGTCGCCGCGCGCCTTGACCGAACTGGGGCGAGTCGTGCGGCGTCACAGCGGCGGCCAGCCGCGGGAGTGGAGCGTCGAGATGGCGCCGGCGTCGGTGACCCCGCAGCGGCTGGCGGCGCTGAAGGAGGCCGGGGTGACGCGCATCTCGATGGGGGTGCAGAGCTTCCAGCCGGCGCTGCTGGCGGCCCTGGGCCGGCAGCACACGCTCCCGCAGGCGCTGCGGGCCTGCGAATCCGTGCGGGCCGCCGGCTTCGCGAGCGTCAACCTCGATCTGATTTTCGCCATTCCGGGTCAGGGATTGGAGGCGTGGCGCGCCGATCTGGACGCGGCGGTGCGGCTCGCGCCGGATCATATCTCCACCTATTGCCTGACCTTCGAGGAGGACACCGCGCTATTCGTGAAGCTTTCTCAGGGGAGGGTGCGCCGCGACGTGGAAAGGGAGACAGCCTTCTACACCGAGGCGTGGGAGCGGCTCGAAGCGGCGGGCTACGCGCAGTACGAGGTGTCGAACTTCGCCCGGCCCGGTCATCAATGCCGGCACAACCTCAACACCTGGCGGATGGAGGAGTGGGTCGGCCTCGGTCCCTCGGCGGCCTCGCAGTTCGGCGGCTGGCGGAGCAGCAACGTGGCCGACCTCGGGCAGTGGCTGGCCGACGTGGACGCCGGCCGTCGGGCCTTGATCGACCGCGTGGAGCTGACGCCCCGCGTCCTCGCCGAGGACAGCCTGATTTTCGGCCTGCGCATGAACGAGGGCGTGGACCTGCCCGGGCTGCACGCGCGCTTTCCCGAGGCGCCATGGGAAAATGTCAGCGAACTGGCCGGCCGGCTGGCGGAGGAAGGACTGGCGACCATGAACGGGTGCGGGCGCCTGCGGCTGACGCTGCGCGGCCGGCTGCTGGCTGACGCGGTGGGGGCACAGATCATTGAGGCGATGACGGAACCCGCGCATGCCTGATCGAATCGATTTGAATAACCCGTCAGGTTTTTCTCACTGGAGCATTCCCACACCCGTGCGCCGTCTCACCGTTTTCTTCCTGGTCCTCCTAACCACCGCTGCCGCGTCGGCCCGCGACCGCCTCGAACTCGTCTGGCCCACGCCCAACAAGGCTTGGGCAGCGGGACGGTCGATCGAGGCCTTCATCCAGCCGACCGTCTCCGGCGAGCCGCAATCGGGCTGCTTCGGCTGTGTGCGCAGCAACGGCTTCCAGTTTCACGAGGGCATCGACATCAAGCCGCTGGGGCGCGACCGGCGTGGCGAACCGAGCGACCCGGTTTTCGCCGCCATGGCCGGCGTGGTACGACACGTCAATGCGCGGCCGGGCGAGAGCAACTATGGCCGCTACATCGTGATCGAGCACTCCGACCTCGCGCCGGCGGTCTACACCCTTTACGCGCACCTCGCGAGCGTGATGCCGGGCATCGCGCCGGGTGCGCACGTCGAGCGCGGCCAGATCATCGCCATCATGGGGCATTCGGCCGGCGGCTACGCGATTCCGCGCGACCGGGCCCACCTGCACTTTGAAATGGGCGTGATGGTGACGCGCGAGTTCCAGGGCTGGTACACCTGGAAGAAGTTCGGCAGCCCCAACGAACACGGTCTGTGGAACGGCATGAACCTGATGGGCTTCGATCCGCTCGATTTCCTCGACCAATGGCGGGACCATCGGGTGGACAACCTGCAGGATTACTTCGACCGGATGCAGGCCCAGGTGCGCCTGCGCATCGCCACGCGCTTGGTGCCCGACTTCGTCCAGCGTTATCCGAGCCTGCTCCAGGCGCCGCTGCCGGCCGGACCGATCGGCGGCTGGGAGATCCGGTTTGACTGGACCGGGCTGCCGTTTGCGTGGCGGCCGCTGACACCAGCGGAGGTCATGGGCATGGCGAACAACCATGTCACCATCCTGGAGGTGGACCATGCCTCGGTCGTCCAGCACCGCGCCAAGGTGCTCGTGCGTTCGCATGGTTCGGGCTACGCGGTCGGCCGTGATCTCGAGCTGGTGCTGCAACAGCTCTTCGGACTGCGGTGACGCCCGCGGTGACGCCGCCAGCCTGGATGCCACCACCCCGGCCCAAATGGAGCCCGACCCGACCCAACGCTTCTCCAACCGCGTGGACGACTACGTCCGCCACCGGCCGCATTATCCACCGGGCGTGCTCGACCTGCTGCGCGAGGGCATCGGGCTGACGCCGCGGACGGTGATTGCCGATGTCGGCTCGGGCACGGGCATCTCGACCGAGCTGTTTCTGGAGAACGACAACACGGTGTTTGCAGTCGAGCCGAATCCGGAGATGCGGGCGGCGGCGAAACGGCTGCTTGGCGGCCGGGCAAATTTCCACAGCGTCGATGGCACGGCTGAGGCGACCACGCTCCCGGGCGGAAGCGTGGACTGCGTGGTCGCGGCGCAGGCATTTCACTGGTTTGACCCGGAGAAAACCCGTGCAGAATTCCAGCGCATCCTCCGCGCCGGCGGCTGGGTCGTCCTCCTGTGGAACACGCGGCTGAAGGACGCCACGGCCTTTTCGCGTGCCTATGAAAAGCTCCTGCTGACTTTCGGCACGGATTACGCGCAGGTGCAGCACGAACGCATCGACACGGCGGCCCTGCAGCGTTTCTACGCTGCTGGTTTCCAGCGGCGCACGCTGCCCAACCAGCAGGTGTTCGACTACGAGTCGCTCAAGGGCCGGCTGCGGTCGTCGTCCTATGCGCCGGCAGCGGATCATCCGCAGCACGCGCCGATGCTGGCTGCCCTGCAGAAGATCTTTCAGGCGCACCAGGAAAACGGCCGGGTGCGGTTCGACTACGAGACCCAGATCTATTTCGGCCGCGGGTGACAGGCTGGCCGCGCGTCGCCCGCGGGATCGTGCTTGCTCCGCGTCAACTTATGCTCCGCTTCAGCGACCGAGGCGGACCAGATAATAATGCCCCAAGACGGGATTGTCGCACTCGCCGACAATCCGGCCTCCTTGGGTGACCGCCGCATCACCGATTTTTTCCACGGGAACGTACCGATAATCATCCGGACATTCGCGATAGGAGTAAAACCGGCCGCGGGGGAAGGGCCCCTCGGCGCCGCGGTTCACCCATGCCGTGCGGGAAAAATAGGCCAGCAGGAACTGGTCCTCGGCATAAAGCGGTGAGCGGTCGGGAAAAACCAACCACACATGCGGTTCGCGATTCCCGCCGGCCGGCGGTTTTGTCACCACCGAGCGGAAATGCTCACCCAGCGAACGCATGGCCGGGATGCTGTGGGTGTTTGGCCCCCGATGCCGTGCCACCCGTCTGAACTGGTCACGGGAACCATAGACGATGCCGGCCAGCACGACGATCGTCAGGATGGCGTGAAAAGGCGCGGGCACCCGTCGCAGCCAGCCAAGCACATAGTGAATCAGGCACGCCGTGAGCAAAAGCAGGGGCGGCACCGTGATGGTCAGGTAGCGGGCATCGATATGATAGATCAGGATGAAGTGAGCGGAGAGAAACAGGCCGAGCAGGAAAACGAGGTAACGCCGGTCTGACGGCGGGACCATTCCGCCCGCCAGCAGACCCACGAGGCCCAGGACGGCCAGTCCGCACCAGGGGAGGAAAAACCCCGGGTCATGGAATTTGGCGTAGAAGGCGCCGGCATTCAGCCGCACGCGCCTCGAGAAGGCCGGCACATTATGCCCGATGGCGGTGAACAGGCTTTCCCCGTTTTTCAGGGGATCCCCGTACAGCTTCTGCGCGTAGACATAACCGTCGGCCTCGATGTCGGGACCGACATTGGGCGGTGGGTCCACCCAGCCCTGGCTGATATACATGCCGTAGATCGCCTTTCTGATCAGGAGGCCGTCCCGCGCGGCGACATGGCTCGCGTAGAAGTTGTAAGGGATAAAGATGAATAAAAAGGCCGCAAGGTAAGCAGCCAGATGATGCAAGGGCCGTTTCCTCCGGATTTGAAGGAAGAGCAGCAGGAGAAAATGAACGGCGCAGAAGAGCGCCAATTCACTGCGACAGAGGTAACACAACCCCCAGAGCGCCCCGGACAAGGCGTACAACCGGACGGTCGGCGGTCTCGGAGCGTCGGCCTCCCGCAACAAAAACAAGGCGGTGAAGAGGGCCGGACCCAGCAGCAGCAACGCGCCCAAATGCGAGTAGGAATGGGGGTGGTCGATCAAATAAACGGTCGTCGCCGGGCAGACTAGGGTGAGAAACGCCGCCGTGTGGCCGGCCATTTTTCCCCAGAGCATCTTCGCGGAGAGAAACATCATCCCTGTGAGGCAGCCGAGAGTGGCTCCACAGAAGAGCTGATAAATGGTGATGGGATTATCGGTCCAGAGCCGCAGAAAAGTCACCAGCAGGGTAGGCAGCACCGGCCGCCAGGTCAGGGCGGACGGATAGTCAATGCTGGTGGCATAGGTGCCATGGTCGAGCAGATGCTGGGCGATGATCAGCTCGATGGCATTCCAGCTGACCGTGACTACGAACCGCGCGTAGTAGAAATAGATCGCGAAGGCCAGCGTCACCCAGAAGACGGGAGTATCCTGCAACAGGAGGGAGATTGTGCTGAAGGTCTTCTTCACGATGGATCCCGGCGGGAGGGGAAGTCAGTTATCAATCCGTGCCTGCCTGCGCGGGACATGAGATCGAAGGTCACGCAAAGACGCGAAGGGGAATTGGTAAACGCCATCATCTGCAGGAGCCGGCTGGCGGGCGATTTTATCGTCGGCTTGGCGGGCATTCTGCTGGCCAGCAGAATGCTCCTTACTTGAAGAGCTTCCTCAGCTCTGCGGTTGCAGCTTCGCAAGCAGCTTCTGGAAAGCCGGATGATCCTTCAGCCCCTCCAGGTCGGGATCCTGCTGCATCCAGTCGTAGTCATCATAGCCCAGGGTAATGGCGTGTTCGAGCGAACGCAGGGCCTCGGTCCGGCGCCGGCTGAGGGCGAGGCTGCAGGCCAGATTGTAGTGGGCCGTGGCGTTGTCGGGCCGGAGCCGGACCAGCTTGCGGTCCATCTTGAGACCGTCGGCGATCCGGCCCTGTTTCGTGTAGAGCCCGCCGAGAAGCTCCACCACGTCGGAGAACAGCGGATCGCGCTGGTGCACGGCTTCGAAGAACCGGGTTTCGAATTCGTTGTCGGAGGACGGCTTCGCCATGAGGAAACTCAGTTGTTGCGGTGCGGGCACCGGCCGGTCTTCTGGTAGACATTGCAGTGCGCGCTGACCTGCAACCGCTGCGACACGGGCGTGAGCCCGAGCTTCGACGAGACCGTGCTGCCATACCATTCCATGAAGGGGGCATTAATTTCGAAGATCTTGTCACAATCGAGGCAGATCACCTGCGCCTGCTGCGTCAGGTTGTCGCGGCTGGGCGTGTAGTACTTGATGCTTTTGCCAATGTCGATTTCGCGCAGCAGCGCGCTCTCGGTCATGATCGGCAGCGTGCGGTAAACCGTGGCGCGCGACACCGATTCGTCGAGGGCGCGGGCGTGCACGAGCAGCTCCTCGGCGGTGAAATGCTCCTGCTGGGCGAAGGCGGCGTCGAAAATGGCCAGCCGCTGGTTGGTGACCCGCAGGCCCTGGTCGGTCAGATAGGCCTTGAATTTTTCGCGGGACGCTTCGGTGCTCACGGTGGAAATTTCCCGTCGGGGCGCGGGAGTGTCAACTTAAAGGTAGGCCGGACGGGCCTTCGAGGTGCACCGGCCGGGCAACTCCCGCATTGCCAGCCAAGCCGTGGCTCCGTCACAAACAAGCCATGATCGTCGGAGTGCATCCGCTCGCGGGGTTCGACAAGCTGCTGCATTACCGCGTGCCCGGGCCGCTGCGCGCCGCAGTGGCCGTCGGCTCGCTCGTGCGCGTGCCGATCCTCAACCGCCACCGGCTGGGCATTGTCGGCGAGATCGGCGCGCCCCGCGGGTTTCCGGTCGACCGGCTCAAGTCGGTCGCGCAGGTGGTGCATCCGTTCCCCGCGCTGTCCTCCGACCTGCTGCAGCTGGCGCGGTGGATGAGCGGCTACTACGCGGCGGGGCTCGACACGGTGATCGAGGCGATGCTGCCGGCGGCGGTGCGCGGCGGCACGGCGCCCCGGCTGGAGAAGCTGCTGGCGGTGGCGCGCGTGATTCCTCCCGACGAGCAGGCCGCGCTGGCCCGGCGGGCGCCCCGGCAGGCGCGGCTCTACGCTTTTCTCCAGCAACAATTCAAACCGCAGAAGAAATCCCTGGTGCTGGCGCGCCTCGGCCTGACCGCGGCGGTCGCCGCGGCACTCGTGAAGCGCGGGCTGGCCCGGGAGGAGACGCGCCACCTCGCGCGCGAGGGTTATGCCGACGACTGGGCCCATGGCGAGGTGGTGGCGGCCATTCCCCCCACGCTCAACGAGGAGCAGGCCGCCGTCGTGGCCGCAGTGCGGGCGAGCCTCGACCGCGGCGCCTTTGCCACGCATCTGCTGCACGGCGTCACCGGCTCGGGCAAGACCGAGGTCTACCTGCACGCTGTGGCGACCGTGCTCGCGGCCGGCGGCGGCGTCATCTACCTCGTGCCCGAGGTGGCGCTCACGCCGCAGACCGTGGCGCGCCTGCACGGACGGCTGCAGGCCATCGCCCCCAACCACCAGGTCGTCGTCTGGCACAGCCATCTCAGCGAAGGCGAGCGGTTCGACGGCTGGCTGGCACTCGCGACGGGTGCGGCGCGCGTGGTCGTCGGCGCGCGCTCGGCGGTCTTCGCGCCGGTGCACAACCTGCGTCTCATCGTCGTCGACGAGGAGCACGAGCCGGCCTACAAGCAGGACGAGACGCCCCGCTATCATGGGCGCGACGTGGCGGTGTACCGGGCCAAACTCTGCCACGCCGTCTGCCTGCTCGGCTCGGCCACGCCGTCACTGGAATCGGTCGCCAACGTTCGCGCCGGCAAATACCGCCTCGCGACGCTCACGCGGCGCGTGGACCACCGGCAGCTTCCGGCCATCGACATCGTCGACATGCGCGTGGAGATGCTGCGCGCGCGAGGCGTCACGACGCTTTCGCGGCGGCTGGTCGACAAGATGCACGACCGCTTCGAGCGGCATGAGCAGGTGATCCTCTTCATCAACCGCCGCGGCTACTCGTCGAGCATGCTGTGCACCGCCTGCGGGCACGTGGAGACGTGCCCCCATTGCAGCATCGCCATGACCTACCATCGCACCGATGAAACGCTCCGCTGCCACCTCTGCGGCGAGCAGCGGCCGGCGCCTTATGCCTGCCCGCAGTGCCACTCCCCGAAGATCCGCTGGCGGGGCCTCGGCACGCAGAAGGTCGAGGAGGCCGTCCACCGCGTGCTGCCCCGCGCCCGGGTCGAGCGCATGGACAGCGACACGATGACGAAGAAAAACCGGTTCCGGCAGGTGCTCACCGATTTCCGCCTCGGGCGCATCGACGTGCTGGTGGGCACGCAGATGATCGGCAAGGGCCTCGACTTTCCCAACGTGACCCTCGTGGGCCTGGTGGATGCCGACCTGTCGATGCATGTGCCCGATTTCCGCGCCAACGAACGGACTTTCCAGCTTCTCGTGCAGGTGGCCGGCCGGTCGGGCCGCGGCGAACGCGCCGGCGAGGTGGTGGTGCAGACGTTCACGCCGCAGTCCGATGCCATCCAGTTTGCCCGGCGGGTGGACTTCGACGGCTTCGCCGACGCCGAGCTGAAAATGCGCGCGCGCTACCAGTATCCGCCCTGCCGGCACCTGATTCACCACCTCTTCCGCGGACCGAATCCCGAAAAGCTGCGGTTCGTGGCGGAGCACTGGGCCCGGCAGGTGGCGGCGCGTCTCGGCGGGGCGGTCGAGGTGCGCGGCCCGACACCGTCGCCCATCGAGAAGATCAAGGACGAATACCGCTACCAGCTGTGGTATTTCACCGCCAGCGTGACCCAGGTCGTGCCGGTGCTCGCGCAGTTGCGCGACGACTTCGCCTGGCCGGAGGGCGTGACGCAGACGCTCGACGTCGACCCGATGAGCCTGGTGTGAGGCTGACTGGTCGGAAACTAGTTTGGAAAGAAGGGGGTTTGCCGGACGCCAACATCCAAACAAGCCGCTGGTAAATCCGTTAGGATCGGATCACGCCGTCCGCCCGGCAGCAGCTTTCAGATCGCCGGCACCGGAACGACCGGAGCGGCTCTCCGGGCGATCAGGAGAAAAAGCATGCTGCCCATGTAGGCGGCGATCACCAGCAGTGAAAGCCGGTGACTCCCGATCGCCATGCTGAGATATTCGGAGAAGCCGCCGATCATCGCTCCGATCAGATTCGCTCCGAACGCCGCCGAAGGTTTCACCGCATCCCGGAACGTGGTCGAAAAGATCAGGCCTGCAAAAAACACGGGGAGCGGTACGGCGAACAATGTCCACAACAACCGCTTCGTGAAACTGAGGGTGAGAATCTGCTCGCGGGGCACTAAGTACAGCAGCACCAGCACGGCAAACAACGGAACATAGAGGGAAAATGAAAAGCGTGGCAGGCGTTTTGCCAGCATGTTGGCGCCGAGCACCATCAGCAACACGCCGGTCACCACGATCAGTGTCACCAGCCAAGTCGTCCCAAAGTACAGCGAACAGTCGCTAATGCTCTTGGTCTCCAACAGGAGAAAACCCATGCCGAGCAAGGCAAAATGGGCGTCGCTCTGTCCGAACGAACTGCCCCGCAGCGCATAGACTGCCAGCAGCGACAAAGCCAGCAGGCTGCCGATCACGATGAGATAGTCGGGCGGGATCGTTTTTTGGGTGAGGTAGAGATAGGGCCAGTCGTCGGTGGGCACTTCTATCTTCGGCGTGTCCACAAGCTCGACGCGGTGGAAAATCGTGAGGGCGGGAGGGGGCGGCGGGTATTCTCCGCGCGTGACACAAAGGATTATCTGTCCGCTACTGACGTAGAGGATGGGCGTGCGGGCGGTGCCTTCCGCAACCATGCGGTAGAGTTTGATGGCCAACCAGTGCTGGCGGATGCCAAATGCCAGCGAGAGCATCCCGTGATCATTCAGCAGCGAATAGGCGGAACGGATGCTCTCCACAGTGTAGACAAATCCATCCAGACGGACGTTGCTCATGCTGCTGAACAATGCCTGCGAATCGAGGTAGCCAAAGATCACTAGGTCGTATCCCCCAGCGGCTTTGGCGAAAAAGGATCGAGCGTCATCGATATGCACGCTCACCCGTGGATCGTCATAGGGTGCCCCCGCGTTGAAGCGCCGGGAAATCTTGATAAGCCCGGGGTCAATTTCCACGGCATCAACATGGCCGGCGCCCGCCGACAAGGCCGCCTGCACATCCGCGCCACCGCCTGCGCCCACCACGAGGACCCGTTGGCGCCCGCGGCAGAGAGAGTAGGGGAAACTGTACTGCTGCCATTGCAGGCTGATGAAGCGCGCGTTCGGCGTCTCCGGAGTGTAGCGGCTGAGATCCAGCGAGGCATTGCTATGGTAGAAATCCTGGTTGACGTTGACGAGGTAGACGGGCGGATCGCGCATCGTGAGCAGGTTCGGCGGGGGGTCGGACGCTACCAAGGCATTGGTGGCCGCATCGCGCAACGTGATGTGATAATAAGGCGACCAGATCGTCGCGCGTTCATTGGCCTTGAACATGCCCAGTAGAACCAGAGCGAACAGAGGGAGGCTCCAAAGCCAGCGTCTCCATGGAGACAGACTGAGGTAGAGCAGTGCCACGCCCACGATGCCCAGCACGGGTGAAAAATGCATCAGCGAAAACAGCCCGAAGCACAACGTGCCGCCCAGGCTGCCGCCCAGATCCCACGCATAGGCTGTCAGCCGCGGTAAGGCGTTGAAAAGCGTGCCCATCCGCTGCCCCACCGGGATGAAGACCAGCGCATTGACGAAGAAAAGTCCGATCAGGATCGCATAATTCAGCGGCCGCAGATTTGCCGCGCCAAAACGCATTTCCGCACCGCTGGTGCCCAGAACCAAGTGGCGGCACAACAGCAGCACGCTGATATCGATGGCCAGCACCGCCGGAAACCAGCCGAACAGGCGCCACTTCCGATCGCCGGCCATCACCCCTACACCCAGCCCAAGAAAGGAGCTCAATAACATCAGGTTTGCGTAGTAGGCGACCAGCCGCACCACCGACGGCACCCACCGGATCACCATCAACTCGAGAAACAAGGCGGTGAAGGAAAGGGCGAACATCTGCCACTTGAGTGGACACTTGTCAGGTGGTGGAGTCATGATGGCTTCAAAATTGCCCGCCCCTTCCTGACAGAACCCGCCAAGCCGGGGTGGCCAGATCGAAAACGGTGGCGACAACGCTGGGGTGGGTCCAGACGATAAGGCACTCCCCTGCCACCCGGACATGCCCGCAAGCTTCACACCCGAAAGCACCACCGCTGTGCATCGCGGTGGCGGCGTAACCACCCGCAGAAATACCCTCAAGTAGATTCCTCGAATTAGGCCCGTGGAGTGACGACGACCTATGCTTTGAAGGCCCTTCTTGGTCGTGTGCAAGTTTTCACCACACTCGTTGCGAGAGTCGGGAGGATAGCTCCGGCGCCGGGGGCCGGACGCCAAAGAGTTTCAGAAGGCGATAGAAATGGAATCCGGCTTGCTAAGCCAACCGTGTTTGCGACCATCTGGGGCGGACCTATGCGGATTTATTTCATGGGAATGCGTGGGACACTAATTTACTCCTATGTACCTTTTTTCTTTATACCACCATTTTAGCCAATAAACTTCCTGGTCATGCAATTATCGGCAGAGCGTGTGTGGGACTCCTCGACGGGCGTTCCGGGTATGCTGAAGCACATTCCGAGCGGACGCTATTATTCGCGCATCCAGGTCGGTGGGACGCGCACGATGAAAGCACTCAAGACGAGAGTCTGGAGGATCGCGAAACTGCGGCACCTCGACAAAATCGCGAAGGCCGAGCGGCAGAGGCAGCGTCGGCAGCGCGTGATCGAAGGCCGGGGACTGATGGGCGACCTGGTTGAAAGGTATCGGACCGATTACCTCGCGAACACCACGCGGGCGAAGCGCAGCAAGGCCAGTCTCAAGAGCACGATTGAACGGCTGCAGCGGTGCTGGCGCCTTTGTTTCGGCACGGACATCCGCCTGCTCAAACCCCAGCAAATCACCGCCAACCATGCGCGCCGCGTCGCGAATTACATGCACAAGGAAAGCGAGTATCGCTGGCACAACACGAAGAATGCGCGGAAAGGCTACGGGGCGGTGACCGTCAACAAGACGATCGAACTGCTGCATCGGGTGCTCCGGATTGCGGTTGAGACGGGTGCATTGCCGGCCTTGACGTTCGAACTCGACCCGGTGGTCGGCGAACCCATCCGCAAACACGAGGAAAGGAAGAAACTGCGGCTGCCGTCGTCGGCCAAGATGCAGGAGCTTTTCGCTCAGATGCGGGTGATCGACTACAAACTGCCGGAGGAGAATCCCGAACTCCGCGCCTACCTGATCGACCGGGCGGCGGAGTCGGCGGATTTTGCGGAATTCATGGCCTACAGCGGCGCGCGGGTGGGGGAGGCGGCGGCCTTCCGGTGGGAGGACGATCTGGAGAAATCCGTCATCCTGCGCGGCACCAAGAGCGAGCATTCGGCCGACCGCGAGGTGCCGAAAATCGAGGCGCTGCGCGACCTCCTGCGCGTGATCCGCGCGCGACGGAAGGAGACCGGCCAGCAGTTGAAAGGAAAAGTGTTTTCAATCAAACAGTGCCGCGAGGCGCTAACCACGGCCTGTGGCAAGGTGGGTATCGAGCGACTCACGCATCATTCGTTGCGGCATTTCTTCGCCACGATCTGCATCGAGGCTGGGGTGGATATTCCCACCATCAGCCGTTGGCTTGGTCACGCCGACGGCGGCGTTTTGGCGATGCAGACCTACGGCCATCTGCGGACGGAGCACAGTTTTGCCGCCGCGGCCAAGGTGAAGGTGGGGACTGCGGCTGGCCGCTAAGCCGGCCTCGCCCGCAGGTTTTTAGGCGAGATTCGGAACACTCTACATGAGGGTGCCCTAAACGGAGCGTAACACGAAAAAGCGTAACGTGACGTATTTCCCTTCTGGCGTGGATTTGTCCCGGTCAATGGAGCAAAAAAAGCCGTAGGGCATGGTGCCAAAATGCCTCGGACTTGCGTAGCAAGCGTAACATGACTGCAACGAACACTCCTCGATCGCTCAAGCAATGTTCCGGGAAATTCCCGGCGTCCAATTCTCTCGACACTGTCGAGAGAATTACGGGTTGGGTCCGGACTCAGTCGTCCAACGCGCCCCGCGACGCCTCGCGTTCAGCGTCACGCTCATATTGTTTTGCCAACTCGCGGATCGCCGTGGCAAACCGGTGATATCCGTTGTTCTCCAGTGCATCGGCCTTTTGGTGTAGGCCTGCGGCGATTTTAAGCTCATCGCGACCGGCGGAGTATCCATGAACGCCACGCTGGTTGAATACCTCCATGGTGAAACCGGAGCGCATCGCTGTGGCGCCTTTCCCGTTGAGGGCTTCCGCGACCGCGCGATGAATCCACAATAAATCGGGATCGGGCGGAGCATATGGTAGCGTTTGGCCCAATTCGTTTTGGCTGACGCGCAGATGACCTGACTCAGTGGCCCTACGGGTGACCTCGGCGACCCAGTTGGCGAACGCCGCCGCGTCGAAACTCCCGTCAGCCTTTGTGCCTGGCACGCGCCGCCAAGCGCGCAGCAACCGATAGGCGTTTTGTGCGATGTTCTTTTGTGCCTCGGTGGCTTCGCGGCGGACCTTCTCCTTGTCGGAGCGATAAATTAGGGAGATGACCTCCATGAAGAACGCCGGGTCATCGGCCAGGCGCTGTTCCAAAATGCGCGGCACGCCGCCGAATTCGTGGTCGAGGATCGAGAGGTAGGCCCATTCGACCTTGAATAGCTCGTCTGGATTTGTCGTGGAGTCCTTTTGGATGGCTTGAATGACGGCGAGAAGATTGTGCTGCTGGAGTGGGAATTGTTCGCCCTCGCTACTGACCGCGGCGAGCAGGATCCGGACCGCCAGATCCGACGGGATTGGCTTCTTGGCCGCAGAGATGCGGTAAAGACACATGAACGCCGAGCGCGCCCGACCGACCTGGAGCAATTTCTCGACGACCGGAATAAGGTTTTCCTCCTTCTCCTGCCAAGGGTTGGCCGGGACCGCTTTCCAGTAGGCAGGTGCTTCGGTCGCCAGAATTGTTTCGGCGCGCGACCAAACCCCTTGGAGAAACGGCAGCATCGTCAAGAACGCCACTTTCTGGCCGAGGGTCCAGTCCGTGAGAGGGACCGCATCAACCCAGGGCCAACCTCTCGTCCAGTATCTCTGCCAGAGAAAACCGCGGACGACCACCTGCACAATCTGGTCGGTGGATTCGAGTGTGCCCGGGAGCAGATCTGCATCGACGTCGGCTGCGCCTCGCCCCAGCGCCTCGCCCACCCGGGTGGGCGACGCGACCATGCGCGCGAACTCCAGCACCGCGCTAGTGCCGCCGGTCTGCTGGATTTGACTGACGACTTCGTCACGCTGGCGGTTGAGCCGTTCCTGCTGTTCCTCGTAACTGCCCTTTTCATCGAGAAGATCGAAGTCGCGGTCGCTGAAAAGCCGACGGTGGGCCAGCGTGGTCGATTTCGGGGCCAACTGTTCCGCCACGACGGCCAGTTCGTTTACCGCGTCAGCAGGCATGGCCCACGCGGCGTCGTGGAACTTGCGGTGCTTGGCGACCAGATCGTTCAACGATTCCCACAGGGAAACGCGTGAGGCCTCCGACAATCCGGTGACGGCGGCGGAACGCAGGTGTCCAAGAATGCGGTCGCGCGCCACCGGAGGCAGGTCTGGCAAATGGTCGATTAGCGAAGCCAGCCGTTCGAGGTCGGACGCGGCCAGATGGGCTGCGACCTCGGCATACATCTCGACCTGTTCCTGATAGTCGCAGTTGGTGACCCGCTCGTCGTAGCCGGGCGAGATGAGACCCTGCCAGGTTGGTTTGCGGGTGCCGCCGGTGACGCCGTAGTTGTTGGGCAAAAGCGCCGTGAGCGCCTTCCATCCGATGGCGGGGTGTTCCCGGAGCAGCGCCTCAATCGCCGCTTTGCGTTTCGCCGTAGGGGCAGTGGTCTGTGGGTGCCACGGAAGGAGGATGTCGGTGATGGAGTTGAGCGGCCGGTTGGTCCAGTTTCCGCCGGGGTCAATCGCCGCCAAGTCGCCAAGCAGCGACACCACGCGGATCAGATACTCCTGGGACCAAGCGAGGGTTTCCAACGCCCACAACAAGCCGGTCATGTAGTTGTCGCCAAAGACCCCATCACCCTCTTGGGCGAAGACTGTCTTGAACGGCGAAGCGTCGGTTTCCAAGGCCGCTTCGACCTGGTCAAGAAACTCGTCTGGCGCAGCTTCCGCGAGGAGCGGAAGTTCACTGTTCAAGCTGGCCCACGTCACCCAGTCGGCATCATGGAGCAGGTTTCTGACGGCGAGGATGGCCGTAATCTCCGGTTTCCTGAGCGAACAAGAAGGTAGCGCGCGGGGCTTGCTCCCCAATAGGGCCAGCGTTTCAGCGAGGCCTCGCCGCAGCCCAGTAGTATGAGCGAGCGATTTGCCCTCGGCTGACGCAGAAAACCTTCGCTCGGGAGGAAGGTCGAACTTCGGATTGCGCTCGCCGAGAACATCCACGGCGACCTTCCCCAATCTCTCCAAGTCCGCGTCGAACAAATGCGAGCCGAGCGCGGTCCACGATTCGCCGCGTGAAATGACCTTCCATTGCTCATCGGTTTGGGACAGGGGAGTGTCCGAGCGGAGAGACTCAGGGCGAAGTATCTCGATCCACTCCCCGTAACTTTTTCCCACGATGCCCTCCACGGCCTTTTTGTCAGCCGAGTTTTGGCCGGACCATCGTCCGATCGCCGATGCGAGGGCCAGCATCGGGGCGCTTGGCCAGTTGGCGTAAGGCGGGCGGTCACCCATTCCACGCAGGTGACGCTTCAGCGCCGCAAGGGACAGCGCCCCGGCACCGCCAAGTTCGCGCGCGCGTTCGAGGGAGTAGCTTGCCTTCATGAGCACCGACTCGATCACCTGTGCCGAGGGATTACGGAGGGGCACTATCGAGTCGTTCGCGGAACCAACGGCACCCGATACCGGGATGACCACGGCGTGGCCCTTTTTCCGCGCGGCGAGATGGAGTTGCTCGCCTGCGTCTTCTAGATCGAGGCCCGGATGAGCGACCAACACATGGCGGGCGCGCAGGTTCACCATCGAAAGCCAGGTGTCGGCGTCCTTGATAAAGAGGCAGCGCTTGTGGGGAGCCTTTTGCGCGGGTGGTGCCGGCGCTGCCAGGAAGGACGCGACAAAATCTTCGACGTCGTGCTCACTCTCAAAGTTTAGCAGGAGCTGATCGGCTTGGCCGTCGAAGAGCTGTTGCAGCTTCTGCCGGGCTTGGTCACGTCCAACGAGAAAAAGCTCGGAGGGTAAGGGCGGGTCGCCGTGCCGCGGGAGCGTCTGGAGGTTTTCCCAATGCTCGGTCGGGATAGTCAGGCCGACCATGCGGTCCACGAGCCCCATCCGCTTAAGCAAGGCCTTACCGATGGCCGGATACTCGCGAAGCCAATCGGCGAGTTGGACGCCATCGAGGATCTTGATTTCTTTCCATCCTTTTACGGTCCGTCGTTTGCGCCATTTTGCCTGCGACGGCTGAGACCAACGGGCGGAGTGAGGCGTGACGACCATATAGGTGGCGTCGGCTCGGTCCGGGTCGGACGTGGCGTTGGTTCGAGTGCGGAAATCATTGGTGGCTTTGGCTTGCGGCTTCCCGCCCGTACCCATTTCCCAATAGCTTTTCCCGGCGGGCACGAACTGCCGATAGCCTTTGGCCGTTTCCACCAAACCGTCCCAGCCGGGCAGTCCAACCGCGCTGCTATAGGGAATCCGGCAAAGGGTCAGGTCTGGGACTGATTCTTGGACCAGCAACGAGACGTATTCCGGAATCACTTCTTCGCTCTCACGGGTATCCGCGTAGGATTGCAGGTCGCTAATGGTGACAATCTCGGTGTGTTCCATGTGGGGAAGGAGTTGGGGGTGGGAAATACGAATATACAATCAGTTCGTGACGCGCAGCAGGAAAAAAATTCCCGAATATGGAGGAAGTCGAAAGGGCCGTGGTTTTGGCTCGGGCCATTTTGACGTGAGCGTCGCCGTAAGGTGAGGCAACGTTTCAGACACCGTCTGAAAATTTACGGAAGATTTTGTGGTTCGCCACAAGTCGGCGCCAGCACCGCTACTCTGCCACTACTTCACCACTACCGAAGCGTCCCCCGGCGAGGAGCGCATAGGCAATAACCGTGTAGGTATTTATGGCCGGTTCCTCCGTTCAGAGAATACCGGTCGCCCTGAACGAATACCAGCCTTGGCCGGCTGGATCGGCGCTGGCCCGGCCGACAATCACATGGTCCAGCAGGTCGATGTCGACCGCCCGTGCCGCGTCGCGCAGCTGGCGCGTCACCTGCAGGTCGGCGGCCGAAGGGGCAGGGTCGCCTGAGGGATGGTTGTGCACGCATACCACGGCGATGGCGCCTTCCCGGATGGCGACCCGGAACACCTCGCGCGGATGCGCCAGAGAGCATGTGGCGGTGCCGGAGGTCACCTCGACCAGTTTCTTCAACCGATTCTTGCGGTTGAGGCACGCGACCCAGAACTTCTCGACCTCAAGGCCGTGGATGATCGGCCGGAAGTATTCGGCGATCAGTTCCGGCCGGTTCAGGACCACCGGTTCGTCGGTGATCGGTTTCATCATCCGCCTGGCGATTTCCACGAGGGCGGCCAGCTGCCGCGCTTTGGCCCGGCCGATGCCCTTCAGCCGCTCGAAGTCTACCGGTTGCCAGGAGGCGATCCCCCTGAGTGACCCGGCCTCGGCGATCAGCCGGGAGGAGACGTCCAGCACCTCGCGGGTCGCCAGTCCGGTCTGCAGGATGAGTGCAACCAGCTCGGTGTCGCTCAAGGCGGCTGCCCCGAAGGATTCCATCCGCTGCTGCGGCTGCTCGCCGCAAGCGATGTCGCGGACCGTCGTGTTGTTGGTGTGACCCAGATCCAGATGAGTTTGATTCATGGTTCCAGGCGCGGGGATGAGCGCCCCGGCCGGGCGTCGTTGCCCGGTTCTCGTGGTGCGCTCCGCGCGCTGGGCCCGGCAGGCACGCCCAGTCACGACCAGAGGCCGCCGAGCGAGGAGACTCGGTTTCTCCTCGCGAGGGGGAAGGCCGCAGGGAGGGAAGGTTCGCTCGCGTAGCGAGCGACACCTTGACGGGCGTGACAAAATGGGGCCATGCGTGCGGAGGAAAGAACGTTGAGCCAAACGTTACTCAGTCCGCATTCGTATGCCCGGCCGTTGGCCGCAGGATAGTCCCTTCGACCTCGCCCAATGGCCGGCCTTGGGCGCCGCGACCGGGGTCACTCGGGCAACAGGCTAAGCAGCCGGGCCTTCACATGCTCGCCAGCCTGCTGCGGATCGTAGGATACGCCCACGCGGAGGAGTTGAATCATATCCGTGCAAAAGCCGCGGTCGGCCAAATGGGAGTCGAGAATCCCGACAAATTCCGCCCGACCGGCGCCGCCGCCTTCCTGGCGGAGATAGTGCTGGAAAGACTCGACCACCGCTGCCGGCTCGACGGCCGGGTTGGCGACCGTGAGCGCCCAGTATAAATCGAACAAATCCCGTCCCCGTTTGCGCTGGAACAAGGCGCGCATTTTGGTGCCCAGCATTTCGTGGAGGTCGTAGCCATTGAGCACAGATTTGACCGTCGTCTCCCGGAACGTGAATTCGAACGGAATCTGCACGATGGCCCGGTGCGGCGTCCGTTCGGTCACGTTGGCCTCCACGACGATGTCCAGATTCGCTCCGGGCTCGCTCACCGCCGGAACCGAATACGTCAGCCGCAGCACCCGTGATGGCCTGACTACGTTACGGATCGCCAGTTGGATGGTGTCCCAGACCGAGTCCGTCGGCTTGCCAAGCACGTCCCGCAGGACGCGCCGGATCGCCTTGGCGATGTGGTTTTCGGGCCGGTCGCCGAACACCACGAGATCGATGTCCTCACTGTAGCGGGCTGCGGGGGCAAGATGCACCTTGTGCAACAGCGTGCCGCCACGCATGGCGATCTGGGTCCGCAGGAACTTGTCGTTGAACAGGGCCGTCATCGCCTGGCACAGCAGCAGATCCTGTTCGACCTGGCGCTGGCTCGGCCAGGGCATGGCCGCCTGATGGGCCACCACATCGCGCCGAGTGAGTGGGTTCATGGTTCAAATTCCCCCGAGTTGTCGCGGATGCTCCACCGCCGGACCACGGGGGCATCCGGCCGGCCGGCCGTCGTGGCCACCAGCGGGATCAACGCGCGCTTGGCCGGCAGCCATTCCTGGATGACCGCCGCGAGTTTGGCCGGGCCGGCCCGCTGGACCACGTAGCCCAGCCGTTGGGCCGTCGCCGTCTCGTTCTCCGCTTCGAGCACCGCCCGCAATTCGGCTGCGCGGATCAGCCGCAGCAAGGGCCGGAGCGTTTCGACCGCCCGGCCGATGCCGCCGATGCGCGCGGCATACCGGATCAAATCGAACCCCGTCGCCGCGGGCGTACTCACGCGGGTGGGGGCATAGGCATTCGCCAGCTGCTGGGTGGGCGTGTTCCGGATGCCGCGTTTGACGAAAAACGAAACCCGCAGCTGCCCGACCTTGATCGGGCGGCGGGGCACGTCGGTCATCACCTGGGTGACTTGGATCGATTGAGGATTCGAACCATGGGCGCCCGCCGCGGATTGCAGCGCCAGATAATAGGAATGTCCGAGCCAGCGGAAGTAGTCGTCGAGCCACCAGTCGACCGGAGGACTTCCCCGGGAGTAATGTTCGGGACTGACGATCAGAAAAAATTGCTGTGACGGCGAAACCCGGACCACGCGGGGACCCAGCCGGCGCAGTTGACTCTTGGCGGCCCCGACTTTCATCCCGGTTTCCTTGATCAATTCGGACAGTGGGAAAGCGACATGACCCTTGGCCAGCTGGGCGTCGACAAACGCCGCCGCCGCGCCGGTTCGCCGATCGTTCGTCAATCTTAGGTCGCTCATTTCGTTTTCAATCTGTGCCGTTAAACGCATCAGTTGGCAAACCTAATCAGCACTCAAAATCCATAAAAAGATTAGTAAGTAACAGCTAATCATATACTAGAATAAAAAGACACAGATTGCTGCGTTTTTCGACCAATACAGCCCTTTTTGGGGCAATTCGGTCGGACCTGTGTACTCTGAATGCAATGGATTACAGCGAGAGAATCCGAAACGCGCCACAAAGCTCTCGCAGCGTCTTCTCGGAGTCCAAAACGAGCTGGCAGACACTCGCGATGGTAAACTCAGTCTCATGTGTTCCACGCCGGTGGCTTCGTAGAGGAATGGAAGCGTGGCGACGCCCGCCGGCAGGAGACGGGCGAGGAAATCAGGCAGGCTCTTGGCGTAGTCCGCGGATTGGTCGGCGACACCGGAAAGCGTGGTGCCGGCCTTCTTGGCCTCGATCACGCCGACAGGGCGGCGATCGACGAGCAGCAAGTAATCGCACGGGCCGGTCTTGAGCGGGACTTCCCGCAGGGCGATGCCGCGACCGGCAGAGAGGTTGAGCGCCTTGTAGTCCTGCACCGCCCAGCCGGCGTCGATGAGCTGTCGATCGATCTCTTGGCGGGCTTTCTCCTCCGGGGTCATAGCGAGGGTGAAAACACCATTTGTAACTTCCGGAATCTTTAACGCAACGTTGGTTTCTAGCTCAAAAAGAGTAGGCCCGCCTGCGTCCCGGCTGGCCGGGACTACGGCGAGGCAGGGGCGCCCGCCTGCGTGGCGCGGCTGCCGCGGTTCAGAATTCAGGCTCTCGAGCGCACCCGCTGTTCGAAACCGGCGCCCCGGATTTCGCGCCCAGCCCAGGCTGCCCGGATGCGGCAGACGGTGTCTGCCGCATTGCGTCCCGGACGGCCGCGGCGGATTTCGCCGACACTGTCGGCGAAATTGGCCAGCCGCACGTACGATTTTAGCCATTGGCAAAGTTTTTTGTATGGGGGTATGGTTTTGCGATGAGCACGGAGCCGACTTCCATCAAGGTTAGCTTCACGTTCTACCCCGCCGACGTGCAGGCGCTGAACCGGTGCATGGTGAGCCTCCGCAGGGCCGGACTGCCGGTGCGCGGCGGCACGGTGCTCCGAGCGCTGATCCACCTTACATCCGCGACCGAGCTATTTGCGCACGCGGTGCTGCTGGCCAAGACCTACGACAGGAAGGATGGTCCGAGGGAAGCCGACTATGTGGCCGCTCATCCGACAGTCGATCTACCGCCCGATCTCGTGAAGAAGCTCGACGACGTGGTTACGGAGCTTGCCGACAAGATGATCCCGGCCAACCGGGCGTTCGTGGTGCGTGCATTGCTGCGCGCCGCTCCCGATGCGCAAACCCTGGCTCCGGCTGTCAGGAAATACCTAGCCGCCTTCCCACCGCGGCCGCGCGGGTGGGTGGCCCGAAAGGCACGCAAGGGCGGAAAGCCTTGAATTGAAGCGCCGCCTCGCTGATAGGTCAGTAATTGTCCCGGGCGATTCTCGGCCCCCGGCGGCCCGGCGACACCGAGACCGGACCTGGCTGCGCGACCGCGGAGAGCCCCGGAAAGCTCGGAGCGGTCGCGGCCGGCCTGTTGGGAGCCTCCGTCCGGATGCGGATCTGTTCCCGCAGAATCTCGGCCTTGGACAAGGTCCGGCGGCAGAAGGCGCCCACGCCGGCAGGCGAAGTCCTGCGCCCGTATTTGGTCAGGGTCGTGGCGATCTGCTCGTAACTCATCGATTTGGCCGAAAGGCCAGCAGCAGGTCCCGGAAGGGCGCTAGGCGACCACGGGAGTGCTCAGCCGGGTCATAACGCCACGCGTCTTCCCTTAGAAAAGCGGGCGGGTCGGAGGCAGGCATCGGTCCGTAAAATTAGATCGTATGGGTTGTAGCAAAACAAAGACAGTATGGCCATTGGATAAGCAGAGCAGCATCGAATCAGCATTGAAGCAGCAGCGAAGCAACCGAGGCCTAACGGACGTTAGGGGTTGCGTGTTCCTCATTGTATAGGTAGACGGTAGCGGCTGCTGCCGCTCATTAGATTGCGGGTAGCGTTATGGACGATGAGCTGACGACAGATCTCTGGAGATTGGGTTTGGGCCACTTTCTGGGGTAACTAGCCAGTTCTTGCTCGCAATCGTATGGGTTAAAGGTATGGGTATGACATGGTCAGATTCGATAGACCCTGTGCATTCGTAAAAGGCGCCGTGGAGTATTTCCGGGAGCATATGGCATTAGGCGATTATATGGGGCAGGAAGGGCGTTCCGAGATGACTTGGGTTGGTTCGGGGGCCGGGCGCTTGGGTTTGCACGGCCGGTGTGACCTGGCGCACTTCGAGAACCTTTGCCGTGGTCGGCATCCTCTGACCGGCGAAAAGCTTATGGTCCGGGACAAGGGCCGTCATAGGCGGGTGGGCTATTTCGGGCAGATTTCTCCGCCCAAAGATGTTTCGCTGCTCTATTTGGTGGGCGGAGACCAGCGCATCGGAGACTGGTGGCGCGAGGCGGTCACCCAGACCCTCCGGGAAATCGAGGCCGTGACCGCCACCCGCGTGCGGCGGGCCGGCGCCAACGCCGACCGGTCCACCGGCAACATGATTGCCGCCATCGTGACCCACGATGCCAGCCGTTCGCTGGATCCCCAGCTGCATACCCATGTGTGCGTCATGAATCTGACCTACGATGAGGCCGAATCCCGCTGGAAGAGCGTCCAGCCATCCGGCTTTTACCGCCATCTGGGCTATTTTAGGGAGATCTGTTACAACGAGCTTGCCCGCCGGATGCGCGCCGCCGGCTACGAACTGGAGCCGACCCGGCGCATCGGTTTTGCCGTGAAGGGCGTCCCGCCCGAATTGCGCGAACGGTTCAGCAAGCGCCGCCAGGCGATCCTGGCCCGGGCCGCACAATTGGGTGCGACCTCGCAGGATGCCCTGCTGGCGATCGCAAACGCCACTCGGGCCGACAAGGTCCACGCGACCGCGACCGACCTGCAGGCCGGATGGCGAAAGGAGGCGGGGACCGAACTGCCGGCATTGCAGGCCGTAATTGCCAAGGCAACCCCAAGTTCCGCCAGCTTCCCTTCGATGAGCGCTTCCGCGGCGATCGCTTCGGCGATGGCGCATGTTTACGAAAGGAAATCGGTCGTCGATGACCGGCTGCTGCTGCGGGAGGCGCTGATCGCGGGCCGCGGGCAGGTGTCACTCGATGGGCTAAGGCGTGCGGTGGGCGCGCGGGAGCGCGCCGGGGAGTTGATCCGTTCCGGCGAGCAAATCACGTCCCGCGACGTCATGCAGGCCGAGGACGAGTTCGCGGGTTGGGCGTATAGCCTGCTGAAGTCCTACGGTCCAATGGGCCGGCGCCCGGCCTTGGCTGGATTGGGCCAGGATCAGGCCAAGGCCGTCACGAACCTGCTCGAGACCCACTCAGGCGTGGCGATCCTCCAAGGCGATGCCGGCACCGGAAAAACC
>CAJAKX010000029.1 GCA_903940425.1 uncultured Opitutia bacterium | reverse complement strand
ATGCGGCCGGAAAGCCGCAGGGTCACGTAGCTGATCACCGCCACCACCACGATGCCCAGGATGATGGCCACGTAATCGAGCCAGCGGTCGGCCAAGGAGGTGAAACCGATCGTCAGCGCGATGGAGCCCGGACCGCTTAACATCGGCATGGCCAGAGGGGAGAAGGAGATGTCGCGCTTGGCGCGCGCCTCCTCGCGGCGCCGGCGCTCGTCGGCGTCCTCGTGCGGCGTGGCCAGCATGGACAGGGCGATGCCCGACACGAGCAGTCCGCCGGCGATGCGGATGCCGGGAATCGAGATGCCAAAGAAACGGATGATGAGGCCGCCGCCGAACAGAAAGCTCACAAGGATGGCCACCATGAAGATGCAGCCCCGTTTCACCTGCCAGGCGCGGCGCGCTTCGCTGTCCCCCTCCGTGATGGACAGCAGGACCGGCGCCGACGCGACCGGATTGATGACCGGCAGCAGGGCGACAACGGTACCGAGGATGAGTTGCCAGAAATGGGGCATGGTTTGGGTTCGGGATTCGGAGGTCAGAGTAAACCTGCTTTACGGGCTTTCACTCAACCCTGAACTCTGAACCTGAAATCCTGAACCGAAGCCCGCCCCGCTTCACCACACCTCGACCGGTCCCTTCGGCACGCGGACGGCACCGGACGGGGAGTCGGCCTCCGGGCGCATGAAGGAGGCGACAAGTTTCTGCTGGCGGTATTTCGGCAGCAATTCGCCGCGGTCGTCGCAGAACTGCGTGCGCCACATCTGGTAGGCGGCCAGGGCCGCGTAAAACCCGTCGCGCGTGCGCAACAAGGCGAGCTGGCGCCGGAACTCGATCACCGGCCCCAGGCGCTTCGCATACCACGCCGCGACCTTGCGGAACATCCGGCAGCCGGTCTCCTCGCCGAAGACCTCGATCATCAGGTCGAGATGACGGCACATCACGCGCACCCGCTCATCGAACGACGGCTCGGGCGGCAGCTCGCCGGTGCGCAGATAGTGCCGGGTCTGCCGGAAGATCCAGGGATTGTAGAACGCCCCCCGGCCGATGCTCACGCCCGCGCAGCCGGTCTCGGCCAGCATGGTTTTCGCGGCTTCGGGTGTGGTGACGTCGCCGTTGCCGATGACCGGGATGCGATGCACCGCCTCGACGACGGCGCGGATGCCCGCAAGGCTGACGGTACCGCCAAAACCCTGGGCGCGGGTGCGGCCATGCACGAAGACCGCGGCCACCCCGGCGTCCTCCAGCACGCGGGCGAGGTCGGGCGCGGTGAGGTTTTCGCTGTCCCAGCCGAGGCGCATCTTGGCGGTGACGGGGATTTTCACCGCCTCGACCATGCCGCGCACGAGGGCGGCGGTTTTTTTGAGCTCGGTCATCATCGTGGAGCCGCCGCCGATCCGGGTGACCTTGCGCACGGGACAGCCCATGTTGATGTCAACCGAGGCGAAGCCGGACGATTCGAGCAGCATGGCGGCATCGCGCATCTCCGCGGGCACGCCGCCGAAGAGCTGCACGGCGAGCGGCCGGTCCGCGGGGCAGGTCTGGATGAGCTGGAGGGCCCGGCGGTTCCTCTCAAGCAGGGAGCGGGCGTTGACGAGATCGGTGGTGGCCCAGTCGAGTCCGCCGAGTTCGTGGATGGTCAGCCGCATGGGCAGGTTGGTATAACCCGCCAGCGGCGAGAGAAAAAGGTTCGACGATAGTTCGTAGGGGCCGAGGCGCATCGGGGGGGAACCAGCCGGGGCTGAAGCCGGATGCCCGGGCAAGATCAGTCAGGCGCGTTTTTCCAGAAACGCCGGAGCGGAGGAACCAGGGGCCCGGCGATGAGCACAAGGGCGGTGATGAGGACCACCCCAAACGAGGGTGTCAGGTGGTGGGAGCCATCGAGGTTGGCCTGGTGGATGCGCTGGCGGAGAAAGAGCAGGAACGCCAGTCCGCCGCAACCGGATGACAGGATCATGTTCGTGATCTGCCGTCGCGTCTCGGCCCGCTGCCGGGGATCGAGCCAGTACTCCTTGTGAGGAAGTTGAATCAGGGAGTCGGGCAACTGCGCCACGGCAAAGGCGAGCACGGCAAAGAACGCCGTAAAACCGAGCATGAACACAACCTGCGACTGGAAGAAGTACGCCCGCGGCATCCAGCCGTCGGCCTGGCCGGTGAGGTCGAAGTGCGTGGCGACGAGTCCGGGAAGTTGCGGGCAGTACCAGGCCGCCTGCCCCAGCGACAGCAGGCACAGGGCGACGAGCAGGAGGAGGCGGGGGTGTTTCATGCCAGGATCGTTATCGCCGGTCGCTTCGATCAAAAGAGAAAACCATGGTCAGCGCGTCGCCACGGCCTGCTTCATCCGCGCGAGTGCCTCCACCAGCGTGGCGCGCGGGCAGCCGAAGTTGAGGCGGAGATGGGTGCCGGGTTGGGCGCCGAAATGGCGGCCGTCGGACAGACCGACGCCGTGTTTTTCAAAATGGGCGACGGGATCCTTCAAGCCCAGCGCCTCGATGTTGCACCAGGCCAGATAGGTCGCCTCGATCGGCGCCTCGATCCGCAGGCCGGGCAGCTCGTGCGCGGCGCAGGCGAGCAGGTGCTCGCGATTGCCGCGCAGGTACGCCAGGAGCGCCCGGCGCCAGGGCTCGCCGTGGCGATAGGCGGCCGCGCAGGCCGCGTAGCCGAGACAGTTGACCTCCGCGACCATGCCGGTGGTCGCGCGGACAAATTGCGCGCGCACGGCCGCATCGGGAATGATGGCGAGGGAAGTGCCGAGGCCGGGAAGATTGTAGGTCTTGCTCGGCGCCATCAGCGTGATGGTGCGCCGGGCGATCTCGGCCCCGAGCGTGCCCGTCGGCACGTGGGGCAGCTCGTCAAGAATGAGGTCGCAGTGGATCTCATCGGAGCAAAGGAGGAGGTTGTGCCGCAGACAGAATTCGGCGAGGCGCGCGAGTTCTTCGCGGCGGAAGACCTGCGCGACGGGGTTGTGCGGATTGCAGAGGAAGAAAAGCCGGGTCCATGGCGTGACGGCGCGCTCCAGCGCGTCCCAATCGATCTCCCAGCGGCGCGCGGCGACCGCGCGCCCTTCGGCTGGGCGCAGGGTCAGCGGCACGGCGATGACCTCGCGGCCCTGCTGGACGGGCGCGGTCAGGAACGGCGGATAGACCGGCGTGTTGCACAGCACGGCCTCGCCCGGCTGGGCGAAGGCGTGCGCCGTGATATTGAGGCCGACCACCAGCCCCGGCAGCCAGACGAGCCACGATGGCTCGATGCTCCAGCGGTAGCGGGCGTGCAGGGCCTCGACGATGATGTCGATGGTCGACCGGGTCGGCCGCGCGTAACCGAACACGCCGTGATCAACCCGCGCGTGCAGGGCCGCGATGACCTCGGGCGGGGAGCGGAAATCCATGTCGGCCACCCACAGCGGGAGGATGTCCCGGCCGGCGTACTTCTGCCATTTCTGCGAATCGGTGCCGCGGCGGTCGATCGGCGTGTCAAAGTCGTAGGTCATGCAGGAAAGGGTGGGAGCCTAACCACAGATCGCCGCAGATAACCATGGATTTTTTGCTGCTGACGCCGGCGGCGGTCCGGGACGGATTTTCCCGGTCGGACGGCACACGGCAGGCAAGCCTGACACGCCGCCGCGCTAGTGAAAATCGAGCAGCTTGATCTCGAACACGAGGGAAGCCTTGGGGGGAATCTCCGGCGGGGCGCCGCGCTCACCATAAGCAAGCCACCATGGGATGATGACCGTGCGTTGTTCCCTCTTCTTCATGTCGAGGAGGGTTGCATCCCAGCCGGGAATCACCTGCCCGAAGCCGACCTGGAAAGTGAACGGCTGGCCGTGGTCATAGCTGCTGTCGAACTTTGTGCCGTCGCGCAGCAGGCGGCCCACGTAGCTGACCGTGACTTCCTGCCCGATTTGCGGCTTTGTCTCGCCCAGCCCCGGCGCCTGGATGAGGTAGCGCAGGCCTGATGATTTCACCATGGCGGTTTTATACTTCTCGGCGATGACCGCGGTCTCCTCCGCGCTGAGCTGGGGCGTCTTGGACGCGGTCATCACCGCCCGCATGTATTTGTTGGCGGGCTCGCCGGGGTTTTTGCGGGTGAACAAACCGGAGCGCGCGACAAACGCGATGGCGATCAGGATGATGCCCAGGAAAAGGAAAAGATGGCTGTTACGCAAACGCATGGGATGAACGATGGAGTTGGTTTCTAGTAGGCGGACGGGTCCTCGCCAACCCCTATTCGAGGCAATCCAGCCGGCGCCGGACTTCGGTCAGGGTCAGTCCATCAATCCGCACGAATTTCTGGCGCGACTTGGCGCCATGCGCAAGGGCAATGGCCCGGCGCGGCAGGGCGAGACGGTCCGCGAGAAACCCCACCAGCGCGGCGTTGGCCCGGCCTTCGAGGGCCGGCGCGTGAAGCTTCACCTTGAGCGCCTCGCCCAGCCAGCCGGCCACCTCATCCCGCGGGGCGTTGGGGATGACCTTGAGCGCGAGAGTGCAGCCAGGGGGTGCTTGGGTCACGGAGGGAGCAATCAATCAATAGCGAGAAATAAGGGGAAACCGTGCCCGCCGGGCGGGAGAGGAAAGCAGGATTGAGGACGGGGACAAACTGCATAAATTACGCCGGCCGGCAACTCTGCCGGCGGTGAAGCGGGCGCAGCTAAATAATCGTCTTCTGGACGCTGCTTTCGACGACCCCCGCCGCGATGGCGTAACGGGTGAGTCCCGCCGTGTCGTGGATGTCGAGTTTGTCCATCAGATGCTGCCGGTGCTTTTCGACGGTTTTGATGCTGATGCCGAGCTCTGCCGCGACCTGCTTGTTGGGCGCGCCTTCGGCCACGAGTTGCAGCACCTCCTCCTCGCGCGAAGTCAGAAGGCTCCGGCGTCTCCCGCCCGTATCGCCGAGGCGTCTGGCAATGGAAGGGCTGAAAACGGGACGCCCTTTTTCGACCGCCCTGATCGCCTCGGCCAGAATATGGGCCGAGCTTTGTTTCAACAGGTAGCCGGTCGCACCCGCGGCGATCACGCTCTCAACATACTCGTCGTCGTTATGCGCGGAAAGGATGAGCACCTTGGTGGTGGGAACGGCGAGCAGGATCTGCCGGGTGGCCTCGAGGCCGTTGAGCTGCGGCATGGCGAGGTCCATCACGACCACGGCGGGGCGGAGTTTTTTGGTCAGCTCCACCGCCAGGCGTCCGTTTTGCGCTTCGCCGACCACCGCGAGGTCAGCCTCGGCCATCAGGAGCGCGCGCAACCCCTCGCGCACGACCGTGTGATCGTCAGCCAGGAGGACGGTGATGGGCTTCATAAGGATTATGCCGGGACAGCGCGCTTGAACGGGATCTGGGCGCGGAGCGTGGTGCCGCGACCGGGCGCGGATTCGATGGCGAAACTGCCGCCCACCATCTCCACGCGTTCCCGCATGCCGAGCAGTCCCAGCCGCTTGTTGGTCCGGGAGGACAGGACGCGTTGCACCTGAAAGGACCGGCCGTCATCCGCGACCTCCATGCGGATGGCATCCGGGATTCTCCGGATGCTCACCTGCACCAGGCTGGCCTGAGCATGGCGGTCAACGTTGGTGAGCGCTTCCTGCGCGACACGATAGAACACCGTCCGCTTGGCGCTGTCCAAGGCCTCCACCCCGGTAAAGGCGGTGAAACGGATACGCAGGCCGGTCCGCGCCGCAAATTTCTTCAGGTAAGACCGAAGCGCCGGGATGAGCCCGAGGTCGTCGAGCAGGGCCGGGCGAAGCTCGCGCGCGAAACGATGGATGGCCTCGATCGATCTCCCCACCTGCCGTTGCGTGCTGGCGATTTTCCTCTTCAGTCCCCGGGCGCTGACGGCCGTTTCCAAGCTCAGGGCCGAGAGCTGGACGTTGATGCCCGCCAGAGTCTGGGCGATTTTGTCGTGAAGTTCGCGGCTGATTTCCTTCCGCTCTTCCTCCTGCGCCGACAGAATTTGATGCGCCAGCCGCCGCAGTTCCTCCTGCATGCATCGCGATTGGGCGAGGAGCAGGTCGTAGTGTCGCGCGCCCTGTCTGAGGTTTGCCTCCCCGGTCTTGCGCAGGGTGGTTTCACGTTGCAGCCGCCGGGTGGTCACGGCCAGGGCGGCGGTGCGCCGGCGCAGGGTTGCTCCGAGTTGCCGCAGGTGCTGCCGTGAGGATCGGGTTGCGCCGCTTTTCATGAGGTGAACCGGGTGGCGATGCGTGAGCACCCGCCAGATGTCATTAACCGCCGGTTGCAGGGAAATGTCGATGGGGAGTTTTCATGCCCGCGCTCATCAGCGGGATCAGGTTTTCCTGGAACGGAGCAATGAAACCAAAAAGAGCACGAGGAAGACGACGAAGAGGACCTTGGCGATCCAGGCCGCCGTGCCGGCGATGACACCGAAGCCAAGCACGGCCGCGATGATGGCGATGAGGAGGAAAGTGATGGCGTAGTTGAGCATGAGAGCGGGTTGGTTGGGGTTACGGCGACTTTGACCCGAAAAACAGGCCGAACAGGCCTACCGCGGCCGCGATGATGCCACCGATCAACAGCCACATGGTCTTATCGGTGGGTGAGCCGGTGAAAAAACGGGAGAAGGACGAGCTGATGGAGTCCGAGGCGCTGATCCCATAGACGATCAGCACGATGCCCCCGACGAGGAGGGCGAGGGAGATGGCTTTGTTCATGATACCTTTATTGCGTGTCCGTCCGGACGACGGTGCACGGCGCACTGCCGCGGGACGGGAAGTAGGCGAAATTCGTCAACGCTGCTCGATGACTTCGCTCATCGGATAGCGTGCATTTCATGGCGACAGGGTCACGGGACTCGTTCCCCCCGGCCCGAGGGACTCGGGCCAGGGGGAACGAGAGCCATGGACTTTAGATTTTCACCGTCATGTTATTGGTCACGGATTTGACGCCGCGAATACTCTCGGCAAGTTTGCCGGCAAGGGACTTTTCCGCATCGTTGGCGGCTTCGCCCGTGATCACGACAACGCCGTCAGTGGTGGTGACCTTGGTCTTGAGCGCGCTGGTCGCGCGGTGGGTGAAGAGCGCGTATTTCACCTGCGAGGTGATCGAGGTGTCATCAATTTTCTCGCCCACGGTCTGGGCGGGAGCGGGCGAGGCGTTCACGACGATGTCGTTCTTCACCGACTTCACCCAATCAATCTCCTTGGCGTATTCTCCGGTGAGTTCTTTTTGCGCCAGGTTGTCGGCCGTGCCGGTAAGGGTGACGACGCCGTCTTTAACCCTGACCGTGGTATTGGCGGCGCTGACATTGGACCTCACGAGCAACTGGGTGCGGAGCTTGATGGCGATCCATCCGTCGGAGTGCTCGGCAAGTGCCGGATCCAGGGCGATCTGGTTGTCCACCCGGGTGACGCCCGGGAGATTGCTCACGGTGTCCTCGGCGAGGACTTTGAGGTCTTT
>CAJAKX010000028.1 GCA_903940425.1 uncultured Opitutia bacterium | reverse complement strand
CGTCCAGCGTCTCCGCCTCGGCTTTGGCTGGAAGGCGGACGCCGGCTGGTCCCTGCAGGTGCAACTGCAGGATGCGCGCGAACTCGGCTCCGAGCGGCCCAAGGTTCCTTTCATCCTCGGCGCGGAAGGCAACGATGCCCTGGACCTGCGCCTGGCCGCCATCACCTGGGGCGATCCAAAGAAATCGCCCGTCGTCTTCACCCTAGGCCGGCAAATCCTCGCCTTCGGGGAGGAGCGGCTCGTCGGTTCCAGCGAATGGAACAACTTCGCGCGCACCTTCGACGCCGCCAAGCTCGTCTGGGCGGCCGTTCCGAGCCGGACCACCGCCACGCTCTTTGTCAGCAGCGTGGTCAATATTGAAGGCATCACCAGCGGCGAGAGCTGGAAATCCGACCATTCGAGCATCAACGATCTGTTCAGCGGGGTCTATGTCTCGCAGAAGCTTGGTCAACGGAACACCCTCGAAGGCTATCTGCTGTGGCGCGACAAGCAGGACAACAATCCGATCTACAGCGCACCCACCGCGCCCATCCCCGCCCCGGCGCGCACGGCCGCCGCCTACGACATCGGGCAGGATGTCTACACGCTGGGCGCCCGTTTCCTGCGGGCGCCGAAGGCGGGCGGGTTTGACACCGAATGGGAGGCGGCGCTGCAGGGCGGCAACGTCAACCGCCAGACCACGACTGCGACCGGGCCTTATGCCGGCAACGCCACCAAGCTCGATCAACAAGCCTGGGCCCTCCACGCCCTCGTCGGCTACACGCCGGCACAAACGCCATGGAAGCCGCGCTTCGACGTTGAATACAACCTTGCCTCCGGCGACACCGACCGGACCGACGGCAAAAACGGCTCGTTCATGAATCTGTTCCCGAGCAATCACCGGAAATATGGGCTGATGGACGTCTTTGCCTGGAAAAATCTCCGCGAGGCGGTCGCATCGGCGCGCGTCACGCCGCTGCCTGCGATCAGCGTGCGGCTGGATCACCATTGGTTCTCGCTCTACACCAGCCAGGATGCCTGGTATCGCGCGAACGCCGTGGCCACCGTGCGCCCGCTCAATGCCGCCGCACAAGGCGCGCCGCGCCGTGCCGGCGACGAGCTCGATTTCACGGTGAGCTGGGTCCCGGACGCGCGGGCGGCCGTGGAGGCGGGCTGGTCGCACTTTGCCGCCGGGCCCTATCTCCGGGCCACGGGCGCGGCCAGCGATGCGGACTTCGTCTTCATTCAGACCAGTTTCAAATTGTAGTTGCCTGCCTATGCCAAGGCTCATCCATTGAAGTTACAATTGGGCCTCCCGCCACACCCAGGCGGTGTGGCCCGTGGTTCACTACTACCATGAAAACCCTGCCTTCCTGCCTGGCTCTGTTCTCCGCCTTTGTTGTTGCCACCGCCCACGCGGCCGCGCCCGATCTGGCCACCTCCGCCTCCGCCCTTATCCGCTCGCAAGCGCACGGTCAGATCAACTGGGAGACCTGGAACCCCGACATGTTGCGCCGGGCCCAGAAGGCGAACAAGCCGGTCTATGTCTTCATTGGTTCGTGGCTCAACGAACTCAGCCGCGCCACCTGTCAGCAGTCCTTCGCCAACGCCGATTGCGTGGCCTATTTCAACCAGCATTTCACCTGCGTGATCGTGGACCGCGAGGAACATCCCGAGGTCGCCGCCTGCGCCCGGCTCTATCTCCAAACGGTGAAGCAGACCGACGGCTGGCCGGCGCATCTCTGGCTTACGCCCGAACTGCAGCCCTACGAAGGCGCCGGCTATCTGCCGCCGTCCGAAGAATGGGGCCGGACGGGGTTCCCCATGGTGGCCCGCCAGGCCAGCGACGCCTGGACCTCCGACCCCCGCGCGTGCCGCGGGCACGCGGCCGAGGCGGTCACGACCATGTCCGTGCGCGACACGGAGACGCTTCCGACCCTCTCGCCGGCCGCGTTGAGCGAAAAGCTGGCGCAAGCCGCGGCGGCGTGGCGCGCCTCCTTCGACACGGCGAACGGTGGGTTCGGCACCGTCCCCAAGTCACCCGAGCCGGAACTGCTGCGTTTCCTTCTGCACGGTTCCTCGGCCGATCGCGAGGCCGCGTTGGCCTCGCTGCGGGCACTCCTCAACGGCGCCGTGCATGATCCGCTCGACGGCGGTTTCTTCAGCCGCTCCACCGACGCCGCCTGGCGCATTCCGTACTTGCAGAAGACGCTCAGCGACCAGGCCCGGCTGACTCTCGCTTATCTCGACGCCGCCCAAACCTTGAACGACCCAGCCTTTGCGCGCGCCGCGCGGGGAGCCCTCGACTACGCGCTGAGCCGCCTCGCATTGCCCGACGGCGGTTTCGCCGCCGCCGAGGACGCCACGTCGGCCGAGTTCACCGGCTACTATGTCTGGACCGCGGCGGAGATCGACGCAGTGCTCGGTCCCGATGCTGCCGCCTTCAAGTCCGCCTACGGGGTGGAACCCGCCGGAAATGTGTCCGCCGACGAAGACCTGTCAGGCGCTTATCGCGGCAAGAACATCCTGTTTCGCTCCACGGCGCCGGGGAATGCGGCTGCGGAGGCCAAACTCGCCGCCGCCGCGAACCGGTTGCGGACCGTGCGTGATCAGCGCCCGGCACTGGCGCGCGACGATCGCGCCACCGCCGGCGCCCACGGCCTGATGCTGGCTGCGCTCGCCCGCGCCGCCGCCCAACTCAACGAACCGGCTTACCTCGCGGCCGCGGCCCGCACGTTTGCGACCGTGCAAACGCAGTTGCTCGTTTCCGCCGACGGCGATGTCCGCCGGCTGCGCGGCTCGTCCGCGCCCGCCGCGCCGGCTGACTACGCCGCGCTGGCGCTCGGCTGCCGGGAATTCTCCAAGGCGGCCAAGAACGCCGACGCCGCTGCCCTCGCCGATCGTCTGCTGGCGCGGGCCGGCAACCTGTATTTCGACGCGGCGCTAGGCGGCTATTTCGCCGCGCCCACCCCGCTGCCGATCGGACTGTTTGTCCGTGCGCCGGCGACCGGCGATCCGCTGGCGGCGGAATCCCTCGCCCTGATGGCGGGCGCTCCGCCGGAGCAGGCCGCCGCCATGACGAAGTCCCTGTCCGCGCTGCTCACGGAGGGCGTGCCGACCGCCGGTGACGTGCTGCTGGCGCTCCAGCGCTGAATGGGAAGTCTGCGTTCGGCGCAGGGCGCCTGTCTTGTAGGCGCCTCGTTTCTCCACCCT
>CAJAKX010000027.1 GCA_903940425.1 uncultured Opitutia bacterium | reverse complement strand
TGCTTGGAGAATAGAAGGTCCGCCGCGGCTTCAGTTCCGGCCCGGGACCAGCGAAGGCGACTGTCGCGATAGCCGCGTCCGCGGAGAAGTGGCAACCGTTGGGGCGGTGCGCAGCGGATTCGGCACACCCCCTCGTGCGAGCGACACGCGGCCGTCTTGGAGCGGCCAGGAAATGGAATCGAGGTAATCGTCAGCGATCCCGGTCGCATCCCGACCACCAAGGGTGTGCCGGATCAGCGTCAACGCATCTGGGGCCTTTGGTCCCATGACAGGAATCAGGAGACGTGCTGCCGAAACGTAGACTCGGTAATCGGTTATCGGCAGCATCAGTTTGATGGAAGGGGTGGGTTGAGGCATGGAAGTTCCTTGTGTAGAGTCTGAGTCAGCCAAACCCCGGCGCGTCTCCGCGACGCGGTTTGAGGCGAAACAATCCATCCTACCACAGGGTGACCTCGCGTGTCTTTTATCCAAACACGAATCTCTTGCGTTTTAGCAACCGCGTCGGCGGAGATACACTTTGGGAGGGGATCCAAACATCCTCTTGAACTGCACCGTCAGGTGGCTGTGGTCGCAAAACCCCACGCGATGGGCGATTTCGCTTACGGTGAAATCGCCGGTGCCAAGCAGTTCCCGCGCGTGGAGAAGGCGCGAGCGCAGGAGGTAACGCTCGGGCGAAAACCCGGTGCTCCCGCGAAACAGCCGACTGAAGTGACCCGGACTGAAGCGCCCTTCGCGCGCCAGAACCGCCAGCGAAAGCTTTTCGTGCAGATGCTCCGCAATGAAGGTCTCGACGCGTTCTCGCGCCTCCTGCGTTAACGACGCAGGGCCGAGTTTGCCGGGCCGGGGGCAAACATGGGCGCGCAGCAGGCGCGCGCCCAGAGTAGCGCCGAGGGCGGCGATATGCCGGCGGCTCACCAACGCGGCATGGTCACATTCGTCGCGGAACGCCAGAATCAGTTCGCCGATGAGCGGATCGCGGAAGACATAATCCGACAGCGGCAGAACCGAGGCGTCCGTCTCGGCCCCGGGTGCAACCTCGTTGGCCCAAGCCGTCTTTAGGTAAAGGACGACCAGACCGGTCTCTTTGTCGAAATGGACTTTGTGCGGATGGTCAGGCGGCAAAATCCAAACGTAATTGGCGCCGATGTGGCGGTGCACCGATTCGCCGTCAGGCGTCCGCCACGCGACACTACAGTCGGCTTTGTCCAGAAAGATCGCGACCTGCAGGCGCGCATGGCTGTGCTCGGGCCAGAAATTGGGTTTCACCCGCGCAAACCATAAGTCGACGCCAGCGCCGCGGACCAAATTGCGGCGGTACGGATGGGTGGCGGGCGGAGGCTCCGCCTCATCGCCAAGCTCCGCCGGCAACGGGCCGCGCTCGCCGGCATCCGCAGGATGGGTCTGGCACGGGCGGAAAGAGGGATGCATACTTAAAACGAGTAAATTCTAGTATAGTATGAGTCGCACCGACAAGCTTGGAAATAACGGCGAATCTTTTTGGCCAGCGTGCGAAACTGATCGCATCCCCAGCATAACGTTCAAATCGTTACATGCACGGTGGAGCTCTACAATTCAGCCCGAACAGAGACCGAGGCCCATTGAAATGCTCGTGGCGGCGAGCTTCAACCAGGTGTCATGCCGCTGCTGCCAATTGCTCACCAGCAGCCACTCCAGCAATTGCTCATTCGTCCAATCCGCCGGCGGTTGCGGATACAGCGGTCGGTCCGTGAGCTCCGCATGCAGGATGCCGAGCGTGTCCAACGCACAGAGGCAGCGCATAGCACAAAAATACGCTTGTCGCGGAGTAAGCTTCCCCAAGCCACCGTCCGGTTGCACGAAAGCACGAAGGAGCGCATCGCAGCACAACCGCTCCCTCGCTTCGGCTACGCGCATTGCTGTCACGAAATCGCGCGCCGCTAATCCCGCCCACGCGGGGTCGGGCGCACCGCCAAGTTCGCGGCAGCGCTCGGCCAGCGCCTGCACGGTGTACCCGATCTGCTCCCAGTCGTGGTTCATGGCTGGCATGCGCCGGGAGCGTAAGTAGTCGGACGCGGGATGCAACTCGCTCGTGGGCGGCAGGCCCAGCCATGGAAATATTATGCCGAGAAACTATTCCGCGCGCTTCTGACTCAGCCGGCAGATCTGCGCAATCGTGCTGCCCAAGGCGCGTGCGACGGGCCGCAGAGCAGATGCTGTCGGCTCGTAGACGAGATAGAGCTTCCGGCCCAATCGACTGATGCCGTCCAGGTCAACGACGGCAAATTGGTCTTTCGGAAAATCTCCGACGGCCGGCGCGGGCACAAACGCCGCGATCTCGGCGGCACGCATTGCCTCAATGATCATGCTGAAACTCTGTGTGCGTAGACGCACTAAGGGTTCAATTCCGTTACGTTTGAGCAATTCAATGGAGTTGTGGGCGAATCGGCCCTCGCCAGCCAGTGCGGCAATGGGAAGCTTCTTTGTCGGATCAAGGCCCGCAGCACTTTTTCCCAGCAAAAGGCGACGTGGAACCACCAAAGCATAATCAAGCGCCCCGCACGCGACGGCCGCGAGCGATTCATCCACAGCATCCTCGCGGACTATTCCAAGATCGAATCTGCCGGTGCGGACGCCTTCGATTACCTCGGCGGTCCGAGCAGATAGGAACTCCGGCAGATGTCTGCCGGCAGCAGCCAGGATCTCTTGAAGGTGCGGCATCAGAAGCCACCGCAGCGCGCTTTCGATGGCACCGATCCTGAGCGTGGGTTGTTCAACATCGGCCGTCTCCTCCAAATCCTCCAGTCCTTGGAAATACATGTTGGTCAGCGCGGCCAACCGTTTTCCTTGGTCGTTAGGCCGAAGGTACTTGCCCTCCTTTGTGAACAGCTTGATGCCCAAGGTAACTTCTAACTCTTTGATTTGACGGCTATAATGGCTTTGCTTCGCCAGATCCCCAGCTGCCGCTGCTGCCATGGAGCCTGCCGTGACAATCTCACAAAACGACTTGAGGCGTTCAACTGTGAGCCCGGATTTTAATAGAACGCTACCCATGACACTTACCATTAGAGACAAGTGAATGACTGAACAATTAGATACATCATTCAGTATGGCATGTTATAGTCCACAGAAAACTCAACCTGCCATGCCCCACCTCGAAGACATCACAGTCAACAGCATCGTCAAGGGACTCGTCCCGAACTCGGCTGTCACCATCAAGCACACCGAGATGTTCGGCTCTCAAGCCATGCAGGTGACCTTCGTCGATGCAGAAGGCCGACCTGGCACCCAGCTTATTTACCGCGATCAGGAGTCGGCACTCGAGATTGTCCGGCAGACACGGCCGCTCAGTTTCTCGGCCGACCCCAAGCTGTTTCGCCTGGCTTCCGAGGCGCAACGGCTGCGTTGGGGTTTCTTGTTCGATCCCATGATTGCTGTCACGACCTCATCGATTGAGCCGCTACCCCACCAGATTACCGCGGTGTACGAGACCATGCTGAACCGTCAACCGCTTCGCTTTCTCGAGGCGGACGATCCCGGCGCCGGCAAGACGATCATGGCTGGTCTCTTGATCAAAGAGCTGATCATCCGCGGTGACGTGGCCAAGTGTCTCATCGTTGCCCCTGGCAGTCTCGTCGAGCAATGGCAGGACGAACTAGATCAGAAGTTCGACCTCGCGTTCGACATCATGACCAACGACGCCATCCAAGCATCCCGTACGGGCAATTGGTTCCTCGAACATAACCTTTGCATCTGCCGCCTCGATAAGCTGAGTCGCAACGAGGATGTCCAAGAGCGTCTCAAGCAGGTTGATTGGGATCTCGTGGTGGTTGATGAGGCGCACAAGATGTCGGCTTCGTTTTTTGCCTCCGAAGTGCGTTACACGAAACGTTTTCGCCTAGGACAGCTTCTCTCTCAACGTACACGCCAGTTTCTCCTTCTCACGGCGACCCCGCACAACGGGAAAGAGGAGGATTTCCAGCTTTTCATGTCGCTCATCGATGGCGATCGCTTCGAGGGCCGCTACCGCGACGGTGGGCCCAGCCCCGATTGCTCAGATATCATGCGCCGCATGGTGAAGGAGAATCTTGTTACCATGGAGGGGAAGCCGCTTTTCCCGGAACGATTCGCGTACACGGTTTCTTTTCCATTGTCTCCCGAAGAGGCCGCGCTCTACGCCAAGGTGACCAACTACGTCCGCGAAGAATTCAATCGAGCGGACCGCCTGGACAGTGATCGCCGTCGCGGAATGGTCGGGTTCGCGCTCACGATTTTGCAGCGGCGGTTGGCCTCGTCGCCTGAGGCTATCTACCAATCGTTGCGTCGTCGGCACGAAAGACTGGAAGAGCGCCTCCGCGAGGAGAAACTCCTGCGGCGTGGCCGGACCGCTGAAGAGGAGATCGACATCCAGACCAACATCGATGTCGAGGACATGGAGGACCTGGAGGAGGCCCCAGAGCAAGAGGTCGAGCAAGCAGAGGAGCAGGTCGTCGATCTGGCGACCGCCGCCCGAACGATCGCGGAACTCGAAGCCGAGATTCAAATTCTCAAAGATCTGGAAGCCGAAGCTGGCAGGCTTCGCCGATCCCGAAAGGACACTAAATGGGCCAAACTTTCTGAGACCCTGCAGAATAATCCAGAGATGTTCGACGCCTCCCGCAACCGCCGGAAGCTCGTCATCTTCTCCGAGCAACGGGACACCCTCAATTACCTGGTCGATCAGTTAAGCAGTCTCCTTGGTTCAAGCACGGCGGTTGTCTCGATTCACGGCCAGACTCCTCGCGAGCGCCGTCGCCAGATCCAGGAGTCGTTCATGAACGATCCCGAGGTGCTCATCCTAGTCGCTACCGACGCGGCCGGCGAAGGCATCAACCT
>CAJAKX010000026.1 GCA_903940425.1 uncultured Opitutia bacterium | reverse complement strand
GATATCGCCGAAGGTGGCGGAGTCGCCCTCCTCGCCGATGGGAGCGTCGAGCGAGGTCGGGCGGATGCTGACGGACTTGAGGTGGGCGACCTTGTTGACGGGGATGTTGAGCTCCATCGCCACCTCCTCGTCGGTCGGTTCGCGACCGTACTCCTCGGCGAGCTTCATGGCGGCCCGGCGCATCTTGGAGATCTTGTCCACGAGGTGGACGGGCAGACGGATGGTTTTCGACTGGTTGGCGAGGGCGCGCTTGATGGACTGCTTGATCCACCAGGCGGCGTAGGTGCTGAGCTTGCCGCCCTTGCGCGGATCGAAGCGTTCGACGGCCTTGATCAAACCGATGTTGCCCTCGCTGATCAGGTCGAGCAGCGGCAGGCCGAAGTCCTTGTAGTCATGCGCGATCTTCACGACGAGGCGCAGGTTGGCCTGGATCATGTGATTGCGGGCGGCCCGGTCGCCCCGGCGGATGCGGCGTGCGAGCTGCACCTCCTCGGCGATCGTCAGCAGCGGAGTTTTGACGATCTCCTGCAGATAAAGCTGCAGGCCGCTGCGCTCGAGGGGATCCGGCTCGACTGGTGCCGGCTCCGGCTTCTCCAGAAACGAGGGGGGGGAGTCAAGGGTGGGGGATGGTTGCAGCAATACTTCGGCCCGGACCTGGGCCGGTTCGGCAACGGAAAGGTCAGCCGACTTGGAAGAGAATCTACGATACGGTGCCATGGGCGTGATAATTTCTATAGTTAGACGCTTAAACAAGCCGCATGAGGCCTGCTTACATCAAGTATGACGCTTACTAATCGTGTGGGTTTCACGTATGCCATAGCGTAATGCGTTCCACTCTAGGCTGCTGACGGCGTCCGGTGGGCGCGGGCTGGCGAAGGGGTGGATCCGCCGGGCCAGAATTGCCCGATTGCGGGCGATGGCGGGGCGAAACGACGCGGCTCAGAGCCCCTCGGCGATGGCCACGGCCTTGAGCAGCGCGGAGGCTTTGTTGATGCTCTCCTGATATTCCGACGCGGGCACGGAGTCGGCCACGATCCCGCCGCCGGCCTGGATGTACACCTTGCCCTCTTTCACGAGGGCCGTGCGCAGCGTGATGCACGAATCGAGGTTGCCGTCGTAGCTGAAATAGCCGAGGGCGCCCGCGTAGAAACTGCGCTGGAGCTTTTCCTGCTCGGCGATGATCTGCATGGCGCGGATCTTCGGCGCGCCGCTGACCGTGCCGGCGGGGAAGGTGGCGCGCATGAGGTCAAAGGCGGTCTTGTCGGGCGCGATGCGGCCCTCCACCTGCGACACGATGTGCATGACGTGCGAGTAACGCTCGACGATCATGAACTCGGGCACGGTCACGCTGCCGAAGCGGCAGACGCGGCCGATGTCGTTGCGTGCCAGGTCGACGAGCATGAGATGCTCGGCGCGCTCCTTGTCATCGGCGAGCAGCTCCTTTTCGAGCGCCAGATCCTCGGCCGCGGAGGCGCCGCGCCGGCGCGTGCCGGCAATGGGGCGGATTTCGACGCGACCGTCGGTCACCCGCACGTGCACCTCGGGCGAGGCCCCGACGAGGGCGAAGTCGCCCGTGTCGAGCAGGAACATGTAGGGCGAGGGATTGACGGTGCGGAGCGCGCGGTAGAGGTCGAGCGGGGTCCGGGTGAATTCGCGGACGAACCGCTGGGCGAGCACGACCTGGATGATGTCGCCGGCGCGGATGTATTCCTGGGAAGCCTCGACCATCTTTTCAAAGGCCGGGCGCGTGAAGTTCGAGGGAGGGATGTCAATCCTCAGCGGCTCCACCAGGGCGGACGACGCCAGTTCGCGCGGCTGCCTCAGCAGGTCATAGAGGCTGTGCAGTTCGGCCACGGCCGCGGCATAGGTGGCGGTCGGATCGCCGCGCACATGGGCGTTGACGCAGAGCCGGAGCGTTTGTTTAGCGCGATCGAACATCAACAGCGTGTCCGACAGCATGAAGTAGACGAGCGGCAGGCCGAGTTCGTCGCGCGCGGCCTCGGGTACGGTCGGCTCGATGCGGTGAATGTATTCGTAGCCGAGGTAACCCACGGCGCCGCCCATGAAGCGCGGCATGCCGGGGACCTGGACGGGCTGGTAGCCGGAAATCTCCGCCTCAAGGAGCTTGAGGGGATCGTGCGGCGTGGGGATGCGCTGCACCGGGCGGCCGGGCTCGCGAATCTCGGTGACCTCCGCATAGCAGGCGAAGACCTTGCGCGGCCGGCAGCCGATGAAACTGTACCGGGAGACCGTTTCACCGCCCTCGATGGACTCGAGCAGATAGGCCGGACCGGAGGCCTTGAGTTTGGCGTAGGCCGAGACGGGTGTTTCGAAATCGGCCATGAGATCGGCATAAACGGGCACGACGTTGCCCTGCGTGCACAGGCGCAGAAAGGCTTCCTTGCTCGGTTGGATGTTCATGCCGGAGGGCAACGGTTATGCGCCGGGCGCCGGGCGCCGCAAGGCGAATGACAACCGGCCCCTGGTCGACCGGATGACTGCAGCAGTCATCATCCTTGAGCTTATCGGGCTGGTGGCGGTAGATTTCAGGGCGTCCGGTTGCCCCCGCCCATGAAAACACCCCGCTGCACGGTATCGCCGCCACGGTCCGCGCCGCTTTCCGCGCTTCGGTTCGGGCCCGCGCCGTGAAAACTGCACCAATCAGTTCACCCCCCAAAAACAGAGGTAAGTAACATGTCAATGACCAGACGTAATGCCCTCAAAATTCTCGCGGGTGCCGTGCCCGCCTTCAGCGCGCTGCGGCTGCAGGGCGCGGCCGCGGACGATGCCGGTCTCAACATTCAGCCCGGTCCGTTCAAGGGAACGCGCGAATCGCTCAAGGCCTACCGGGTTCCCGAGTGGTTTCGCGACGCCAAGTTCGGCATCTGGGCGCACTGGGGCCCGCAGTCGGCCGCCGAGGCGGGCGACTGGTATGCGCGCAACATGTACATGCAGGGGAGCCGGCAGTATCAGTACCACGTCGAGCATTACGGCCATCCCTCGAAGTTCGGCTTCAAGGACATCATCCCGACGTGGAAGGCCGACAAGTTCGACCCGGATTATCTCGTGGGGCTCTACCAGAAGGCCGGGGCGAAATACTTCATGAGCATGGGCGTGCACCACGACAACTTCGACCTCTGGAACTCGAAGCATACGCGTTGGAACGCCGCCAACATGGGACCGAGGCGCGACATCGTCGGCGAGTTCCGGCAGGCAGCGCTGAAACGGGGATTGAAGTTCGGCGTCAGCGATCATCTCTGGATCTCCCGCAAGTGGTTTTCGACCAGCCACGGTGCCGACAAGGAGGGTCCGCTCGCCGGCATTCCCTACGATGGGATCGACCCGAAGTTCGCGGACCTCTACGGCGATTCGCCCGAGATCTACACGAACCTGGACTGGAACGAGAATGGCATTCCCGAGTCGTGGAGACGCCACTGGTTCGCGCGGATCAAGGACCTGGTGGATAACTATCAGCCGGATCTCCTGTACTGCGACGGCCACATTCCCTTCGAGGAGATTGGACTGGGCCTGGTGGCCCACCTGTACAACCTGAATGCGAAACTGCACGGGGGCGAGGTCCAGGCGGTGTACACCAGCAAGCGCCGCGAGGATTCCGAGGTGGGGACGTGCGTCTTCGATGTCGAGCGCGGGGTCGTCGAGAACATCTGGCCCGACCCGTGGCAGACCGACACCTGTGTCGGCGGCTGGCACTACAACAAGGGCGCGCCATACAAGACGCCGAAGACCGTCATCGACCTGCTGGTGGACATCGTCAGCCGCAACGGCAACCTGATGCTGAACTTCCCGCTGCCCAACAGCGGCATGCTGGACGACGAGGAATTGAAGATCCTTTCCGAGATCACCGCCTGGATGGCCGTCAACAGCGAGGCGATCTACGGCACGCGTCCCTGGAAGATCTTCGGCGAAGGTCCCGGCACCCACAAGCCGGACCCCAATGAGCGATTCAATGAAAAGAGCCGGAAGGAACTCACCGCGGCCGATGTGCGTTTCACGACCAAGGGAGCGGTGCTCTACGCCTTCTTCATGGGCTGGCCCGAAAAGGAGGTGGTGATCGCGCCGCTCGCGACGAACGGCCCGCACGCCACCGGAAAGATCGGCGGCGTGGAATTGCTCGGCTTCCCCGGCAAGCTGGCATGGACGCACGACAAAGCGGGACTGAAGGTCCAGCTGCCTCCCGAGAAACCGTGCAACCATGCCTGTGCCCTGAAGATCACCGGGCTGGCTTGAGTCAATCGTTCGGCGTACTCCTCGGATCGGGCGTGATTCATCGTTCGATCCGCAGCCTGTCGCCGTTGGTCGCCGTCATCGCCACCACTACCACCTAATATCATGATCTATCGTCCTTCAGCGTATTTCGCCATCCTGCCCTTGATCGCCGCAGTCGTCGCCCCGGCCGCGGAACGCCCCTGGCAGGCGCTCGCCGATCCCTCCGCCGCGGAGGTGGCGGCTCATTTCTCCACTCCACCGCCCGAGTACGGCCTGACCGTCTGGTGGGGCTGGGATGGGGCGATCACCGAGGAAGTCATCAACCGCGATCTGGATGCGTTCCAGGCAAAGGGCATCCGCGTCGTCACGATCGAGGCGGGCTATGGCACGTCCGCCCCCTACCTCTCGCCGGGCTGGTTCGAGACCATCAAGCTTGCCGTCGCCCAGGCCAAGCGCCGCGGCATGCGCGTCTGGCTGGTCGACGAGGGCAAATATCCGAGCGGTTTCGCCGGTGGCAGATTCAGCGCGGAGCATCCCGACCTTCGCATGCAGGCCCTCGTGGTCGGGGAACGGGTCGAGGTGGCCGCCGGGGAGACCCTCATCCGCAAGCTGGCGCCGGAGACCGTGGGTGCGCTGGCCGTCAATCAGGCGGACAAGAGCAGCCGGACACTCGCCACCGGCACCGGGGAATTGCAATGGACCGCCCCGGAGGGGAAATGGGAGGTTCTCATCAT
>CAJAKX010000025.1 GCA_903940425.1 uncultured Opitutia bacterium | reverse complement strand
GGCCTTTTCCGGCGGCACCCCGCGCAGCGCGGGCGCCGTCCGCGACTCGAGGGTCTGGAAGTAGGCGAGGGTCCCGGGGTCGTCCGAACCGTTGTCGACGAGGATGATTTCGTAGGCGGGATAGGTGGTTTTCTCGAGGATGCTGTCGACGCAGCGCTGGAGCAGGTGCAGGCGGTTGCGCGTCGGCACGATGAGCGACACGAGCGGGGCGGGGGAGGGCAGCAGATGCTTCACCCGCCAATGGCCGCCCGCGACCTGCAGGATTTCCACCGGCTCGCCGCAGCGCGCGAAATGCTCGCTGAGCGCCTTGCGGGCGGCCTCAACGTAGTAGGTTTTTTCGCCCGGCCGGAACGCCGTCGAGCCGGCGACGGCGCGCCAATGATAAAGCACCTTCGGGATGTGGCGGATGCGCTCCGGTTTCGTGCGTTCAATGAATCGCAGCGCCAGGTCCCAGTCCTGGCTGCCTTCGTAACCCACCCGGAAACCGCCGAGCTCGCGGACCAGGGCGGCACGATAAACCGTGAGATGCGAGATGTAATTCTGCCCCGTGAAAAGATCGGGGAGGAAATCCGGTTTGCAGTACGGGTTGTGGCGGTGGCCATCCGGGTCGATCTTGTCCTCGTCGCTGTAGACGAGGTCGGTCTCCGGGCACGCATTGAGCATGGCGGCGACCTCGTAGAGGGCATGCGGCGCGAGTTCGTCGTCATGGTCGAGCAGAGCGATCCATTCGCCGGTGGCCAAGGCGAGCGCGGAATTGGAGGCGGCGGAGATGTGACCGTTTTGTTCGCGGAAGACGACCTTGATGCGCCGGTCGGAGGCGGCGTACCGCTCGAGCAACGGACGCACATGCGGCTCGGTCGAGGCGTCGTCGGCGATGCATAATTCCCAGCGCGGATAGGCCTGGGCGGTCACCGACTCGACGGCCCGGGCCAGTAATTTTTCCGGGGTGTTGTAGACCGGCATTACCACGGAAATCAGCGGCTGGCGGACGAAGCTGCCGGCGTTGACGGCGAGCGCGCTGAGCGAATCGGGTGTGTGGCGGTCGTAGACATTGATCCAGTTCTCATAGGCCGTCAGCTCGCGCTGCCCCGTGTCCTTGTCGACGTGCAGCCGCGCGGCGAAAAAGCGGTGCCAGGCGCCGGATTCGTCGCCGACCTCGAGGACCAGTTCGGAGTCGCCCTGCCGCAGTTCCACCTCGACCTTGAAGCCGCAATATTCGGCCTGGGCATACTCCTTCCGCAGGGCCAGCACATCCATGCGCTTGAGGCCGTAGAGACCGGGGTAAATGCGTCCGTCGATGATGGCGCGCACCGTCTTGAGCGGGCGATGGGCGAGGGAGAGGCACCAGCCGCGGATGTTCAGCGTGCGCGGCGGAAAGCTCCACGTGTTGGGGTAATCGACGCTCAGGTGGAATTCGGAGGGCTGCGGATGAAAGTCGGCCGGCCGGAAATCGGATTGGACCTTCGGTATGGCGGAGAAGTCGTAGGAGGGCGCGCCGGCCGGCTCGACCGGCGGGCGGCGCCGGGGGTCGACGAGCTTGCGGCGCAGGAAGCGCAGCGGCGCGGTCATCCGCCAGGAGAAGGACGCCTGCATCTGGCGGATCTTCTCCTCGCGCTGGAAGATCCGGTCTTGCTTCTGCCGGATGGTTTCGCGCAGGAGGTCGCGCAGGCGCACCACTTCCTGCGCGGAGGATTCGCACAAAACCAGCGCCCGGGCGCGGGTCTCGGCGAGCTGGTAATGAGACTGGGCGACTTCGGCTTCGAGCCGGGCCCGGGTCAGTTCCAGGTTGGTGGCGTGCTGGCGGATGGCATCGATCACCTGGTGGAGTTCACCCCGTTCAGCGCGCTCCTTCTCGAGGCGCTCGATCGCCGCGCGGGCGGGGGACTCGCTCGCATCGGTCTGCAGCTGCCGGCAGAGCAGGGCCACGTCGTCGGCCAGACAGGCGAGATCATTCCAGGCAGCGCGGGCTTCGGGCGGGAGTGCTTCGCCGAGGGCAGTGATCCCGCGGTGCAATTGCTTGGCGAGGAGAAAGACATCGCCCATCGGCGTCGGGGACACGGCGCGCCAGTCGGTGCGCGGAGCCGCGGCGATGAGGGCATCGTAGAATCCGGCCAGCCCGGTGGTATTGGCGGCCAGATCGAAGTGCTGCCGCGCGAAGGCCAGCGCCCCGCGCCCCAGCCGCTCCGCGAGTCCGGCGTCGGCAAAAACGCGTGCGCAGGCCGCGGCGATCTCCTCCGGCGTGCCGGTTTGGAGGAACACGGCGTCGCGTCCGTCCTCCATTTGCGCGGCGAGATTGGTGGCCGGCAGGATGACCGGTTTGCCCATGGCGAGAAATTCGGGCAGCTTCGAGGGGAGGCGGTAGTCGTTGAAGGCGCCCGCGCGCCCCGGCTGCACCAGCACATCGGCCAGCGCGAGCAGCTTGGGGAGCCGGGCTTTCTCGACGAAACCGAGGTCGATGACGATGTCTTTGAAACCGGCGGCGAAGCCGGCCTGAAACTCCGGCGAATTGAAGCCCGTGCGCACCAGGCGCGTGGGCAGGCCGCGCTCATTGAGCAGGCGCACTGCGGCATAGAGATCGCGGACCTCGGGCTCGTTGGCGAAAGTACGGCTGCCGGTGAAGACGATGACCTTTTCGTAACTGCGCAAACCGAGTTCGCGGCACAACGCCGGGTCGCGGGGCTGGGGTTGATAGAGCGAGAAATCAACCCCCGGCGTCAGGACGTGCACCGGGGGACCGGCGGGCACAAACCGTCGCAGCGAATCGATGATCACCGTCACGCCGTCGGCCAGCCGCAGCAGATTGCGGTGGCGGACGGGATGGGGCAGGCCGGCCTGCAGGGCGTCGATGATCTCGGCATCAGGCCGCTCCCGGAGAGCGCTTATGGGCTGGCCGGTCCAGGATTCGATCACGTATTCCTCGTTATCCTCGAGATGGACGACCAGCCGCGCCCGGGCATGGCTCTGATAGGCCAGCACGAACTTGCGGACGCCTTCCCGCGGCGTCCACGCGTGGATCAGGTCCGCCGGGCGGCCGTCGGGGAAGGAGGAGGGCCGGTAGAGCAACTCTCCGTAGGTGGCCGGAGCGAACACCGGGTCACGGACGGCGGCAAAGGATTCCTTGCCGCCGGGCACGGCGACGATGCAGGCATGGCCGCGGGCGCACAGGACGTTCGCAAAGCCTCCAATGTGATTGAGGCTGCTGGTCGTGAAATCGCCGTAGTTGACGAAAAGGATGTTCACGCGTCAGCGGGAGGAAGGGAGGAGGAGAGCGCAGGACCTCAGTAGGGTTTTAATTCCGCCGCGGCCTTCTGCACTTCTTTTGATTTTGGCTCGGGTAAGTGCTCAAAGCCGCCGGCGAACCGGGTGGCGACCAAATCCCAGGGTGCGGGGCCACGGATGCTGCGGTTGGGGGTCAGACTCCATTCCATGATGCACTGCACCAGCACACAGGGATCCTTGATCGGCAGGTCGGCGAAGGTGTGTTCACGCACGACCAGTTGATTTTCCTCGGTGGCCTGCATGCGTCCGCGAAACCACTGGAGCATGGCGGCGTCGGACTGGGCCGGGGAGTTGGCGGCGTAGGTTTTGATATAGTCCTGCAGGGCCCGCTCAGACTCCTGCTGGCGGCCGGCTTGGGCGAGGAGCTCGACGATCTTCAGTTGACACTGGCGCCGCTGGTCGGCGGCCAAATGCGTCCCGGGCACAAAGGAGGCAAGCTCGTCGAATTTATCAAAGGCGGCGAGGTAATCGAGGTAGGCGAGGTATACGCCGGTGAGGTCCGGCAGGCTGGCGGCCTCGGCGATACGGCGCGCAGCGGCCAGGTCGCCGAGCGCCGCGCGGTACTCGGCGAGCAGGCGGGACGCCTCGGCGTTGCCCTGGGGGAAAAACTGGCGCGCCACGGCGTCGACGTCGTCCCGCACCTCGGGTTGCTCGAGGGAACCGCCTCGGAGGATGATATTTTTCAACGGAATCCGCAAGGCCGCGGCGCGCTGGATCTTGAGCTCCCGCTGGGTCATGCCGGAGAGGATGGCCAGCTTGACCGCGTCCTCGGGATGCTCGTCCAGCAAGGCGGCGATATCCTCGCGCGGCACGCCGCGGATGGCGAGCGACTCGCCGAGAAGGGGGAAGAGCACGGTCTTCTCGGCGGGCGTGGCGCTCTCCAGCATTCCTTGGATCACCTTTTCCTGATGGAAGCGCGCCGCGACGCGAAAGACACTCCCCAGCAGCAGTGGCCGATGCTCCGTCAGGATGGGGAAATCCAGCGCCTCCGCCCAGCGCTGCTGGCGCGACATGACCTCGATGATGCGGGCGAAGGCGGCGAGGCGCACCTCATCCCAACGCATCTCATCGGTGTTGTAGAGAAAGATGGCGCAATTGACCGCATCGTACGCGGCGAGCCGCTTCACTTCCAGATAGGGCAGCACCCGTTCCTTGAAGTAGGTGAGCTCGAACGGACCAAGCTTCAATTCGCCCGCCTTGAGCCGGATGCCGACGGGCGTGTCGCCGTACAAACGGAGGATGCGCTCGATGTTGGCTTGAGAGCGCTTCCAGTAGAACTGCATGTAGGCGTAGGAGTACTGGCCCTCCCCGACACGAGAAACGTAGTCGTTGGCCCGTTGGTAGAGCCTGTCGGCCTCCGCGACACCGGCGGCGCGGCGCTCAGCCTGATGGGAGGCTGAACAAGCAGTCAACCAGGTGCAAATGGCCACAAGCGTGGCGGGCAGCAGTCGTCTCCGGAACAGCATAGACGGAAATAAAAACGGCAGACCCGCCAAAGTGCGCAAGTCTGCCGGAGAGGTAAATGATTATTTTTCCGTGCCCGGCTGGCGGCAGCGATCGTGCACGACGACGCGGACCTCAGAGCCGATAGCCGACGTCGGCGGCGTCCTTCGCGAACATTTTCACCGTGTCGAGCGAGAGCGCGCCGAGGTCCATGCCGAGGAGCTTGGCGGCCTTGCCGAGGATGTCGTGAGGCACCGTGACGATATGGCAGCCGGCTTCCTCGGCCTGGAGGATATTGAGCACCTCGCGCACGCTGGCCCAGAGGAGCTCGGCCTTTGGCTGGCCCTCGAGCAGCGCGCGGCTGGCGCGCATGAGTGGCACCGGATCGCGCCCCGTGTCGGCAATGCGCCCGGCGAAAACGGAGACGACGGACGGAACGGCGGGATTGAGCGCCGCCGCGACCTCGCGCACCTGGCCCAGCGTCAGGATGGCGGTGATGTTGAGCTGCACTTTTTGCGCCGCCAGTTCGCGGATCAGCGGGATGGAGGACTCGCCGCGCGAATTGGTGATGGGGATCTTGACGTAGACGTTTTTCCCCCAGCCGGCCAGTTTGAGCGCCTGGCGTTTCATCTCCGGAAATTCATCGGAGAAAACCTCCAGCGAGATGGGCTTGGCGGTGACGGTCTGGAGGATGTCCTTGGCGAAAGCCTCGTAATCCTTGATGCCGGCCTTCTTCATCAGGGAGGGGTTGGTGGTGAGCCCCTTGATGTACGGTTTGGCGTAGAGGTCGAGGATGCCGGCCTTGTCGGCTCCATCGGCGTAGATTTGGACCTTGAGGGTGTTGAGGGAGATCATGTTGGGGCGTAGTGAGTGCAGGGTTCAGCGATGCGCAAGTATAATGTCCACGGCTTGGGCAAAGCTGCGGACGGTGAAATCTGGCGGCGCGCGCAGCTCCTCCGCGTAGCCGCAATCGATGAACACGGTGCGGCAGCCGGCGTTCTTGCCGCAATCGACGTCGCGCCAGCGGTCGCCGACCATCCAGGAGCGGGCGAGATCGAGACCGAGTTCGCGGGCCGCGCGCAACAGCAGGCCGGGCGCGGGTTTGCGGAAAACCGAGGGCGGATTTTCCCGGCCGGTGTCGTAACTGACCTCCACGCGGTCGATGGGCAGGAGTTCGCACATCTTGGCGTGGATCGCCTCAACGGCGGCGCGGGACTGCGTGCCGCGGCCGACATCGGGCTGGTTGGTGGCGACGACCAGCACATAACCGGCGGATTTCAGCCGGGCGCAGCCCTCGGCGACACCCGGCAGGAGGGTGAACTCCGCGACGGTGGCGGGAGGATAGGGCTTGCCGGCGCGCACGACCGCCGCGTTGAGCGTGCCATCGCGATCAAGAAAAACCGCCGGACGGAGGAGCGGCATCGGAGGTGACAGCGGCGATCTGCTTACGGCTTGGGACTGGTGACGCTTTCCCATTTCGTCTGGTTCACCTTGAGGTCGGGATGCGAAACGAAGAGGTGCCAGAGCACGGCCTGAAAGGCCTCGGAGTGCGGCGTGACATTGCCGGGGTTCACCGTGGGCACGATGACGCAGGCATCGGCGACCTTCGCCGTGTAGCCCCCGTCCTTGCCCACGAGGCCGATGACGCGCGCGCCAACCTGCCGGGCGAGTTGCATCGCCGCGACGAGGTTGGGCGAGACGTTCTTTTCGAGATTGCCGCCGCCGACGGACAGGATGAGCAGCGCGTCCTTCGCATTGAGGCGGCTGCCGCGCAGCCACTCCACGAACACGCTGGCCCAGCCATCATCGTTGGTGCGGGCGGTGAGTTCGGAGACGTTGTCGGTGGGCGCATAGCACTCAAGGCCGGCGATCTTCCGGAAATCATTCACGGCGTGCGAGGCGTTGGCGGCGCTGCCGCCGACGCCCAGAATGAAGAGGCGGCCGCCGCGCTCGCGGACGCCGCGCAGTTCGGCGACGCATTTTTCGCAGTCGGCGGGGTTGATCTTGGAGACGATCTCCGCGGTTTCTTTGAGATGCTGGATGGCGTAAGACATGGAGGTAAGGTAGGGCAGATGGGGGTTGAGGTAAAGAGGCTAGAAACCCTCAACCGTCAAGAGTGCCGGTGCGAAGGAGTTCGTCGAGTTCGCGCAGGCCCGCCGGGGAGCCGATCTCGTAGAAACGCTGCTTCACCTCATAGCCGGCGAGTTCATCCTGCGCGACGAGCCGGCCATAGACGGCCGCCAGATCCACGATTTCATCGCGGGGCCAGCCGTCCAAGGCCCGGGCGCGGAGCAGGCCGAGTCCGTAGTCGATGTGATGCATCTGCGGCACCTTGT
>CAJAKX010000024.1 GCA_903940425.1 uncultured Opitutia bacterium | reverse complement strand
GGCGGATCCTCGACGCCGCCCGGCTGGCGCCGACCTCGGGCAACCAGCAGCCGTGGAAGTTTCTGGTCGTGCGCGATCCTGCCAAGATCGCGGCCTTGAAGAAGGCCTGCGTCGAGCGGTGGCTAGGCCAGGCCGATCCGAAGAAGCCACTAACCGAAGACGAAAAGAAGCAGCGCGAGACCCAGGTTCGCAACGCCTTCGACGGCTACTTTTCCGCGCCCGCTTACATCGTGGTCCTGACCGACAACCAGTCCGCCTACCCCGATTACAACCATTGGGACGGACCCATGGCCGTCGGCTACCTGATGCTGGCCGCGCGGGCCCTAGGCTATGGCACCGTGTTCATCACCGACTCCGTCCCCGACGAGATCACCAAGCAGGTTCTGAACATCCCCGATCGCTACACCCGCGTGTGCTTCACGCCATTGGGTGTGCCGGTGGAATGGCCCCCGTCAACGAAGAAGAAACCCCTGGAGGACTTCATCGCCTATGAGACCCTGTGACGCCGGTCAGTTGCGGTGCTGCGTTCTGAATAGCCACTCTCGCTTTCACTCTCACTCCGATGCTCTCCGACCTTCGCTTTGCCCTCCGTCAGCTGCTGAAGACCCCGGGCTTCACCGTCGTGGCGCTGATCACACTCGCCCTCGGCATCGGGGCGAACACCGCGATCTTCAGCGTCGTCGACGCCGTGCTGCTTAGGCCGCTGCCGTACCCGGAGTCCGACCGGATCGTGCAAATCTGGGAGGCGCCGGAAACCGGAGGGCGCTCGCAAGCCTCCGGCGGCGTGTTCATGGACTGGCAGGATCACACGACCCAGCTTGAGTCGGTCGCCGCGATCCACATGATCGACGACAACCTTACCGGAGAAGGCGAACCTGTTCGGATCAGCGGCGCCGAAGTAAGCGCCGATTATCTGCGGGTGCTCCGCGTCAATCCCATGCTCGGGCGGGGATTCCTTCCGCAAGACGACGCCCCTTCCGGCAACCGCCACGTTGTGACCCTGTCCTACGAGCTCTGGCAGTCGCGATTCCAGGGCAACCCGAACATCGTTGGTCGCGCCATCCGACTCGACGGCTGGAGCTATACCGTCATCGGCGTCCTCGCGCCCAATGCCCTCGTCAATTCCGGCGTGGATTTCCTGATACCCGCGACCATCCGTGCCGACGAGTGGAAGCAGCCGCGCAACTACAACTATATCTGCTTCGTGATCGGTCGGCTCAAACCGGGAGCCACGATACGGCAGGCGCAGGAGGAACTGGCCACGGTCAAGCGCGCCCTCAACGCCTCCTATCCGAAGTTCAAGCAACCCTGGTCCGTGACCATCCAGACGTTGCATGAGTCGATGTTCGGAAACACGCGGCCCTACGTCCTGACGCTGCTGGCCGCCGTCGGCTTGGTCCTGTTGATCGCTTGCGCCAATGTCGCCAATCTGCTCCTCGCCAAAGGGTCGTCCCGACAGGGGGAAATCGCCGTGCGCGTGGCGCTGGGCGCATCCGCGGGCAGGATTGTCCGCCAGTTGCTGACCGAAAGCCTGCTGCTCGCCGTGATTGGAGGCGCCGCGGGAGTTGTGCTCGGCAAATATGCGATCCCGGCTCTGGTCTCCTTCACGGGCATCAAGGTGGGAGAAGGAATCGAGATCGGAATCGACGCCCGCGTGCTCGGTTTTGCCCTGGCCACCACGGTTGCGACTGGACTGCTGTTCGGGATTATTCCGGCCTTGAGCGTGGCCCGGCCGGACCTGAATCAGCATCTCAAGGAAGGCGCACGCGGATCGACGACTGCCTCCCGCAAGCGGATGCAATCGTTGCTGATTGTCTCTGAAACGGTCCTGACGGTGGTACTCCTGGTCTCCGCCGGGCTCCTCCTGCGCAGCTTCATCAAGGTCTTGGATACGAATCCGGGATTCAATCGCGAGAATGTGCTGACCTTCGAGCTCACCCAACCGGGCCGCAAAGCACCCACCAACGGCCACCGGGCGCGTTTCATCCGCGACATCCTGCAAAAGATCGAGCAGATTCCCGGCGTCGCGGGCGCTGGCATGGCCTCATCGACGCCCATGAGCAGGCCGGTCGGTTTTTTCGACGACGTGGCTAGTCGCGAGGATCGGCCGGATACGCCCAGTAATTTCCACACCGGTTTCGACGCAGTCGCTGGAGGCTTCTTTCAAGTCGTCGGGATTCCGTTGCGCCGCGGTCGTTTGTTCACCAAGGCAGACAATGAAGAAAAGGCCCCAAGGGTCATAATCATCAATAACACCGTCGCGCGGCGGCTGTTCGGCGACGACAATCCGCTCGGACACCAACTGCACATTCTGGATGCGACATGGGAAATCGTGGGCATTGTGGATGACGTTCGCCAGCATCAGCTCGACGTGCAACCAAGGCCGCACGTCTATGTCCCGCAGGTCTTTTTCCCCTGGTTCACCAGCATCGTTGTCCGAACCCGTTTGCCTCCGCTGACGCTGGCCGGACAGGTTCGCAAGGCCGTTCAGGCCGTCGACCCGGACCAGCCAATCGCCAATCTCGGGACATTGGAACAATCCGTTGGAAAAACGCTTCAAGCCCGTCGGATCATGTTGACCCTCCTCAGTGTGTTTGCCGTCGCTGCGCTCGTTTTGGCCTGCATCGGGATCTATGGTGTGATGGCCTATGCCGTGGCGCAGCGGACGCGGGAGATGGGGATCCGCATCGCGCTCGGCGCCGGCAGCGGTCAGGTGATCGAGTTGGTGCTGCGCGACGGGATGAAGCTCGTGCTGGTCGGCTTGGGCCTCGGCGTCGTCGGCAGCCTGGGCGCGGGGCTGCTGCTTTCCAGCCAGCTTTACCGCGTTCATTGGGCCGATCCGCTCGTGCTGACGCTGGTGGCGTTCGCGCTGCTCGCGGCAGCCCTGCTTGCCTGCTGGCTGCCGGCGCGTCGGGCCACCCGGGTCGATCCGGTAATCGCGCTGCGCGCCGAATGATCCAAAAGTAGCGAGCATCGAGTAGTGTGTAGCGAGCATACCAAACCTCGCTTTCTCCTCTTCTTCATCTGCTCGCTACCCCCTACTCACTACTCGTTACTCCCATGAACGCCACCAAAGCCCGGCCCGTCGATCCCACCCTCGCGGGCACGCCCGGCCAGTTTCTCTACGTCCTGCAACTGGTGCCACGGCTGCACGAGGAGGAGGCCTGGACCGATGCCGATCACGCCGCCATCGGCCGCCACTTCGCCTATCTCCAGGCGGCGGCGGAACGCGGCCAGCTGAT
>CAJAKX010000023.1 GCA_903940425.1 uncultured Opitutia bacterium | reverse complement strand
CGTGAGTTCAGCTTTCCGGGTTCGGAGTTCAGGGTGGTAGGTCGCGGGAGCCTCGGCCGCCATCAACCCGGAACTTTGAACACTGAATTCCGAACCGCTCGGCGCGCCGTCCGCCAGCGCCGTGCGCAGAAACGGCGAGGTGGCCGTGTGGGCGCGGGCGATGTCCTCCGGCGGGCCTTCGGCGACGATGCGGCCGCCCTGGGCGCCGGCCCCGGGCCCGACCTCAAGAATCCAGTCGGCGGACTTGAGCACGTCGAGGTTGTGCTCGATGACGACCACGCTGTGGCCGCGCCCGACGAGCTTCTGCAGCACGTCGAGCAGGCGTTTCACATCGTGCTTGTGGAGGCCGGTGGTGGGCTCATCGAGCAGGAGCAAAGCACCGGCGGAAGGCGTGAGGCCTGGGGCATCGGGCGCAAGGGCGGCGTCCGCGCTGAAGCCGCCGAGGTGGCGGACAAGCTTGAGGCGCTGGGCCTCGCCGCCGCTGAGGGTGTTGAGCGGCTGGCCCAGCATGAGATAGCCGAGGCCGACCTCTACGAGCGCGGCCAGCCGCCGTTGGATGTCGGGATGGGCGGAGAAAAGCGGCAGCGCGTCGCCGATGCTGGTGTTGAGCAGGTCGGAGATCGAGCGGCCGTTCCAGGCGATGGCGAGCACCTCGGGCTTGAAACGGCGGCCCTCGCAGACCGCGCACGGCACAAACACGTCGGAAAGGAACTGCATCTCGATGCGCTCGTAGCCGAGCCCCTGGCAGTGGTCGCAGCGGCCGTCGCCGCTGTTGAATGAAAAGCTGGTCGCGCTGAAGCCGGCCGCCTGCGCGGCGGGCGTTGCGGCGTAGAGCTCGCGAATGAGCTCCCACGCCTCGGTGTAGAGCGCGGGATTGGAGCGCGGCGTGCGGCTGACCGGCGACTGGTCGACGAGGACGATCTCGCCCAGTTCCAGGTCGGAGCGGATCGCCTCGATCGAGGCGGGATCCTCGGCCGGCTGCCGGCGCTGCGTGAGCAGGCCCTGGTGAATGACATTGTCGAGCAGCGTGGATTTGCCGGAACCGGAGACGCCGCTCAGGCAGACCAGTCGCTGGAGCGGCAGACGGAAGTCCAGGCCGGAGACGTTGTGCTTGGTGGCGTGGCGGAATTCCAGCCAGGCGGCCGGGGGGAATTGCTTATTGCCTATTGCTGATTTGAAATTGGCGGGGGTGACCGGCCGCCGGGAAGCCGGCAGGGCGACCTGCCGCCGGCCCGAGAGGTAAGCCCCGGTGAGGCTGTCGGGCGAGCGCAGCAGTTCGCCGACCGGGCCCTGAAACACGATGTTTCCGCCACGCGCCCCCGGCTCGGGCCCGACCTCGATGACGTGGTCGGCCGCGCGGATCATGGCCTCGTCGTGCTCAACGACGACGACCGTGTTGCCGGCGGCGGTGAGCGAGCGAATGATGCCGATGAGGCGGTCGATGTCGCGCGGGTGCAGGCCGACGCTGGGTTCGTCGAGCACGAACAGCGTGTCGACCAGCGACGTGCCGAGGCAGGAGGTGAGATTGACGCGCTCGACTTCGCCGCCGCTCAGCGTGCGCGAGGCGCGGTCCAGCGTGAGGTAGCCGAGACCGACCTGCTGGAGGTAGCGCAGGCGCGTGACGATGGAATCGTAGGCGAGGTCGGCGGAGTGGGCGCCGGCGGCGGGTTTGGAGCCGGGGGTTGGGGGTCGGGCGTCTTCGAGCAGCGTGAGGAGGTCGGAGACGGCGAGCTGGTAGAGCCGGGGCAGGGTGTGGCCGTGCCATTGCCAGCACAAGGCCTCGGGCTGGAGGCGCGTGCCCCCGCAGGCGGCGCAGGTGTTGTAGGCGCGATAGCGGGACAGGAACACCCGCACGTGCATTTTGTAGGTCTTCGACTCGAAGTAGCGGAAGAATCCCTTGAGGCCGTACCAGGCGCGGGGCCATTCCTTGCCGGGCTTGCCGTAGTCGGGATCGCCGTTGATGACATAATCCTTCTGCTCCGGCGTGAGGGCGGCAAAAGGCACGTCAGTCGGGATTTTCCGTTTCCGGGCAAAGACGCAGAGGTCCTTCTTCGACTCGCCGTAAATCTCGCCCTCCCACGGCTTGAGGGCCCCGGCGTCGATGGAGAGCGAGTGGTCGGGGATGGCCAGGCGGTAGTCGATGTCGATGACGCGGCCGAAACCGCGGCAGTGCGGGCAGGCACCCAGCGGCGAATTGAAGGAGAACAGCGCGGGCGTGGCGGCGCGGAAGGTGCGGCCGGTTTTCGGCGAATGCAGGCCGCGCGAGTAGTGGCCGATCTCCGCGTATGCCTCCCGGCGCTCCGCGCCGCGCACCGCCAGAGGCGGCTCCGCCGCGGCGAAGAGCCGGACCTCCCCCTGCCCGAAGTGGAGCGCGGTCTCGGTGGCCTCGAGGAAGCGGTTCCGGTTTTCCGGCGACAGGGTGACGCGGTCCTGAACCACGAAAAGATGAGTCGAAGGTCGAAGGTCCAGTGTCGAAGGCCGGGATTTTTCAGCCATCAGGTCGTCGATCTTATGAGCGGCAAAGACCGCGGAATCGTCGGGAGACGAGCGTTTGGGATTTGGGTTTTCTACTGCCAGCAGGCAGCGGTTGTAGCCCTGGCCTTTGACGCTCGCCAGAATCTCCGGCCATTTCAGGCTGCCGGGTTTGGTCACCCTGAAGGCGACGGCCACCGGGCGCCCGGCATGCGCGGCCGCCACCTTGGTCCAGATCGTCCGCGGGTTGTCATCCTCGACTTTCTCCCCCGTCTCCGGATCGAAGCACTCCGCGACGTGACTGAACCAGACTTTGCAGTAATCGGTGATCTCCGTCATCGTCCCCACGGTGGAGCGCGAGGTCTTCACCGTGTTGGTCTGCTCGATGGCGATGGAGGGCCGGATGTTCTCGATGGCGTCGACCCGGGGCTTGGCGAGGAGCTCGAGGAACTGGCGCGTGTAGGCGCTGAACGTCTCGACGTAGCGCCGCTGGCCCTCGGCATGCAGCGTCTCGAAGACGAGCGACGACTTGCCCGAGCCGGACACGCCGGTGACGACGATGTAGCAGCCCAGGGGGACATCGAGGTCGAAGCCCTTGAGGTTGTTCTGGCGGACGCCACGCAGCCGGATGCAGTCGTTCGGGTTGCTCTTAACCACGAACGCAACCGATGGACACGGCGGGACGAAAGGCAACTTCATGTCGTGGTTGGCTGCGGCGCGAAACGAGCCAATCGGCCGCCCGCTGCAAGGGCCCGTGCCATCGCCGGCGAACAACGCAGGTGGACGCCGCCGTCCCGGCGGCGTTAATGAGCGTGCCGGGACGGCCCGCTCCACCCGGGGACTTGGACATGCGTAATTATGATCCGGCGGCCGTGAGCCGGAAGAAAAGCTCCAAATAGTCGCGCGCGTGCCGCTGCGAATCGAAGGTCCTGGAGGCATGGGCGTGGGCCCGGCCGGACCGCGCCTGGCGCTCCGCCGGCGTGGAGCGCGCCAGCTGTTCGATGACTCCGCGAAACGCCGCCTGATCCCCGCGGGGAATGACGAACCCGGTCTCGCCGGGGATGAAGCATTCGGCGATGCCCTGCGCCTCATAAACCACGGCCGGCAGGCCATGGGCCTGCGCCTCGATCACAAAATTCGAAAGGGATTCGCTCCGGGAGGCGTGCACGGCGATGTCGGTTGCCAGGTAAAGCGGGCTGGGGTCGCGCTGCCAGCCGAGGAATTTCACGCGCGGCCCGAGGTGCCGCGCCTGGACCAGCCGCTCGCATTCCGCCCGGGTCTCACCGTCGCCGGCAAACCAGAGCCGCCAGTCGAGGTCCGCCGGGAGCCCGGCGGCGATCTCCACCAGTTCGCGCTGGTTCTTCCGGCGGCGGAACATCGCCACGCACAGCAGCACGAGGGTGCCGGGGCCGGCGCCGTGTTCGGCGCGCAGCGTCACGTTCCGCTCCAGCTCCGCCGCGGCCGGGAAGACGAGCGAATTGTGGATGACGGTGATTTTGCCGGGGGGCAGCGCCAGCGTCTCGATGAGCCGCTGCCGGGCGGCATGGCTGTTGGCGACCACGTGGCGCACGCGCCGCAGCGAACGGCGGAAGAGCAGGGGCAGCGGCTTGCCCGTGCGCATGGTGCCGACCACCAGGACGCGCGGAAACCGCCGCTGGATGAAGCCGGCGTGGCAGTTGGCCATGCGGCCCATGCACAGCACCACGTCCGGCGCCAGCGCGGCCACCGCGCGCAGCAACCCCGGAGCGAACCAGTCGAGGTGATGGTCGAACGAGGTCAGCGCCCGGTGGGGGACGCCGGCCAGCTCCCCGGCGAGGGCGCCGCCGGGGCGGAAGGTGAGCAGCGTGGCCGGGTGGCCGGCCGCCGCGAAGGCGCGCGTCAGGAGGATCGACTGGCGCTCGGTGCCGCCGCTGCGCAGGTGGTCCTGGACGACGAGGATTTTCATTGCTCCACCGGCCGGGGTGGCGACAGTGCTGGACTTCGCTGATGAATCGTCATCCCTGGTTGAATCTGTTGATGCGTTGGGCGATCCTCGCCGTGGGTGTGGCCCTGAGCGCGGTTATCGTGCCGGGCATCACCTATGACAGCGGCGTGACCCTGCTGGTTGTCGTGGTTTTGCTCAGCCTCTTCAACGCGATTCTCAAGCCGGTGCTGGTTATTTTCACGCTGCCGTTCGTGGTGCTGTCGCTCGGACTGGGCATCTGGCTCATCAATGCGCTGCTCTTTCTCGCGGTCTCGAAGCTCGTAGACGGCTTCTACGTGCATGATTTCTGGTCGGCCCTGTGGGGCGCGCTCATCGTCAGCCTGACCAACTTTTTCCTCAGCGGACTGCTCCGCGTCCGGCGCGGGCCGAAGACGCCGCCGCGGAAGCCCGACGACGTGATCGACATCTGACAGAGCAAAACGGCGAAGAACCGGAACGGAAGCGGGATTTTTGCAGGACCGGACCGCGCAAAAAGGACCCGCCACCCGCAGGTGAACGCGGGTGGCGGATCGTTGACGGAACCACCGCACCATACCTGGTCAGAGGGTCACTCCATACGCTTCGGTGAAGGCGGCGCGGGCGTAGGCCAGCGAGGCGTAGGCACAGCCTTTGTCCGCCCAGGTTGTACCCCAACTATTGCGCACGATGAACCGGCTCTGGGTGTAGCCGATCAGGGCGACGCAGTGTCCGCCGCGGATGGTGTTCGGCTGATAGACATCCAGATTTCCGTTGGCGGTCACATTGTCCCAGGTGGCATCCACGCCCAGGCGGGTCAGGATGGGGCCGTGATTGGCCAGCCAGTCACGCCACATGTTGAAGGGATCGGCCCCGGCAACGGGACTCAGGTTGAAGTAGCTGCTGATCTTGAATTGAGCGGCCAGGCTGTAGAACGCCGCCAGGGTGCCGCCCCACAATTGCTCTGGCTCGAAGGGCAGGGTGGACAGGCGCACCGCTCCAAATTTGCGGCTTATATCCAAGGCCCCCTTCAGCCAGGTGCCCGCCTCCTCGATCATGGTGGTCGGGTAGGTGGTGTAGACGTCCGTTTCCTTGGAGGCCATCCAGGTGAAACGGGGCGAGAGTTTGTCGTTGATCGAGCTGGTCTTGCCGAGGCGGCCCGCCTGGGCGAAGTGCCAGCGAAGGACCGAATCTGCGGTGCCCCAGCCGATACACGAACCGGTCGATAACTGGTTTCCGATGTCCCACCAGGTTTCCCGCAGGTCCTTTGCCGGCGGAAACACGGCGGCGGGTCCTCGGGTGATTCCGGCTTCGACCGCATGTTCATAACGCCAATCCTTGTGCGTGTCGGGCGAAGGAATGACATTCAGAACGCGTTTCACGTGATCTTTTTTCGATGCTGTTGTGCGCATGGTCTTACCTTTTGTTTGTTGTTGTACCTGTCGGTTGATGGCGGTGGGCAAAGGTAACAAAGGAGACTCAGGGCTGCGGGTGGGGGACGGCGGACCCGCCGGCAGTTTGCGATCAACTGCGTCTGCCGGGCCGGCTGTGCCCATCAAGCTATACCGATTCACCGGGGCGCCTGCAGGTTCTTCGTGCACTGGAAGGCAGCAGGGATAAGGACTGGTTTCCTCCCGTTTGACAGCAGCGACGAACACTCAATTTTAGGTAGGGGAGGGCGATAAGATCTGGGACAGATCTTCCGAGTTTCCATTTGACCATGGCCGAAGGCATGACGACGTTGCAGCCGGAACCTTAATCAATCGCACATCCATGCCTGAAACGACGGTTTATGATCTGGTGGTGATCGGTGGCGGACCGGCCGGCTACGTCGCGGCGATTCGCGCCGGGCAGCTCGGCAAGAAGGTCGCCTGCATCGAGCAGGAGCGCGCCGGCGGCACCTGCCTCAACTGGGGCTGCATCCCCTCGAAGGCGCTGCTGAAGAGCGCCGAGCTTTACGCCAGGATGAAGAAGGCGGAGGCCTACGGGCTCAGTGTCCAGGGCCTCTCGTTTGATTTTGCCAAGATCATGGAGCGCTCGCGCGGCGTGGCCGACCAGATGGCGAAGGGCGTGGAATTCCTCTTCCGCAAGTACAAGGTCGATTACTTCATCGGCCGCGGCCAGGTGACCGTGCCCGGCATGGTCGAGATCACCGCGGGCGAGCACAAGGGGAGGTTCTTCAAGACCGGGCGCGTCCTGCTCGCCACCGGCTGCAAGCCCCGCCAGCTGCCCGGCCTGCCGGTCGACGGCGAACGCATCATGACCTCGCGCGAGGCGCTGGTGCCCCGCGCCCGGCCGCCCGCGTCGGTCGCCATCATCGGGGCGGGCGCGATCGGCGTGGAGTTTGCCTACTTTCTCAACACCTTTGGCAGCAAGGTGACGCTCATCGAGGTCCTGCCGCAGGTCGTGCCGGTGGAGGACGAGGAGGTCGCCCGGCTGCTGCACCGCAGCTTCGAGAAGCAGGGCATCGCCATCCACACCGGGACCAAGGCCGAGAACTTCAAGGTCGGCAAAAATTCCGTGACCCTCGACCTGGTGAAGGGCGACCAGCGCGAGGGGCTCGAGGTCGAGACCGTCATCGTGGCCGTCGGCGTGGTCGCCAATCTCGAAGGCGCGCTGTCCCCGAAGGTGAAGCTCGATCTCGACCGGGGCTTCATCAAGGTGGACGAAAATTACCAGTCGAACGTGAAGGGCATCTACGCGGCGGGCGACATCATCGGCCCGCCGTGGCTGGCGCACGTGGCCATGTTCCGCGCGGTCAACGCCGTCAACGGCATGTTCGGCCACGGCTCGCCGCACCATGAGAAGAACTCCCCCGGCTGCACCTACTGCCAGCCGCAGATCGCCAGCATCGGTCTGACGGAGCAGGCGGCGAAGGAGAAGGGCGTCGCCTACAAGGTCGGCAAGTTTCCGTTTATCGCGGCCGGCAAGGCCGTGGCCGCGGCCGACTCCGAGGGCTTCGTGAAGGTGCTGGCCGACCCGCAGACGGGTGAAATCCTCGGCGCGCACATCATCGGCGCCGAGGCGACGGAGCTCATTTCCGAATACAGCCTCGCCATGACGCTCGAGGCGACGATCGACGAGGTCCACGCCACCATTCATCCGCATCCGACGCTCGGCGAGGCCGTCATGGAGGCGGCGGCCGCCGCCTCCGGCGAAGCGATCCACATTTAGGGAGCCGCTTCAAACCGCCTGATGAAGGCGTGTCCGGACTGCAGGAGCGGGTTTCTTGTCTCGCCATAGTTCGAAGAACGACGGCGGAATCCCGCGATCATGAGTTCCGGCTGGCCGGCGGCGTCCCGTTTTCAGATATTATCAAGTTCCACCGGGATGCGGGAAATGATAGGCCGACAGGCAGTGGCATAAATGCAGGTAAGCGTCCGACGGAGCACCTCATTCAGCATCGTTGATGGTGACGACTAATGCCGTTTAGGTCGTCACGTTTTGGGTACCCCAATCGTGACGCACAATAGGACACCAGCGGATTGGCGACAAACTCTGCCGAGCCGACTTGATCGTCCGGATTGTCAACAGCGGCACTAATATGCCTGCTTACGGGAACAACCTGACGCCCGAGCAAATCAATGACGTGGTGACTTTTCTCCAGTCGAGAAAACGATGAGAATGACCCCCGACGGGGATTGCGGGTAACACCCCATAGTGCCTGCGCGATCTTTGGTTCAAGCTGCTGGCCTATGCAAAAAGAACAATCGGTCGACGTGAAATCGGGCACCCAAGATAAAATCGAAGGCACCGCAAAAACTCTTGCGGGCAAGATCAAGGAAGCGGCCGGCAAGGCGGTTGGAAACCGCCGACTGGAAGCCCAAGGCGATTGCGATCAGATCGAAGGCAACGCCCAGAAGAAGGTCGGCGAGATCAAGAAGGTGTTCGGTAAGTAAACCCACTCATTTTATGAAAACATCTCTCCATTCATCGGCATTCGCTCTCCTGCTCGCCCTAACGGGCGCTCTCGCGATCGGCGGCTTCACCGGCGGCTGCGCGGCGACGCCCACAAGCGACAGCACCGGTCAATACGTGGACGACACGATCATCACGACCAAGGTGAAGAACGCCCTTTTGGGCGACGCTGCCGTGAAATCGTTCGAGATCAAAGTCGAGACCTTCAAGGGGGTCGTGCAGTTGAGCGGGTTCGTCGATACCTCCGCCCAAAAGTCCGCGGCGGGGAAGGACGCTTCGGCCATCCGCGGCGTGAAGGACGTCAGTAACAATCTCATCGTCAAGTAGCACGAGGGACCGGAACGGGCGGCGTTGTGGGTGGCGAACACCTCATCGTGAGTCGAATTCGTTGAACCCACGCAAAACCAGGCAAACGGAACGGCAAATGCAGTGAAAGAAACGGTTAACTCAGACAAGTGAATCTGGAGGTTAAGATGAGTTCAAAAAACACCATTGCAGTCATCCTGATCGCGCTCGGCATCGTGGTGCTCGCTTACTCGGGCATCACTTTCAAGACCCCGGGAAAACCCATCGATTTCCTCGGAGTGCACATCGAGACCACCCACAGCCATTTTATCCCGCCAGTGGCCGGGGCCCTCGCGCTGGTCGGCGGGATCGTGCTGCTGCTCGTGAACCCAAAAAGGGACTGAGTCAGGATAAGAGACCGGACGATCTTCTTCTGGCATGGCCGGAGAAGTGTTGGCATTTTAACGTTTTTGGCGACCGGCTGGCCGCGACCTTCCTGTTCAACGCCCCCATTCCGCTGGTGCTGGGTGCACGGCTATGTGGATGCTTTCACAAGTCCCATAGAAACCGGTAGAGGGCGAAAGAGAACCGTAGCTTTTCCGACTGGAATGGCCGTTTTGCACAAGGTCCTCGTAAGCGAGGTGCTGTCGAAAGTCCGGGCGAAAATCGAGAGCAAGTCATTCAAGTCCTATGGAAAGGATTTTGCGCTGATCGTGGGGTTCAACGATGGGTATCTCGATCCAGCAGACGCCGACGAGTTCGAGAAGCTCAAAATGGAAGTCCAGCATAGCTTTTCAGAAGTCTACTTGGTGGGAATCCATGGACATATTCTAGTGCCGAGGAAGGAAGTTGCGCCTGACCCTCAACAATAGGCCTGTCCCCAATCTTTGGTGTAGACCTTGCCAGCCGTAGCCCGCAGGGCGAAGGATGGTACGGGCACTGGGAATCGAAGCCGATTCTGAAAAAAGGGAAAAATGAAACCCATTTCGGTAACTTGTTCCCGTTTTTTCCCTTGCTGACCCGAAGGGACTGGGACCAAAACCCGGGATCCGGTAAGGAAAGGCAATCCTGCGCAAATCCAGTGTCAGGAAGCGTCAGGAACAGTCAGGAATTGTCAGGAAAGGTTGTTTCCCGCCGGTCCGGCCGGCGCTCGGAATCGACGAGTACCATCAGATACAGATGCGCTTGCCTGACCCGCCTTCTAAATGCTCATCCCAAGGCCATTGCCTTGCTTTGGTTTGACCGCCACGCTGGGTCTCAAGTTGGGGACGGTCGGCGCATGCTCGCTCGCCTCGGGCACCAGGCTCATTTGCCATTTGTAGGCCTTCCTGATGCGTTCCAGCGGAGATTCGGCAAATTCGGGCGGCAGCACGGACCGCGGCGCGATGCCTTCATTGATGAGTGTGCTCGCGATCTTTTTGTTTTGGAGCGTTCTGAAAGCGCGAGAGAACACTTCGAGCGCCTGCTTTTCCTTACTCGGGTCCACTAACGCGCTGGCATGGACATCGCGAAGGAATTCCGGCACGCAGCGGACGAGCAACTGCAAATGCTGCCGATCCTGACGGGGAATCGGGCCGTCCTGCGGGAAGTCCCGCACATTCATTGCCTTGGCTTTCAGCATCGCGACCGGGTCGAGCACGCGGTAGGTTGCTCCCCGTGATTTGATGTATGCGGCTGACTCCAGGTCCGCTCGGTCCAATCCATGCACGTTGTGCAGTATTTCGACAAGCAGCGGGCGCCCATCCGGACTGGTTCCGCGCAAAGCACCCAGACGGGAATCCATCCAGTTCTTGGTTTCCCTCGGTTGAAAGAGCCACCCCGGCACTCGCTTCAAATTCGCCAGGCCTTCTTTGGAAACAACAACGTCGAGATCCTTGCTGACCAAGTCCGTTTCAGGCACCTTGGGCGTGAGATAGTTGATGGCCCACAAATTGACCGCCTGTCCGCCCACTACGGTCGGCGCGGACTCATGCTCGCAGACCGCACGGAAATCGTGGGGCGTGGTGTCTGGTCGCTCGGGCGTCACTCGAAGCGGACTCCGCCAAAGCCGACCAAGCGCGTCTTTTCCCCAGCTTCAAGGCCCATCAAGCGGCGATTGCGGAGCGCGATTTCAGCGCCGTGACCCAGCTTGCGCAACGCCGCGTCTTCCTTGCGGAACTGGTCCTTCAAGGCAGCAATCTCCCGGTCGGCTTTTGTCAGATTAAGCCGCGAGAGTTTGTTGATGCGGTGCCTCAGCTTCATGATTGTTAGCGTAGCAGGACGCGCTGCCGGGTCAACTGCGGTCGCGAGCTTCGGAAAGCCCGAAGCAACATACCTGACCTGAGCCGGTGTTACGGCGTGGGCCGGTCGGCTGGATTCATTGGTTCTGCGGAATTTCATGAAGGGAGATTCACCACCTGAGCCGCCGCCGATTTGGATTCAGGCGATCGTGCGGCGTTACCCTGGGGGTGGGTGTCAACCTGCCGATCTTCCGATGCACGTCCCCGCCAATCAGCCTCCGGGAGACATGTTGCTGCCAGCGCCCCTGGAGAAGGGATGCAAACTACCGGG
>CAJAKX010000022.1 GCA_903940425.1 uncultured Opitutia bacterium | reverse complement strand
TGGGCTTCGCCCGTGTGTTCGACACCAACTTCACCGCCGATCTGACCATCCTTGAAGAAAGCACCGAGCTGCTGATGCGTCTCAAGACGGCCCTGGTCGACCGGCTGCCCGTGGCCCTGCCCCAGTTCACCAGCTGCTGCCCCGGCTGGATCAAGTTTGCGGAGTATTTCCACCCCGATCTCCTGCCCAACCTTTCGACCGCCAAATCGCCGCAGCAGATGTTCGGCGCCCTCGCCAAGACCTACTACGCCCAGAAGACCGGCCGAAAACCCGGGGACATTGTGGTCGTGTCGGTGATGCCGTGCACCGCCAAGAAATTCGAGGCGCAGCGGCCCGAGATGAACGGCGGCGGCGGACAGGACGTCGACGCGGTGCTCACCACCCGCGAACTGGGGCGCATGATCACCCAGGCGGGCATCGACTTCCTGGCATTGCCGGACGAGACGATGGACCAGCCCCTAGGCATCAGCTCGGGCGCGGCTGACATTTTTGCCAACACGGGCGGCGTGATGGAAGCGGCGCTGCGCACGGTCTGGTGTATGGTCACCGGCCGGCCGTTCCCTTTTGAAAAGCTGCACGTGACTCCCATTGCCGGGCTGGCGGGGGTTAAGGAGGTCGCTATCACCATCCCCGACACGGTGCCGGAGTGGAAATTCCTGAAAGGCCAGCCCCTTAATCTCGCCGTGGCTCACGGCCTGGCGAACGCCGAGCGACTCATCCAGAAGGTGCAGGCGGGGGAGGCGCACTACCATTTTATTGAAGTGATGGCCTGTCCGGGCGGCTGCATCGGCGGTGGCGGCCAGCCCCGCTTCACCACCAACGAGGTGCGCCTGGCGCGCATGAAGGCCATTTTTGCTGAAGACGAGAGCAAACAGCTGCGCTTGTCGCACGAGAATCCGTCGGTCGCCCTGCTCTACCGGGATTTCCTGGGCCAGCCCCTCAGCGAGAAATCGCACCACCTGCTGCATACCCACTATCACGCGCGGTCGTTGAACTGACTTTCCCCGCCCCGTCGCGGCAGCGTCCGGACGGTGCCCGCTATCTATCGTTGCAGCGGGGCCGGCGGACCACCACTGTCCGCACCAATCCCCGTGGGCATGCCGAGTCATTCGCCGTATGCGCCAAGTGCGTGGCGCTGGGTTCCAACGCTCTATTTCTGCGAGGGCGTTCCCTATGTGGTCGCCATGACCGTGTCGGTCATCATGTACAAGAGCCTTGGGATATCGAACACCGACATCGCGTTTTACACAAGCTGGCTGTATCTGCCTTGGGTCATCAAGCCGCTCTGGTCGCCCCTGGTGGACCTGATCCGGACAAAGCGTTCTTGGATCTTCTCCCTGCAGTTCGTGGTCGGGGCCGCGCTGGCCATGATCGCGCTCCCGGTGCCGGCACCGTTCTTTTTCCGGGCAACCCTCGCCATTTTCTGGCTGCTGGCATTCAGCTCCGCCACCCACGATATTGCGGCGGATGGATTCTACCTGTTAGCGTTACCGCCGCATCAGCAGGCGGCGTTTGTCGGTGTGCGCAGCACCTTCTACCGGCTTGCCATGATCGCCGGACAGGGTGGTCTGGTTTATCTGGCGGGCAGTCTGCAGGAGACCTTGGGTGACGCGCGCCGGGCTTGGGCCGGAGTGTTTTTCTTGCTCGCCGCGCTCTTCGTTTTGGCGGGCCTGTATCATCTTGTCGTCCTGCCCCGGCCGGCTGGCGACCGCCCCGCCGGCCTTACGCAGCGCCCGGTGGCGGATTTTTTGTCCGTCTTCGCGACCTTCTTCCGGAAGCGAGACATCAAAGTCATCCTGGGATTTTTGCTTCTTTTCCGGCTGGCGGAGGCCCAGTTGCTGAAGCTGGTGGCACCCTTCCTTCTCGACGGGCGCAATGTCGGCGGCTTGGGGCTGACCACGCGGCAAGTTGGCCTTCTTTACGGCACCATCGGCATCATCGCGCTGCTGCTCGGGGGCCTCGCGGGTGGTTACACCATCTCCCGCTTCGGGCTCAAGCGCATGTTGTGGCCGATGCTCATCAGCATGCACCTGCCCATTGCCGTCTTTGTCGTTTTGGCTGTGATGCAGCCGTCAAACCTCGCCATCATCGGCGGCGCGCTGACGATTGAACAGTTCGGCTATGGCTTCGGGTTCACTGCGTACATGGTCTACATGATGATGGTCTCCGCTGGTGAGCATCGGACGACCCACTATGCCATCTGCACGGGTTTTATGGCGCTGGGCATGATGCTGCCCGGCATGCCGGCGGGCTGGATTCAGGACCATCTCGGCTATGTGAGATTCTTCATCTGGGTCTGCATCGCAACGATCCCGTCGTTCGTAGCCACCGCCCTGATCAAGGTCGAGCCAACCTACGGGCGGAAAACGCAGCCCCTCGCACGCGAATGCTCGCCCCTGCAGCAATAGGGAAGTGCTTTGGACACAAGGGCGCCGGGTTTTCGTCCGGCGCCTTCTGTCTTTGCCTTGCTGCGGCCAGCAGCCCCTCCGTGGTGCTGGATACAGCAGAATCGTTTTCTTCCCCGTACCAGGCCTGCTGCGGCACCCGTCCAAAAGCAGATGCTTGCTTGTCTGGACGATAGGCGTGATTCACCGGCGCCTCCATTTGTGATCTTGCTGAATTGGTAGATAAAGGGGTATGCATGATCAACACCCGCCGCTTCCGGGGCTGGCCACGGCAAACGGGGTGCCGCCTGAAACCATGTATCAAGTGACTTTTTCCGAGCAGGGCATGCGCGAGCTGAACAAACTGGATAAGCTCGTGCAGCTTGCCGTCATCGAGCCTATCAGCCGGCTGACCCCGGGTGATCTCGCTCATCCGCGCGAGCCGCTCGGTCGGTTTTCCCGCGGCGGAAAGGTGTTCTACCGGCTGCGGGCGGGCGACTTCCGCTTCTACTTCACGGCCCGCAGCGAGACCTTGCATACGCACTACATCCTGCACAAGGCCTCCCTGGAAGATTTCCTCTTTCGAACGAAACTGCCCGTGTCGGAGCAGCAGCTGTTCGAGCAACACTCAAAATTTTGGAAGTATCTGGAGAGTCTGACCACGACCAAGAAGTAACGTATGGGGCGGCTTCGTGCGCTTAGCCCTGTCGCCGCCTTGCTTTTTCACGCCATGCCCGACCTCGAATCGCGGGAGAATCCCTATAACGTCACGCAGGCCAGCCGGATTTACTTCCTGCCGAATCTGATGACGGCCGGAAACCTGTTTTGCGGCTTTGTCGCCGTCATCAAATGCATCCAGGCCCGCCTGGAGACGATGGCGCCCGGCACCTATGTGCATACTTCCGCCGAACTTTATACCCAAGCGGTGTGGTTCATTCTGGTCGCGGTGATCTTCGATTCCCTTGACGGCCGGCTGGCGCGGTTGGGTGGCCGCGAGTCCCTCTTCGGGGCGGAGTTCGACTCTTTGGCGGATGTGGTGTCCTTCGGCGTCGCCCCGGCCTTGATGATGTTTTTTTTGATTCTCTCACCGACACAGGGCTACCCGGTGTTCCGGCAAATCGGCTGGTTTGTCGGCTTTGTCTACCTGCTCTGTGCCGCGGTCCGGCTGGCGCGCTTCAATGTCATCACCAATCCGTTCCTGCATAAGCCCAAGGATAGCAGCAAGGATTTCGTCGGGCTGCCAGTCCCGGCGGCGGCGGGAACGGTGGCCTCTCTGGTGCTCCTGCTGCTGCACCTCTCCGGGGACAACCGGGAAATGCATAAACTGTCTCTGGCCCTGCCGGTGCTGCTGTTGCTGATCGCCCTGCTCATGGTGAGCACGGTTCGCTATCCGAGCTTCAAACAGGTGGATTGGCAGACCAAGACCCGGTTCCGGACGTTTGTTTTGATCATCATTGTGGCGGGTTTCATCTTCTGGCTGCAGGAAATCGCCTTGGTGACGCTCTTTTTCGTCTACATTTTTTCCGGTCTGTTTCGTTTTATCCGCCGCGCCCAACTGATCAGCCGGCTCCGCCTGCAGCGAAAACAAGCCGTGAACAAACCGCCAATATCCGTTCAATAACTTCCCTGTCTGGACCAACTCGTGAATAACCATGGGTTGTCTGGACGCCTGTCACGATCATATCCACACCCATCCGCCTTCCGCTGCTTCGAGTGAAAAACACGTCTGAACGCCCGGTTATTGGGCAAATTCACCGAGCATAATATGATGGAATAATTCCTTATTGAATCCCTCTCTGATTACCCTTTGTTAGTGACTCACTGTTTCGGTCCAACTGGCCCACCCCACATGAAGTTCAAAATCAACCGCGACCATTTTAGCAACGGCTTGCAGCAGGTCCTTAACGTAGTCGGCTCCAAAGCCACGATGCCGATCCTCAGCAATGTCCTGATTGAAGCGGAAAAGGATCATATTTCCCTTACCACCACCAATCTCGATCTCGGCATTCGTTGTAAAATCAAGGCCGAGGTGAAGGAGACCGGCTCAGTCACGCTTCCGGTCAAACGTCTGGCGACTATCGTCCGTGAGTTGCCCAACGTCGATGTCACCCTCGACTCCACACCCAACCACCAGGTGAAGCTCACCTCCGGGGGTTCACAGTTCCGCATCATGGGCATCGGCAAGGAGGAGTTTCCACCGCTGCCGGAGTTCGGCGACGACAAGTCGTTTTCCCTCGAGCAAGCCGAGCTGGTCAACATGCTCAAGTGCGTCGCCTACGCCCAGTCCGCTGATGAAACCCGCTACATCCTCAACGGGGTTTATTTCAACTTCCGCGATGGAAAACTCTCGCTGGTGGCCACCGACGGGCGCCGTCTCGCATTGATCAGCAAGGAGCTGGAGATTCCCGCGGCCAGCGCCGGCAGCATCATCCTGCCCGCGCGAACGGTGGGAGAACTGCTGCGGCTGCTCGACAAGGGTGCCAAGGTCAAGATCTCGTTCAACGAACGCCGCGCGTCGTTCCAGATCGCCACGGAAAAGGACACCAGCGGGCTGGTCGAGAACATTTACCTCTTTTCCAAGGTGGTGGAGGGCAACTATCCCAACTACCAGCAGGTCATCCCCAAGGAAACCCATCAACGCATCAAGCTGGAGCGAGAACTCTTCCAGCAATGCGTTCATCGTGCCGCGCTCGTGTGCAGTGAGAAATCCAACTCCGTCAAGATCAAGCTCACGAGCAATCTGCTGGAAATCACAGCCGCGAGCCCCGACTTCGGTGAATCACACGAGTCGATGGCCATCTCCTACAGCGGGCCGGATCTGCAGGTGGCGTTCAACCCGCAGTTCGTCTTGGATCCGTTGCGGGCGCTCACCAAGGACGAGGTCTTTTTTGAGCTGAAGGACGAGGTCAGCCCGGGCGTTTTCAAGACGCTGGAAAGCTTCATCTGCGTCATCATGCCGGTGCGGCTGAGTTAACGGCCGGCGGGCGCAACCAGCCGGGGCGCCGGGAGTTCGACCCCGCGCGGTCTTATCTTTTTTCACCCACCGTGGAATTCGATCCCGTTTATCTGCTGCTGGCGGCCGCCCTCCTCTCGCTGGTGCTTTTTTCGCTTAACCAGCGCCTGGCGTCACCCGTGATCGCCATCTTCGTGCGCTGGCTGCGCTGGTTGTTGTTCGCCTTTGGCGGCGCATTTTTAACGATCGAATGGGGCTGGAGCACCCGGCCGTTCTGGGTGCTGACCGCGGCCCTGTTTCTCCTCTGGTTTCTTTTGGAGACGGTTTACAACTGGATCGCCATTTCCGCGCTCAGCCAGAGTCCGCTGCCGCTTTTTCCCCGTTACGCGATCAACACCAGCGGCGAGGAGTGGCCCACTCACCCCCGGTTGCTCAAGGTCCGGGAATGGCTGCGGGCCAACAAATGCACCCAGGTGCAGGCGCTGAAGGCCGAAATCGGGGGCGGCATCTACCTCCGGCTTTCCATCTATCAGGACCAGGAGGCGCGAACCCGCATCCAGGTGACCTTCGTGCCGCAGGCCAACGGGGCCATCTCCGTGTGCTACACCCTCACTTCGCGCACGAACGACGGGCTGCGCTATGTCACCGACAACCTCTATCTGCCGTTCGGCGGTTTCTATCCCGAAAACTGGCTGGTGGAAAGAAACCCATGGAGCCGCAGTCTGCCCCGGCTGCTGACGCGACACCAGCGGCGCCTGGCCGCTGCCGGCGAAACCCCCGAGCCGTGGACGGAGGATCCGGCGGAGGACCTTAACCAGCAGCAGTTCGAGCTGGAGCGCCTCAACATTGAACTCGGGTTTCTCCTGCCGCACGACCAGCGAGAGGAATACGGCAAGATGACCTACGAAGGTCGTTTCCGCGTTTGGCGCGAGGTCTGGATGCTCGACTACTTCGGGCGGGCGAAGCGGTATCAATGAAGGCCGCGGCCGGGGCGCCGCCCCGGGAAACGTTCTTCAGCCGCCGATATAACGCATCTCGATTTTCCGGCGCGTCTCATGGCGCGCGAGCCGCTCCGCGCGCTCGTCGGAGTAGCGGTCAAGCCGGCCGCGCCAGACGCGGTTGAGATAGGAAAAAAGCTCCTCATCGCTTGCGCCGGAGCGTAGCGCGCCCAGCAAATCCCAGCCGGTCGAGGCGAACAGGCATGTGTAGAGTTTTCCGTCAGCCGAAAGCCGGGCGCGATGGCAGTCGCGGCAGAAAGGCTCGGTGACGCTGCTGATCAGGCCGATCTCACCCCGGCCATCCCGATAACGGTAGCGCGCGGCGACCTCCCCCGGATAGGCGGGGCTGCAGGATTCAAGTGGCCACAGGGCGGCGAGGCGCGCCACGATCTCCCGCGCCGGCACGACCAGATCACGGCACCAGCCATTGTAATTACCCACGTCCATGAACTCAATGAAGCGCAGCGTGAAACCGTGGGTGCGGGCCCACGCGGCCATCTCGGGAATGTCGCCGTCGTTCACGCCGCGCTGGACCACCATGTTGATCTTGACCGGGAGACCCAGCGTGGCGGCGGCCGTGATGCCCTGCAGCACGCGCGCAACCTTCAGGTTCCGACCGCCACCGCTCATGCGGGCGAAGGTTTCGGGATGAAGACTGTCGAGACTGACGTTCAGGCGGTCAAGGCCGGCGGCCCGCAGGGCCGGGGCGGCGCGCGCCAGCAGCCAGCCGTTGGTTGTCAGCGCCACATCGGGCACCCCCAGCTCCTGCTTGAGCAGGCGGACAAGCTCGGGCACGTCGGGGCGCAGAAGCGGCTCGCCTCCGGTAATGCGCATCTTTTCCACGCCCGCCCGCCGGAACTGCTGCAGGATGCGACGGAGCTCGGCAAGCGACATGAACTGCGAGTGCCGAAGGAAGACGTGGTCGGGGCCGAACACCTCCGCCGGCATGCAATAGGGACAGCGAAAGTTGCAGCGGTCGGTCACCGAGATGCGCAGATCGCGCAATGGCCGGGCATACTGGTCGCGCAGGGCGGACATGAGAAGAAAGACGTAAACGCAAAGCCGCGGAAGCGCAAAGAAGCGAATAAAAAACAGCCTGTGGCCGCGAGATAGATGACCGGCGGCGACGTTCCAGGCGGCATGTAAAAAAGACGGGATGATGATATTTCCTCTGTGACCTTCACGGACTCCCGGTTAAAGTGTCCGGCCATGCTTTCCGTCGCCGAAGCCGAAAAACAGGTGCTGGAGGCCGTCGCGCCCCTCCCAGCCGAGGATTGTCCGCTGGTGCATGCGCATGGCCGCGTGCTGCGCCAAACCCTCGTGGCGGATCGCGAGCTGCCGCCGTTCGACCGGGTGGCGATGGACGGCTATGCGCTCCGGCATGACGCCTGGCTGGCGGGAACGCGGTGCTTCCGCGTGACGGGGGTACAGGCGGCCGGCACCCTTCCACTCTCGCTCCCGGCCAACGACGCCTGCATTGAAGTGATGACCGGGGCGGTGCTGCCCGGCGGCACGGATACGGTCGTGCCCTACGAAGACACCACCCGGGGGCACGGGGGTATGATAGTCGCGGCCGGCGCGAACATTGTGGCCGGCCAGGCGGTGCACCGGCGGGGATCGGATCACGCCACCGGTTCCGTGGTGGTACAACCGGGCGTAAGGCTTACCGGCCGGGAAATCGCCGTGGCCGCGGCCTGCGGCTATGCCCACCTCGCCGTGACCCTGCAGCCGGAGATCGCCGTGGTGGCGACCGGCGACGAACTGGTTGAAGTAAGTTCCCCCGTGGCGCCGCACCAGATCCGCCGTTCCAATGATTATGCACTGCGGGCCGCACTCATTGCCGGCGGCCATCCGCGCGTGGAACGATACCACCTGCGCGACATGCGGCACGAGATTGAGCACCTGCTCTGGCACCTCGTGGCCGAATATGACGTGGTGTTAATCACGGGTGGCGTCTCGAAGGGGAAGTTTGATTTTCTACCGCGGGTGCTCGACGAACTCGGCGTAAAGAAATGCTTTCAAGGGGTGGCGCAGCGACCGGGCAAACCATTCTGGTTCGGACTCAGTCCGCGGCGCACGCCCGTCTTCGCCCTGCCGGGCAATCCAGCCTCTTCCTACATCTGCCTGCACCGTTACGTGTTGCCGGCGCTCGCCAGGATGAGCGGCCTTACCCCGGAGAAGCCGCGGTTCGCGGTACTGGCGGAGCGGGTCATGTTGAAGCCTGAACTGACTGGTTTCCTGCCGGTCAAAATCACCCCCGGGCCGCGCGGCGAGCAGCAGGCGGCGCCCGTTCCACTCAATACGTCGGGTGACTTCACCGGCCTCACGGGCACGGATGGATTCATCGAGCTGCCGGCCGGACAGGAAGAGCTTGCCGCCGGCACGGCAGTCCGGTTCTGGGCCTGGATTTGATAACCCCGGGCGTAAAATCCCTTTGCGCCCCCGCGGCTTTGCGCAACATTAACGCGCATGTTATCTCACCGCGACGCGAAGAACCGCCCGGCGATGGTCGACGTCGGCAGCAAGCCGGTGACCAAGCGCACCGCGCACGCCATGGCGGTCGTGTCACTGCCTGCGCAGCTTGCCACCCGGTTGAAAAACGGGGACATCGCCACCCAGAAGGGAATGATTTTCCAGACGGCCGTGCTCGCCGGCGTCATGGGAGCAAAAAAAACGAGCGAAATCATACCGCTCTGCCACCCGCTGCCGATCGAGGACTGCAAGATCGACATCAAACCGACAAAAGACGGGCGCGAAGTGACCATCCACTGCCGGGTGCAGACGCACGCGAGAACCGGCGTCGAAATGGAGGCGCTCACCGGAGCGACCGTTGCCGCGCTCACGCTTTACGACATGGCGAAGGCGGTTTCGCACGGCATCGTCATCAAGGAGGTGCGCCTCCTTGCGAAGACCGGTGGCAAGCAAGACTACCGGGCCGCCTCATGATTTTTCCGGGAGGAGGAAATAAAACCAGACTTTTCCCGGATGGGTAAACCCGTGGCCTTGGTAACGGACAAAATCAATGAAACGCATCCAGGTGCAGTATTTCGCCGTGCTCCGCGAACAGGCGGGGTGTAGCGAAGAAAAGATCGAGACCCCGGCCGACACCCCTGCGGCGCTTTACCAGGAGCTGTGCCGGCGGCACGGTTTCACCCTGCCAGCCGGGGGATTAAAGGTGGCGATCAACGATGATTTCGCGGCCTGGGATGCACCGCTAGAGGACGGCGGCAGGGTGGTTTTCATACCACCCTTCGCGGGGGGCTAGGGCATACCCATGTTTCGCATCTCATCCACATCACTCAACCCCGGCGCCCTGCGGCGAGAACTGCGCGACTCCCGCACGGGCGGCTACGTGTCATTCGAGGGCCGGGTGCGCAACCGCAATGCCGGCCGGGAGGTTTGCCTGCTCGAATATGAAGTCTACCGCGAACTCGCCGAAAAAGAAGGGGCGCGCATCATCGCCGAGGCACGGCGGAAATTCGCCATTTTTTCAGCCGCGTGTGTGCACCGCCGCGGCCGGCTGAAGATCGGGGACATTGCCGTATGGGCGGGAGTGACAGCCGAGCATCGTGGCGCAGCATTCGCCGCCTGCAGTTACATTATCGATGAGACGAAAAAACGCGTGCCCATCTGGAAGAAGGAGCACTATGCCACCGGTAGTTCGGAATGGATAAGTCAACCGGCCCCGGGGAAAACCCATAAACCCGTTTCTAAAAGAAAATCGTAAAATAAAACCGGGCTCATAATCGGCTCGTGTCCGCGCCCGGCGGCATTAACGTCACCCAACATGCTTTATTTTGCTATCAGCGCCATTGAGAAAATACGGCATCTTCCCAAGAAGAATCTGGTTAATCTTGGGCTGGCGGCCCTGCTCGTGCTGGTGGTGATCGTTCTTTTTAAAGTGGCGGCCCGGATGAACAAGTTTGTGCTGGGCATCATCATCCTGGTCACCTTGATGGTGCTGATGCTCACATGGGTTCACGAACGCAACGAGCCCAAGTTTCTCAGCCCCATCATCAACGCGATCGCCCCCTACGTGCCCAATCCCCGGTGGGGAAAATAAGCGGCGGTATGCGGGACTAGTTTGGGTTGAGTGATGCCAGCGACGCGGGGAAAATGATTGGTCTTTGCCGGAAAATCGGATCAATTTTTTGCGCATGCCAAAATCCCATTCAGACATCGGACTCATCGGCCTTGCGGTGATGGGGCAAAATCTGGCGCTCAACATTGCCGACCACGGCTTTCAGGTCTCGGTTTACAATCGAACAACCGAGAAAATGGCCAAGTTCCTGGCGGGAAACCCCGCCACCCCGGGTGGCCTTGTCGGCGCCACGACCCTTCAGGAATTAGTCCGGTCCCTCACTAGGCCGCGCCGGATCATCCTTCTTGTCCAGGCGGGGGGACCCACCGATGCCGTCATCGATGGGCTCATTCCGCTCCTTGAGCAGGGGGACATTATCATCGATGGCGGTAACGCCAAATGGACCGACACCATTCGCCGCGAAAAGGCGCTCCGCGAAAAAGGGCTCCGCTTCATCGGCTCCGGCGTTTCCGGAGGGGAAACCGGGGCGCGTTTCGGACCCGCGCTCATGCCCGGGGGAGACCCAGCCGCCTACAAGGAATTGGAGCCGATTTGGAATGCCATTGCCGCCAAGGTCGACGCCAAGACCGGCCGCCCCATCCTCGGTGCCACGCCCGGCAAACCCGTTTCCGGAGGAGTGCCTTGTGCCACTTACATCGGCCCCGACGGCGCCGGCCACTACGTAAAGATGATTCATAACGGTATTGAGTACGGGGATATGCAGATGATCTGCGAAGCGTACTATCTCATCCGGAGTCTGCTCGGCTTGAAGGCGGAAGAGATTGGGGCCGTCTTCGCCGAATGGAATAAAGGAGCGCTCGATTCCTATCTCATCGAGATAACCACCGACATTCTTCAGCAGAAAGATCCTGTCACAAAATCCAAGGCGCTGGTCGACGTCATCCTCGACACCGCCGGCCAGAAGGGCACCGGTAAATGGACCAGCGTCAACGCCCTCGACATGGGCGTGCCCGCCCCCACGGTCGCCGAGGCGGTTTTCGCCCGCTGCCTGTCTGCCATCAAGGAGGAACGGGTCGCGGCGGCCAAGATACTCAAGGGTCCCGCCAAGAAGTCATACCGCGGCGCCCGGACGGCACTGATCCAGGCCATCCATGATGCCCTTTATTGCTCGAAGATTTGCTCCTACGCACAGGGTTTCCAACTCATGCGCGAGGCCCAGAAGGAATATAATTGGACGTTGAATTTCGGCGCCATCGCCCAGATCTGGCGGGGTGGTTGCATCATTCGTGCCGGCTTTTTGCAGAAAATTACCGAGGCCTACGGCCGCAATCCCCGCCTGGCAAACCTGCTCCTCGACCCTTACTTCAATAAAACAGTGAAGGAGGCGCAGGAAAACTGGCGGAAGGTCGTGGCTTTGGCCGCCCAACACGGAGTGGCGGCACCGACCTTCGGTTCAGCTCTTGCCTACTACGACGGCTATCGTACCGCCCGCCTGCCGGCCAATCTGCTGCAGGCGCAGCGCGATTATTTTGGCGCCCACACCTACGAGCGGGTTGATCAACCCCGTGGCAAGTTCTTCCATTTGGACTGGCCGGAACCCGCGCGACCACAGATCCAGGCCTGATTAAAACAGCCGGCCCAGCCAGATCCGGAACGCTGAGCGATTTGTTTGACCATGAACTTGCTTTTGCTAGTTTGATCCAAAAGCAATAGAAAATAGGATTACATATATTAGCGATATCCTAATAATTAAATAAATAGGATAAAAACCCATGAAATGAAGCTCCCTCCTACAATTACCGATATTATTCCCCAACAATGGGCTCTGGTACTGGAGGCGTATGAAAAATTAGTGCCCGGAGAGTGCTATTTGCATTGGGATGAGTTGAAGAAGCAACCACAACCAGGGGGAATCAGTCATGAAGTCTGGTGGGCCGCCTTGAAACTGGCGCGTTCTTCACGACTCCACTTCATCCCCTTTAGCAACCGCCGGAAACAGCCGTTTAATTTTAACATACCGGATGTACTGGTTGAACTTCTGCATCATCTGGATCATGGCCGGAACGAAATGGACATCGGGCCCGAGGATTTAAGCCGGTTCATCGCCAGCATGCTTTTCGAGGAGGCCATCGCGTCTGCCCGGCTGGCCGGAGCCACGACGCATTATGCAGTGGCGAAGGAAATGCTGCGCACCGGCCGGCCGCCGGGTGAAAGAAGCGAACAGATGATAGTTAACCTGCAGCTGACGCTGGAGCGGGTCCGCGGGTTGCAGGACCGCGAACTCAGTCCAAAAATTGTCTTGGAACTGCATCGGTGCATCACGGAGGGAACACTGGATGAACCAGGCGCGGCCGGACGTCTCCGGCGCAACGGGGAAGAATCGCTGCTGGCCGACCCCGCGGGGGCGGTGCAACACGAGCCGCCTCCGGCCGGCGAATTGCCGCGGCGCATGGAACAGATGTGCGCCTTTGCCAATGGCCGGACGCCGGAATTTTTCATCCATCCGGTCATCCGGGCGGTCATCCTGCACTTCTGGCTGGCCCATGATCGTCCGTTTCTCGACGGCAACGGACGCACCGCGCGCGCCCTGTTTCGCTGGGCGATGCTGCGCCAAGCTTATCCGCTCTTTGAGCTCCTCTCAATCTCCCCCGTTCTGCTGCAGGCACCGGCGGACTACGCGCGAGCCTTTCTGCAGACGGAGACCGACGACAATGACCTCACGTATTTCATCCTTCATCAGGCAACGGTCATCCACGCGGCTGTGGAGGCCCTGCACGGTCGGGCCGTGCGAAAAACAGACGAAGTGCGGGAGGCGAAAGAGAAGCTGCGGGGTTTTGCGGAGCTCAACCCGCGCCAGCAGGCCCTGATCGCGCACGCGCTTCGCAAACCCGACACGCGGTATGTGGTTGCCGGCCACCAGCGGAGCCAGGGCGTCACCCATCAAACGGCGCGTGACGATCTTTTCGATCTGAGCCGGCGCGAACTCCTGGCGGTGGGCAAGGAGGGGCGCCGCTACATTTTCCAGGTCCCTGCTGACCTGACCCGGAGGCTTCAGTCCACCGCCGGGCGCCGCCGCACCAAACCGCCGGCCCAAGGCGACGAGCTGCCGACCGCCCTGCTCTAGCGCGGGCGATCAGGCGGCCGACCGCGTTGACCCGATCAACGCCCCGGGGGCATGGCTTGCCTGCTATTGAAAGGGCAGGCGCGAGTCGGCTGTGGCCACCGCCAGACGCAACCGGGAGACGCGGCATTTCTCCGCCCGCCAGATGCTCTCGAGCCGGATATAATCCTCCTCCTTTGTGCCGGTCACGATGCAATAGTCCTGCTGCGTCCATTGCTCCACTTCATAAAGCGCGGTCCTCATGCGCCGCTCGATTTGCTCCTTCGAGTCCTGCCCGCGCGTGAGCAGGCGGTCATAAATGGTCTCCATGTCCGGCGGCATGATGAAAACCGCCACGAGCCGGCCGCGCATGGTCGAGTGGCCCTCAAAGGCCTGGCGGTAGGCGCGCGCCCCCTGCACGTCGACATTGACCACGAGGTCGACATTACGGTCGAGTTTGTTGAAGACGGCGCTTTTCTTCGTGCCATAGCGCGAGGTGTGCACCTGCGCCCATTCAAGGAATTCATCATTGGCCAGCGCCTCATCGAATTCGGCGTTGCTCAAGAAATAATAATCGACGCCGTGCTGTTCGTCCTCGCGCTTGGCCCGCGTGGTACAGGTGACGATGCGCTCGACCTCCCGATGCGCGGCGACCAGCCGCCGGCACAGCGTCGTCTTGCCGGTGCCGGTGGGGCCGGCGATTAACATTAACAGGCCGTTGACTTCCTTCGGCGGCGGGGTCATGGGCGCGGGGGTTAGTAGGTGAACGCCACGATGTTGAGTAAAATTCCGCAGACGAGCAATCCCGTACCGAGCGCCCGCCCCCGCCCCGGGGTGGCGAACAGCCACTGGAAAAAATCGCGCAACCGGTAGGGCACGGCGGCGAGGTAGAGGGCGGCGACGACGGCCGCAAAGATCATGGTTACCAGAAGCAACCGTTGCGGATGGTCGTACTCCATAAAGGCGGCATCAAGCAGCGGCGTGGCGACGAGCAGCATGAGAATACTGAGCCCGCGCACGGCGAGGAAGTCGGGCACGTACTTGATCGACAGCACACCCAGCGCGGCAAAGCCGATCACCCAGGGCACATTCGAGCCGCCAATGATGCGGTCGGCGTCGCCCATATTGGCCACGCGGAACAAAAACCACAGCACGCCGCCGCCGAAAAACCCCAGCGCGCCGGCCGGCGAACGCGGCAGGGCCTTGAGCGTGGAGATCACCACGGGGCTGTTGAGCAGCAGCAGGACGCCGAGCGCGGTGAGAAAAAATCCAGGGAGAAACGTGGCGAGAAAAAGGGACATGCGATGCTTGGCTTCAACTAAAGGGAAACCCGGCGGGGGCGCCGGGAAAACATATTTCGGGACGGAGGCCGGTGGGTCAAGGCTCCACCCCGGCCAGCGCCGGCTCGCCGTAGAGCGCGCTCGTGGTGGCGCGCGCGATGTGCACGGGCACCAGTTTGCCAATGAGGCGCTCGGTGGCCTCAAAATGCACCGTGCGGTTGCCGCGCGTGCGGCCCATGTAGCGCAATCCCTTTTTGTCGGGACCCTCCACGAGCACCTCCTGCACCGTGCCGATGAGCGACTGGTTCCGGCGGCGGGAATTTTTCTCGAGGAGGTGCAGGAGAATCTGGTTGCGCTCCTCCTTCACCGCGTCGGGCACCTGGCCGGGCATCGTGGCCGCGGGCGTCCCGCTGCGGATCGAGTACTTGAAGATGTAAGCCATGTCGTAGTTCACGGCTTCGAATAGCTCCAGGGTCTGCGTGAAGTCCGCCTCGGTCTCGCCGGGAAAACCCACGATGACATCGGTTGAGAAATACATATCGGGTCGCGCGCGGCGCAGGGCATCGACGATCTGCAGGTAGCACTCCCGCGTATAGGGCCGGTTCATTGCGCGCAGGATGCGGTCGCTGCCCGACTGGAGCGGCAGGTGGACGCATTCGCACAGCTTGGGCAGCCGGCCGTAGGCCTCGACGAGATCCCGCTTGAAGCCTCGCGGATGGGGCGAGGTGAAACGCAGGCGCGCAAGACCGTCGATTTCGTGGAGGCGTTCAAGCAGCTGCACGAAAGGAGTCGCGCCGCCGGCGTGCGCATTCTGCTGTCCAGCAGAACGCCGGCCGTAGCTGGTGACGATCTGGCCGAGCAGGGTGATCTCCCTCACGCCACGCTCCGCCAGCGCGCGGCATTCCGCCAGGATGTCGTCCATCGGACGCGAGCGCTCGTCGCCGCGCGTCTTCGGCACGATGCAGAAGGTGCAATCCATGTTGCAGCCCTGCTGGATGGAGACGAAGGCGGTGACCTGCCGTTCGTCCAGCACATGGTCGCGGATGGTGTTCTGCGAGCCGGCCTCCTCGGCAATGTCGATGATCGTGTCGCCCACAGGCACGCCGGCCGCGCGGGCGGCGCGGAGGTTGTCAAGATAGCCGGGCACCCGGTGAAACTTCTGGGTGCCGACGATGAGGTCGACGTCGGGCAGCAGGTCGAGCAGCGCGGCGCCGCGGTTTTGCGCCATGCAACCCAGGATGCCGAGGATGAACTGCGGCCGGCGTTTTTTGCGCGCGGCCATGTAACCCGCCTTGCCGATCGCCTTTTGCTCGGCGAGGTCGCGGATGCTGCAGGTGTTAAGCAGCATGATGTCGCAATCGTCCTCGTGCTGGACCAGGCGATATCCACGGGCGCGCAGCAACGCGGCGACGGCCTCGCTGTCGCGCTCGTTCATCTGGCATCCGTAGGTTTTGATATAGACGCGGTTCAACGTTCGGAGGGGTTCTAGCTAGCCACTACCACGGACGGGTCAACGCGGATTCCCCTTGATCAGTCCGCGCGCGTCCGGCGGAGTGCAGATCGAGCACCAGCCGGGATAAACCGGAAAAGGAGCCCCGCTGGGCGCGGCACGATAGATCACGGCAGGAAATAAACAGGACGGCGGCGGCCGGATTGCATTATTCCGGAAAGCGGTTAGAGAGAAGACCCTCCATCCATGACAACCATTTCCCTCGACACGCTGCTCACGCAGCTCAAGTGGCGCTATGCTACAAAGAAGTTCGACCCGACGCGGAAGATTTCCGCCGCCACATGGGCGTCGCTCGAGCAGACGCTTGTGCTCTCGCCCTCCTCCTACGGGCTGCAGCCCTACCGCTTCATCGTCGTCAGCGACCCGAAGCTCCGGGAGGCGCTCAAACCGCTCGCGTGGGGCCAGCCGCAGGTGACCGATGCCTCGCATTTCGTCGTCTTCGCACGGAAGACAACCATGTCCGAGGCGGACGTGACAAAATTCGTCAATTTGACGACTGATTCCCGCGGGATGCCGCGGGGCTCCCTCCAGGGCTATTACGACATGATGGTTGGGGACCTGGTCAAGGGGCCGCGCAGCGCCTGGGTTAATGAATGGGCCGCGCGGCAGACTTACATTGCTCTCGGCAACCTGCTGACGGCCGCCGCCCTGCTCGGCATCGATGCCTGCCCGATGGAGGGTTTGGATCCTGCCAAGTTTGACGAGGTGCTCGGTCTGCCTGCCAAGGGATACTCCACGGTGTGTGCCTGCGCGCTCGGTTACCGCGCCGCAGACGACAAGTATGCGGCCGCGAAGAAAGTGCGTTATCCGGCGGAAGAACTCATCGAACACCGCTAAGGGATTTCCTCCGGGCGACGCACCGCAAGGGCAAGGGCAAATTTTGCTTCGCGTGCAAGGCTGGGGTGCTTTTCCCTGTGATCCATGGGATTGCTTGACCGGTTTATTTCTAAAAAGTCCGCCCGCCAGCCATCCGCGGACAAGCCGGCGGCAGCAACACCGCCAGTGCCCGTAACGGAGCCCGCCGGGATCCAGTCTCCACGTCTCGCGCCACAAATTGAAACATCCGCCGCGGGCGGGGTCGGTGTCCTCGCCCGCCTCCAGCAGGCGCGCGAGGCGCTCGAACTCAAGAACCCCGCCGGCGCCATGGCCCTCTATGAGGAGGTGCTCGCCACCGCCGGGGACCGGCCGGACGTGCTCGTGACCATTTCCGGCGATCTCGGTTTGGCTGGCTGTACACGGGAAATCATCGAGCTTATCGCGCCGCGCTACGACGCGCAGCGTCACGGTCCCGCGACCGGCGTCAACCTGCTTCAAGCCTATCTGGCCGTCCGGGATCCGCTGTCCGCGCAGCACGTACTCGACCTGCTCTTCGCACTCAACCGGCCCGAACTCGAGGAGCGTCTGTTCGGATTCTCCAATGTCATCGCCGATATGTTGCTGCTGGAGACCGAGGGGGAGATGGCCCCAACCCCGTCACCCGATGCCACGGTGGACGCTGAGTTGCCGAGGATCGACTTGGTAAGCATCAGCAAGCCCATCTGGTTTTATGGTCTTGAAAACATCCCGGGTCTGCTGCCGCCCAAGGAGGGCAAGCGTCGCCGCGTTGCCTTCGGCCAGCTGGCCCTGCTTGGGTTGGAGCACGCTACCGGGAGCATAAAGCAACCCGAGGATGAACTGGGCCGGCTCTCCCGCGGGATTCCATTGTGGCTTTCGGAGGCGCTTTTCTTCAGCGCCGGCTACGCCTCTGTCGCCGTGGTCGCCACCATGCGGCGGGAGCACTACGGGTTGTTCGCTGCCGAGTGGGCGCCGGAACATATCCGCCAACTGGTCGACACAACCGAGGGCGGCCTTGATTATGTGTTCACGGGCGCCCTGCGGCAGGAGCACGCCGACTACGAACTCGTGCTGCGCCTCTGGGAGGTGAAAAAGTTTCGTGAGCGCAAGGCGTTCACCGTGCGGTGGGCGCCGGCGACCGCCGACCAGACGCTGGCGCAATTTGGCGCACAACTGCGCGCCTTCATGGAGGTCACGCCCCACCCCGCCGGGCAGGGCCTTGTCTACGCGCCGCCCGCGAAGCTGCGCGACTACATCGAGATGCTCGGCGCAGGGCTCACTCTTTTCTTTGGCGAGAAACAGGTCCTGCCCCCGGCGCAGCTCGTGCTGCCGGCCGACTTGGCGGCCCGCCTGGGCACGGCGGCGGCGGAATCGGAGTTTGCTTCCCTGCTGCTGCTAGGTCTCCTCGCCCGAGCCCAGCGCCTCGGTCTCGCGGGGGCACCCTCACTGCCGGCGCTCGCCGGCACGCCGGCGGTGGCGCAGGCAAAACAGCAGTTGGGACTGTAAGCGACCGACCAAACGCTTCTTCATGTCCCGTCTGCCCACATCCGATCTTCGCATTCGTGCCGCCCGCCCGCTGCTTTTTCCTGCGATCCTGGCCGCGGAGCTGCCGCTGGATGATGCCGGGGCGGATTTCGTGGCACAGGGCCGGCACATCGTGGAGGAAATCATCCTTGGGCGCGACGACCGGCTGCTGGCGGTGGTCGGACCATGCTCGATCCATGATCCGGCGGCGGCGGGCGAATACGCGGCACGCCTGCATGGGCTGGCCGCGCGCCATGCCTCCGAGCTGTTCGTGGTCATGCGAGTCTACTTCGAAAAACCGCGCACCATCATCGGCTGGAAAGGACTCATCAACGATCCCGATCTCGACGGCAGCTTCCAGATCAACAAGGGGCTGCGACTCGCGCGAAAACTGATGATCGATCTCGCGGCGCTGCGCCTGCCGGTCGCCACCGAGTTTCTCGACACGACGCTCGGGCAGTATTACGCAGACCTCGTCACCTGGGGTGGCATCGGGGCGCGCACGGTCGAGAGCCAGGTGCACCGCGAGCTCGCCTCGGGCCTTTCCATGCCGGTCGGGTTCAAAAACCGCACTGACGGCGATGTGCAGGTGGCGGTCGACGCCCTTTGCACAGCGCGGCACCCGCACTGGTTTCCCTCGCTCACCATGGAAGGTGCGCCGGCCGTGCTGGGCACCGCGGGCAACGATCGCTGCCATCTCGTTCTGCGCGGCGGCACTCGCGGGCCGAACTACGCCGCGGAGCACGTGCACGCCGCCGGAGAGCTGCTTCGCGCGGCCGGCCTGCCGCCGTTCGTCATGGTCGATTGCAGCCACGCCAACAGCGGCAAGGATGCCGAGCGCCAGCCGGCCGTGGCCGCCGAACTCGCGGCGCAGATTGCCGCCGGAGAAAACGCCATCTGCGGCGTGATGCTCGAGAGCAATCTGCTGGGCGGGACGCAGGACGACCACGCCCGGCCGCTCGTTTACGGGCAGAGCATCACGGACCCCTGTCTCTCGTTCGAGAAGACCATTCCCGTGCTGGCGAAACTGGCTGGGGCGGTGCGGGCGCGGCGGGCACGGAAATGACCACGGCGGCGGAAATAATCGCGCACCTGCGCACGCTGCGCAATCCGGCCGACATTGAGGGCCAGCGGCGCTACGGGATTGCACCCCAGGGTGAACACCTCGGCATCCGCGCGCCGGTATTGCGCGACATCGCCCGCCGGCACCGGCGGGATCATGCCCTGGCCCTGGAGTTATGGATAACCGCCGTGCACGAAGCGCGGATCATCGCCACGCTCATCGATGATCCACACCAGGTCACCCGCGGCCAGATGGAGCAGTGGACCCGCGAATGCGACAACTGGGGCGCCACGGACGCCTGCTGCTGCGTGCTGTTCGATCGCACGCCGTTTGCGATCGAAAAGGCGCATATGTGGAGCGCCCGCCGGGCGGAGTTCGTCAAGCGCTGCGGGTTCGTGCTCATGGCGGGTCTGGCGGTGCATCGAAAAGAGTTGCCCGATGTGGTGTTTCTCGAATTCCTTCCGGTCATCCGGCGGGAGGCGACCGATGAACGCAATTTCGTGAAGAAGGCGGTCAATTGGGCGCTCCGGCAGATCGGCAAGCGCAACCCGCGCCTGCGCCGTGCCGCCATCGTGGCCGCCAAGGACATCCGGAAACTTGATTCCCGGTCAGCTCGCTGGATCGCTGCGGATGCATTGCGAGAGCTGGAAAACAAGTAGGGTCCGACCGCCGGGCGGACCAAAGACCGATCGCAGTGAGCCCAGCAGATCAGCCCGACCTGGCCGTCGCCAGCTGGCCGCAACCGGCGGCAATGTCGAGGCCCCGGCGCTGGCGCACCGTGCTGGGCAGGCCGTAGCCGGTAAGAATCTCCTGAAAGCGGCGTGCGGCGCCGTGGTCGCTGGGCGCGCCGTCATAGTCCCGCGTCGGGTTAAGCGGAATGAGATTCACCTGCGCCTGGAGACCGCGCAGCAACCGGCCGACCGCGTGGGCCTGCTTGGTCGTATCATTCCGGCCGGCGATGAGGGTCCATTCAAAAAAGATGCGGCGCTGCTGTTTGCCGACGTAGTAGCGGCAGGCGTCCATGAGTGCGTCGAGCGGCCAGCGCTGTGCCACCGGCACAAGAACAGCGCGTTCTGCCTGCGTGGCGGCGTGCAGGCTGACGGCGAGCTGGATGGGACGGGCCTCATCAGCCAGGCGCACGATGCCGGGAATCACCCCCACGGTGCTCAGCGTGATGCGCTTCGCGCCGATGGCCGGGCCATTCTGGTTGCGCAGGATGTCCACGGCGCGCATGACGGCCTCGTAATTATGCAGCGGCTCACCCATGCCCATCAGCACAACGTTGCGCAACCGCTCAGGGCGGTCATGCGGTGAAGAACCGTCGGTTTTTGCGAGCGGCGCAGCACGGACGCTCCGGTTTAGCACCCCATCGAGGTGCATCACCTGTGCAACGATCTCGCCGGGGGTGAGGTGGCGGGCGAAGCCCGTCTGCCCCGTGGCGCAAAACACGCAGCCCATCGCACAGCCGGCCTGGCTGCTGATACAGGCGGTAATGCGCCCCGTGAAGCGCATCAGCACGGTCTCGATCCGGCGGCCGTCGCCCAGCGCCAGCAGGTATTTGCGCGTGAAGCCGTCGGTGCTGTGTGCCTCGGCTATGACCGGTGGCAACGCGAGCGAAATCTCCGCCTCAAGCCGCTCGCGCAACCGCGTCGGCACCTCCGGCATGTCCGCCCAGCGCCTGATGCCGTCGTTGTAGACATAGCTCCACAGCCGTGCCGCGTGCACCGGGCTGAAATTCCACGACGCGACGAGGGCGGAGAGTTCGCCGCGGGTGAAATCGTGAAAACTGCGGAGCGGGCCAGCCATGGTTGGACCCGGGAAGCGTGCGATGAAAGCCCGCCGCTTCAAGCGTCGAGGTGGACGTACCAAAGGGCAGCCAAAGTCGTGAGACTTTGGATTCTCCGTCTGCCGTCATTTCCAAACCCTCACGAGTTTGGCTGCAGGGCCGGACCGGAACGGCCTCATTCGTCCTGCTTGCTCTCGTAGATGTGCACGCCGCGGGCGTGATCGGCCCATGTCGGCAGGCCTTCATGGCGGCCGGCGTGCGTCGCGATGATTTCCCGGCGGGCCTCGGCTTCCCCGACGCGGCGCATGAGGCCATTGAGACCGGCATAAGCGACTGTTTCGGGCGTGACGTGCAGCTCATTAGCGAGCCGTGCAATCGGTGCAAACTCCTCGGGATCGAGGCGGAGTTTTATGGTTGGATGCATGATGCTTCCGAAGTCATGGGAGCGGCGAAAGACGCCGTCCGGGGTTGGGGTTGCTAATAAGGGTTCAAGCGACGGGCGGCCCGGCAGAATGATCCGATGCCGGAGGCGGGGCCGACTTGGGATCCGCGTCTGGTCCGCCCTGCTTCAGGCGCTCGAGTTCGAGTGGATGGTCATCCAGCATCTCGCGTTCGGACACCCGGCCGGTGAGCCAGGCCAGGTTCATCGGGTAAATGTCGGGATTGAAGATTACAAAATAGAAATGCCAGACGAGGATCGCCAGCGTGGCGAGGATCGCCTCGTAGAAATGAACCGTGCGGGAGATGTCAAAGCCGAGCTTGGTGAAAAGACCGATCGAGGTGTTTTCAAACCAGAGGAGCACGCCGGTCGCGCCCATGAGCACGGTACCCCAGATCAGGGTCCAGTATTCGGTTTTCTCAATGTAACTAAAGCGGCCGAACCTCGGTTTTTCCGGCGCAAAACCCAGGTTGTAGCGCAGCACCTTCCACGGATCCGTGAGATCGCGCCAGACCGGGAGCAGGTCGCGGAACAGACGCCGGCCATCCGGCGTAAATATGAGGTAACCCGCATGCCACAGACTCGCCGCGATCAACACCACGCCGGCCAGCCGGTGGATGAGGCCCCGCGCGATGAATGCACGGCTGCTTATGTCTCGGATGGCCACAACCCACCACGCCTCCGGATAGTGCAGCATGAAGCCGGTGATGACGAGCAGGATGAAGCTGATCGCCAGCACGGCGTGCTGCAGGCGCTCGTGCACCGTCATGCGCAGGTAGAGGCGGTGCGCCACCGGCGTCTCGGGGATTTTGCCCTTCTGCAGGGCGAGCTTGCGCAGGATCTTGCGGGCGAAGTCGGACAGGTTGTGCACCGTCATGCCGCCAATGACCACAAAGATCAGGATGACGTAGAGGTTTGCGATCCAGTAGAGGATCGGACTCTCGACGCGCTGCTCGGGGCTCACATGCACCCGGCCGATGGTGAAGCGCTGGTTGGCGCCGGGGTGGCACTGGCCGCAGGTGGCGGCGAGATTGTCCTTGTAGATGGTGGAGGTGGGGTCGAGGTGCGACTTGATGGCATGCGAGCTGTGGCAGCTCGCACAGTTGACGACCTCGACCGCGCCGCCGCGCACAGCCAGGCCGTGATAACTGTCGGAGAACGTCTGGAAGGAGTCGGCGGCGAGGCCGTATTTCTTGGTCAGGCGGACGGACGCGTGACAGGAGGCGCACACCTGTTGGGCGACGTTGCGCGAGTACACAGGTGAAGCGGGGTTGGTGTGCGCGAGGATCTCGTGCTCGCCGTGACAGTCGGTGCAGATGGGTGAGTCGAGATTACCCCTGCGCAGGGCGACGGCGTGCACGCTGACGTTGTATTCCGCAGTCTGAGCCTGGTGGCACTTCGCACAGGTTTCGGGCAGGCGGGATTTATTCACGCGCGAACCGGCGACCATCGCCTGGTTCATCTCGTGGCTGCCGTGGCAGTCGACGCAGTTGGCGGCCTCCACGACGCCGCGCCCCAACGCCGCGCCGTGCACACCGTGTTCAAACGAGGCAACAAACCTCGTGCCAAGCAGGGTCTGGTCGCCGACCGCCGCCTTCTTGAGATGGCAGGATTCGCAAAGGTTGATCTGTGCGAGCTTGAGTTCGATGCGCACCTTCTCGCCCGGGCGGCGGGACACGGGCTGGCGGTGGCAGTCAAGGCAGGCCGGCGCCTCTTTTCGGCCGGCGGCCAGCGCGCGGCCGTGGGCGGAGGCGAGGAACTGACCGCGCACCAACGGATGGCAGCGGCCGCATGATTCCGCCTGCTGCGCAGGCGTGAAGGGAAAAGCGGCCGACTTGATGCGGGCAACCGCATGCGTGCCGTGGCAGGCGATGCACGCGGTATCGTCGCCCTTCGGAAGTGGCGAACCCGCGAGGCGCGGATGGAAGAGATGCGTGCGACCCGGCTTCTCGTGGCATGAGGCGCAGTCGACGGACTTGAGCGGGGACTGGTGTGGAATACTCTCGGCGTCGAAACCCTCGTGACAGTCGGTGCATTCGAGCGAACTGTGGGCGGACCCGGCGAGGACGGCTCGGTCGGCAAAGAGCGGCCTCACGTGGCCGGCCTTCTTCATGGTGAGCTTCGGGTCGCGGTGGCAGTCGAGACAGGCGGCGGAAGCATTGGGCGGAGGTTTCTTGGACGCTTCCGGTTCGCCGTGCAAACGCCCCGCGGTCAACAGGCATCCCGCGGCCAGCAGCAACGCATGACACCACCGGACCAGGCAAATCCGGCGCGGCAGGTTGAAAGCGGATGTTTCGGGAGCCATGCGCGATGTTTGACTCGGCCGTCATCATACCGGGGAGGGTGCGGGCCGACACCGCATGAGTTGACCTATCATGGGCGTTTTTTGTCATATTGCGCGACGGGCGCACCACCGCAAAAGATGCCCATAAGGCCGGCAAAATATGCCCAGCATCCGTCAACCGATGCGGTGTCGGTTTCCACGGGGCGCGGTATGATGGCGGTAGATCCCCTTTCCCCTCATGGCGCCAGGCATGCCCCCTTCCCTCCGGTCGCATCGGATCCGCGTGGTTGCAAGATGGTGCGGCACGCTGATGCTGTGGGCCGCGGGGATGGCGTGTGCGGACGGTGCGCCGGCCCCGGCGGCAGGAAAGTCCAAGGATCCTGCGCCGAATTCCAGCGCGGCCTGCCTCGAGTGCCACCGCGACCCGAAGCTCACCATGAAGAAGGCCGGCCACGTGAGGCCGCTTTTCGTGAACGAAGCTGCGTTTGCCAAGTCGGTGCACCGGACCCTCGATTGCACTGACTGTCATGAGGGTTTCGACGCCGAGAGTATTCCACACCAGAAGCCGGTTTCTGCGGTTGATTGCGGTTCCTGCCACGAAAAGGAGGCCAAGCAGTACGGCACGAGCATCCACGGGATGAGCCACGCAATGGGCGCGGCGGGTGCAGCCACCTGCACCAGCTGTCACGGCACGCATGAGATGGCGCCGGTGAAACAGATCGATTCGCCGGTCTTCAAGCTCAACCTCCCGCGCACGTGTGCCACCTGTCACAGCAACCAGGGGTTGACCGACGAGTATCGCATCCACAACCCCCACGCCGCCGCGCAGTACCTCGACAGCATCCACGGCCGCGCCCTGCTGCAAATGGGGTTGATCGTCGCGCCCTCCTGCAACGACTGCCATGGCGTGCACGACATCAAGCGCAGCATCGACCAGGGCTCGCGCACCAACCACGTCAACATCGCCAAGACTTGCGGTCAGTGCCACGTCGGCATCGAGGAGGTCTACAACCAGAGCGTGCACGGCCAGCTGCTCGCCAAGGGCGACCGGCGCGGCCCGGCCTGCTCCGACTGCCACTCGGCGCATGAGATCGAGAAACCCGCCAGCGCGCATTTCAAGTCGCTCAGCGACCAGCGCTGTGGCCGCTGCCACGCGGACCGGCTCGCGCATTACCGCGAAACCTACCACGGCAAGGCCATGGCCCTTGGCCGGCCCAACGTCGCCGCTGATGTCGCCGCCTGCTACGACTGCCACGGCCACCACGACGTGTTCCCGGTGAGCGACCCGCGCTCGCGCCTGTCCAAGCAGCGCATCCTCGCCACCTGCCAGCAGTGCCACCCGGGTGTCGGTCCCAAGTTCACCGCCTACCAGCCGCATGCCAACCCGCTCGACAAGGCCAACTACCCGGGGCTCAACAAGGTCTTCCTTTTCATGACGGCGCTACTCGTCGGCGTGTTCGCGTTCTTTGGCGTGCACACGCTCTTCTGGCTCTTCCGCTCGATCTATCTCTTCCTGAATGATTCGAAGGCGTTCCGCGAGGCCAAGGTGCAGGCGCACGCCGACGACGAGCAGTTCACCCGCTTCACGCCGTTCGAGCGTTTCCTGCACCTCATGGTTGTGACCAGCTTCCTGCTGCTCGTCATCACCGGCATGCCGCTGAAGTTCTACTATACCGACTGGGCGCGGACGATCTTCAACCTGATCGGCGGCGCGGATGTCGCTCGCACGCTGCACCACTTTGGTGCGCTCGTCACATTCGCCTACTTCGGGCTCCACTTGGGCGAGCTGGTCGGCACGCTGTGGCGCCGGCGCAGGTCCCTGCGCCATCCCGTCACCGGCCGGTTTGAGCTGCGCCGCGCGTGGCAGGCGGTGTTCGGGGCCGACTCGTTGGTGCCGTCTTTCCAGGACTGGCGTGACTTCATCGCCCACCAGAAATGGTTCTTCGGCAAAGGTCCACGCCCGCAGTTCGACCGCTGGACCTACTGGGAGCGCTTCGACTACTTCGCGGTGTTCTGGGGCATCTTCGCCATCGGCGTCTCCGGCCTGATTATGTGGTTCCCGAAGTTTTTCACCGGATTCCTGCCCGGCTGGATCATCAACATCGCGCTGCTGGTGCACTCCGACGAGGCGCTGCTCGCCGCGGGCTTCATCTTCACCTTCCACTTTTTCAACACGCATTTCCGCATCGAGAAGTTCCCGATGGACACGGTGATCTTCTCCGGCCGCATCTCGAAGACGGAGATGCTCCATGAGCGGAAGCGCTGGTACGACCGCCTCGTGGCGGCGGGCCGGCTGGACGACTATCGCGTCAAGGATGACTGGGAGGGCAGCAAGAAGATCGCCAAGGGCTTCGGGTTTCTCTTCTTCGGCACCGGCCTCATCCTGCTCGCGCTCATCATCTACGCGATGCTGTCGCGGCTGCTCCACTGAGCCGCCGGCAGGTGGCAGCTTTTAATTGCCGCCGAGAAAGGCGCGGGGCGTCATCCAGCACCGGCCGATCTCGGGGTTTTAAGCGGACTGCGGGTGGCTGCTTTGGCCGAGGTCGAGCCCGGCGGCGGCGGCATTGTCACGTACCTGCTCGGGCGACTTGCAGCCGGGAATGACCGCGGTCACCGCCGGCTGGCGCAGACACCAGGCTAGCGCCCAGCGCGCCATGGGCACGCCAGCGGGCACCTCGGCCGCGGCGATGCGCGCGACCTCGGCCAGCTTCGCATCACGGTCTTTTTTCATCCACGCTTCCCGCACGTCGTTCGGGGCGAACGTCGCGCCGGGCTTGTACTTGCCCGAGAGGAATCCGCTCGCCAGCGGCACGCGCGCCAGCACGCCAAGATTCTGCCGGTGACACGAAGGGAACACCTTCTCCTCGGGTTCGCGCTGCAGGCGGTTGTAGACGACTTGGATGGACTCCGCGCCGACGAGCGAGGCGCGGTCTGTCTGGTAGACGTTCGTGTTGGGGCTGATCGAGATGCCGAGATGGCGCACCTTGCCTCGGGCTTTCTCCTTCAGCAGCGCCTCCCACAAACCCTCGGTGCGAAATTGTTCGTCCTTGGCCGAGTGGCACTGCAAGAGATCGATGTAATCGGTCCGCAGGGCGCGCAGCGAGTCGTCGAGCTGTTTGACGACGTCGGCCGGACCAAACAGGTCCGTGCGTCTGAAGGGTTCGTGGAAATGATGGCCGAACTTCGTGGCGATGATCCAGCGGTCGCGCTGGCCGGCGAGTGCCGCGCCAATAAAGCGCTCCGACAGGTGGTCGCCGTAGCACTCGGCGGTGTCGAGGAAGTTGATGCCGCAGTCGCGCGCCGCGGCGAGGATGGCGTCGACCTCCGCCTGGGAGAAGTCCTTGCCCCACTCGCCGCCGAACTGCCAGGTACCAACGCCGATGACGGAGATCTTGAGGCCGGTGCGGCCGAGGTGGCGATAGTGCATCTGACAGGCTTCAGGCCTGAGGCTTGAGGCGGGCGGTGGCAAGCCGGCGCCACGCCGACTCAAGTGGGTCTCGACCCTGAACCGGCCTCAACCTATACGTGAACCCATGCCCGAAACCCTGACCAGCTTCCTGCAGGCATTCATTCCCCTGTTCGTGGCCATCGACCCGGTCGGGCTGGCGGCCATATTCATCGGTCTCGGCCAGGGCGTGGCCCCCACCGTCCGGCACCGCATCGCGTGGCAGGCCACCGTGACCGGCGGAGTCGTGGCGCTCGGGTTCCTGTTTCTCGGGCAGAACGTCTTCGCCGCCGTTGGCGTCTCGGTGAAGGACTTCCAGATCGCGGGCGGTCTCATCCTCTTTATCTTGGCGGCGCGCGACCTGATCCAGGCGGAAGGGGCGCCGATGAAGCTGCCGGATGATTTCGGCATTGTACCGCTGGGCATGCCGCTCATCGCCGGCCCGGCGATGATCACCACGCTGCTGCTGCTCGTGCAGACGCAGGGCATGGCGGTGACGCTGGTGGCCCTGGCCGTAAATCTCGTGCTCATCGTGCTGGCGTTTGCCGGCAGTGAGTGGCTGGGCCGCACGATCGGCCAGATGGGACTCCGCGCCATCTCCAAGATCATCGCGATGCTGCTCGCCGCCATCGCGGTGGCGATGATCCGCCGCGGCCTGGCGAGGTGAGCATCACCCGGTGAAACTCGTCAGCAGCTTCACGTAGATCTTGGCGGCAGTGACGAGGTCGGCCACGCGGACGCGCTCGTCGATGGCGTGGGGATGGAAGCCGACCGGACCGTAGCCGAGGGTGGGCACGCGCAGGTACTCGGCGAAGAAATGCATGTCGTTGAAGCCGGTCGAGACGTAAAAGACCGGGCGGCCGCCGCGCACCCGCCGCACGCTCGCGGCCATCGCCGCGAAAAACGGATGGGCCGGATCGCGGAAGCACGGGTGGTTTTCCGACACCTTCTCGACAGTAATGCGGCACCGCGGGATGCGACGCGCCGCCGCGGCGAGAAAACTGCGCAGCTCGCGCTCGGCGGAAGCGACGGTCTCGGTAGCGATCACGCGGCGGTCGATGCTGAAGCTGGCGGCGGCGGGCACGGTGTTGATTTTGCCGCCGGGACCGGCCGCGAACATGCCACCGACGTTGATGGTGGGATGCATCACCCGGCCCGCCGGCGCGCGAAACCGGCGCCGCGTGAGGCGCTGTTTGTAGTCCTCAAGCGCCAGCACCAGCGCCGACATCTTCTCCAGCGCATTGACGCCTCGCTCCGGCGTCGAGCCATGCGCCGACTTGCCCTGTACGATGACATTGAGCCAGACAACGCCGTTGTGGCCGCAACCGATGGCGCGCCCTTCCCCACCTTCCATCACCACGACGTAGTCGGCCTTGAGCGGGACGTGGTCGACCAGCCAGCCGGCGCCGAGGAGGCTGTCGGTTTCCTCGTCGGCAGTGAATGACACCTCGACATTACAGCGCGGGCGCGTGCCAGTGGCGCGCAGGGCCCGGAGCGCGAGGAGCAGGCTGGTGATGGAGCCCTTCATGTCGGCGGTGCCGCGGCCGTAGATCCAGCCGTCCTCTACAGCGGGGGTGAACGGACTCCCGTGCCGCCAGTCTCCACCGGCGGGCACGACGTCGTAATGGGCGTTGAAATGGAGGGTCTTGGCGGCGCCGGCGTCGCGAAAACCAAGCACATTATAGCGGGGGTGGGTGCGCAACTCCGGCCGCAGATGCTTTGGCGCCGCCGCACCCGGAACGGTCAGGCGGCGCGCCTGCAGGCCGGCGCCGGCCAGTTCGCGGGTCAGCAGCGCGGTAATGGCGGCGTAATTCTCGCCGGGTGGATTGACCGTCGGGATGCGCACGAGCTTCTGCAGCAGCGCGACGAGGTCGGCGCGGTGGTGATCGAGGTACTGGAAAGGCGTCATGGCGGCAGGAAACGGAGCGGAGCGGAAAGGGACAAGCCTCGTGTATCAAGACGGCCGGGCGAGGTTGATCCAGAGCAGCCGCAGAATAGTGAGTCCAGCCATGACGAGAAAGGCCGGCCGGACGAAACGCGCCCCTTTGCGCACGACGAGACCGGCGCCGAGGTGCGCTCCAGCCACCTGTCCCGCAGCCATCGCCAGACCTGCGCCGAGATGTACCAGGCCGGCCGTGGCAAAAAGGGCGAGCGAAGCAAGGTTGCTCGTGGCGTTCATCACCTTGGTGTGGGCGGTCGCGCGGGCGAGATTGTGTCCGCATAGCAGCACGAACGCGATGGCCCAGAACGAACCCGTGCCCGGGCCAAAAAAACCGTCATAAAAGCCGAGACCAAGGCCGAAGACCGTGTAGAAGACGCCCGGGCCGAGACGCGCCGGCCGGTCCTCCAGACCGATCTGCGGCTGGAAGACCAGATAGACGACAAGGACGGTGAGCAGCACCGGGATCGCTTTTTCCAGCACCTGCGACTCGATGTGTTGCACCACCCAGGCCCCCAGCAGCGCCCCGGTCAGCGTCAACAGAATGCCGAGACGGCAGGCGCGCAGCTCCACCAGACCGCGGCGCGCGTACCGCCACGACGCGGCCACGCTGCCGAAGGACGACTGGAATTTGTTCGTGCCGAGCGCCAGCTGCGGCGGCAGGCCGAAGTTGAGCAGCACCGGCACCGAGATGATGCCGCCGCCGCCCGCGATGGAGTCGACCAGCCCGGCGCTGAAACCGGCGGCAAAGAGCAACGGATAAGCCCAGGGGGGGCAGGTGGGAGGCAAAAGGCAAGGGTGCGGCGGATCGCAGCGAGCATTCTTCCCCCACTCCGAATGACAACCTGTAATCCGCCGAGTAGGAAAGACCAGCGCCGGCACAAGTTGCCTTTTGACAATGCCACGAACGTGGGTGCAGTTGGGGACGAACCACGCATGTCGAACCTGGCCGATCTCCGCAAAGATTACAGTCTGGCGGGTCTCAGCGAAAAGGACCTGGCACGCGATCCATTCCGGCAGTTTGACCGGTGGTATCAGGAGGCCGGCGCCGCCCGGCTGGCCGAGCCCAACGCCATGGTGCTGGCCACAGCCGCGCGCGACGGGCGCCCGTCCCTGCGCACGGTGCTGCTCAAGGGCGAGGATGGACGCGGTTTCGTGTTCTATACCAACTATGAGAGCCGCAAGGGCCGCGAACTCGACGGCAATCCGTGCGCCACCCTGCTTTTCCCGTGGTTTGAGCTCGAGCGACAGGTGATCGTCGAAGGATCGGTCACTCGGGTTTCACGCGAGGAATCAGAGGCATATTTTCACAGCCGGCCGCGGGCACACCAGCTCGCCGCCTGGGCCTCGGCCCAGAGCGTACGCATCGCCACCCGCGCCGCGCTCGAGCAGGCGATGAAAACCGTCGAGGCCAGGTATGCCGATGGTGCCGTGCCCCTGCCGCCCTTCTGGGGCGGCTACCGCCTGACGCCCGACACCGTCGAGTTTTGGCAGGGCCGTCGCAACCGCCTGCACGACCGTCTCCGCTACCGCCGCGATCAGGGCGGGGAGTGGATTCTTGAGCGGCTTTCACCCTGAACACCCTGCGGGTACGATGAAACTGTTTCTAACCCGTCACGGCCATGCGCTCGCCGACAAGGAGGATTCGCGGCGCCCGCTGAGCGCCCACGGGGGCGAGGTCACCCGGAGCGTCGCGGCTTTTCTCCGGCCCAGCGGCGTTCTGGCGGAGGTGAAGGCGGTCTGGCACAGTCCGCTCGTGCGGGCCCGCGAGACGGCGGAGCTGCTCGTGAAGGAGCTCGTTCCCGACGCCTTGTTGATCGAGACCGCCGGGCTCCTGCCCGAGGATGATCCCGTGGCCGTCGCCGACCGGCTTGATTGCGCGGAGCACGCGGTGATGATCGTGGGGCACGAACCGCAACTCGGGGCGCTGGCCACGCTGCTGGTTCGCGGCAAGCTGAAGCCCGTCGGATTCGAGTTCAAGAAGAGCGCGATCCTGGCGCTCGAGAAGAGCGGCGGGCGCCATAAGAAGTCCGGCCGCGCCCGCTGGCGGGTGCGCTGGCATTTTTCGCCGGAGTTGCTCGCCACCGGCCGCACCGCCGGCGACGAGGATTGACGCGGCCGTCTGCTCCGGCGTTGGCAAGCGCAGGCGCGGCGCCTAGCCTGGGGGCATGGAATTCCACATCCTGCCCACGCGCACCGCCGGGGCCGCCGAAAACATGGCGCTCGATTTTCTGCTGCTGCAGCGCTACCCGCATGCCGGGACGATCCGGTTCCGTCATTACGAGTGGCGCGGCCCGGCGGCGACTTTCGGTTTTGGACAGAAGATCGCCTGGGTGCGCGGACAGTTGCCGAAAGAGGAAACCATGGACCTCTGCCGGCGGCCGACCGGGGGCGGTATTGTGGACCATCGGCACGACTGGACTTATGCCCTGGTGATTTCTCGGGAGCACGCGCTGTGGGAGGCGCGGGCCACCCAGTCCTACCGTCTGGTGCATGAATGCCTCGCCCAGGCACTGCGCGAACTCGGCTGGCCGGCCGTGGTGAAGACGCCTGACGGGGATTTGGCCGCCGCCGCGACGCTGCCCGGCGCAGGTGTCTGTTTCCAGCGCGCGGAGCCGTACGATGTCGTGCATGAACACAGCGGCGAAAAAATTGCCGGCGCCGCGCAGAAGCGGAACAAGCACGGCCTGCTTTTTCAGGGTTCCATCTGGAAGCCGGCCGCGGGCACCCTCGATTGGGACGTATTTGGCGGACGATTCATCGCAGCACTGGCGCAAGCCGTTGGCGCGCCTGCGACTCCCGCGCCCTGGCCCGATCTCAACGAAGACGAGGTCACCGGTCTCATCGAGCAGTATTCCTCGCCCGAATGGCTGGAATACCGCTGAAGCGGACGGCGGCATGGACTCCGGTTCTGACGTTCTGATTCACGGGCGCGTTGACATTGGCGGCTCCGTGAGCCCGCATTGGCGCGATAACCGTTTCCAATGCCCCAGCCCCGCCCGTGGCGTTTTTGTCTTTCGCTGCCAGAGTCGCTGCCGTTGACCGACATTGGCTCTCTTCCGGCGGGAGTGACCTTTCCCGTTCTCCCGCGTCTTATGGTTACTTAACCCCGGTTTCCCTGCTCGCCGGACCGTGGCTTTGCCCTAATCCCTGATCTACAAACATGACTCCCAACCCGTTTCTTGGCGTTTTCTTCCACTGGCTTGGCGGCCTGGCCTCCGGCAGCTTCTACGTCCCTTACCGGGGTGTTAAAAAATGGTCGTGGGAAACCTACTGGCTGGCCGGCGGATTTTTCAGCTGGATCATCATGCCCTGGTTGCTGGGTCTGACGATGACCAACGACCTGCTCGGCGTGCTCAGCCATGCTTCGCATCGCACGCTGTTTTTTGCCTGGCTTTTCGGTGTCATGTGGGGTTTGGGCGGGCTCACGTTCGGCCTGACCATGCGTTACCTCGGTATGTCGCTCGGCATGGGTGTCGCGCTCGGCTTTTGCGCCGCATTCGGCACGCTCATCCCGCCGATCTTCAAGGGGGAACTCGCCGGGATCGCCGCGAGCCGGGCGGGGCAGATCACCCTGGTCGGCATCGCGGTCTGTCTTGCCGGCATCGCGGTTGCCGCGCTGGCCGGCCTGAGCAAGGAGCGCGAGCTCCCGGAGGAGAAAAAGAAGGAGGTGATCAAGGAGTTCAATTTTTCCAAGGGCATGCTCGTCGCCACGTTTTCCGGGATAATGAGCGCGTCGTTTGCCTACGGTCTGGACGCCGCCGCCCCCATCGCCGCGCTTTCCCTCAAGGCGGGCACCACGCCCATCTGGAGCGGGCTCCCCAAGCTGGTCGTGGTGTTGCTCGGCGGATTCACGACCAACTTCATCTGGTGCGTGATCCTCAACCTGAAAAACAAAACCGGCTACCAGTACTTCAGCCCCACCATCCGGCCGGAACACGCCGCCACACCCGCGCCCACCGCCGCCGACCTCCAGGCGCCGCGCTTGCTTAACTATTTCTTCTGCGCCCTCGCTGGCACCACCTGGTACTTTCAATTCTTTTTTTACACCATGGGCGAGACGCAGATGGGCAAATTCGCCTTCTCCTCCTGGACCTTGCACATGGCGAGCATCATCATTTTCAGCACAATGTGGGGCTGGTTCCTGCACGAGTGGAAGGGCTCGAGCCGCCGCACGCACACCTTCATCGCCGCCGGCATTGCGATCCTCATTCTCTCCACCCTCGTCATCGGCTACGGCAACTATCTCAAGGTGGTCGTGGAAAAATAACGACCCTTTCGCCGGACGGGACCCGCGATTAACCACCACAACGATTCACTAAAACCCCAAACGAGCCATGTCCAACACACCCTACTCCTTTGCCAAGGAAAGTTACGCCACCCTCGGCGTCGACACCGAGGCTGTGCTCACCACGCTCGCAGGCACGCCGATCTCCTTGCACTGCTGGCAGGGCGACGACGTCGGCGGTTTTGAAAAACCCAATGCGGTGCTCTCCGGCGGCGGCATCCAGGCCACCGGCAACTACCCCGGCAAGGCCCGCACGATCGACGAGCTGCGCGCCGACTTCGAAAAGGCGCTTTCGCTCATTCCGGGCAAGCACCGCCTCAACCTGCACGCCTGCTATGCCGACCTGCGCGGCCGCAAGGTGGAGCGCAATGCCTACACGGTGGAGTATTTCCAGAGCTGGATCGACTGGGCCAAGGCCCGCGGCCTTGGCATGGATTTCAATCCCACCTGTTTCGCGCACCCGCTCGCCGACGGCGGCTTCACGCTCTCGCACCCGGATGCCGGCATCCGCCAGTTCTGGATCGAGCACTGCAGCGCCAGCCGCCGCATCGGGGCCGCCATCGGCAAGCAACTGGGCACGGCCTGCGTGACCAACGTCTGGATTCCCGACGGCTACAAGGACATGCCCGCCGACCGCAAGGCCCCGCGCGAACGCCTCGAAAAGGCGCTCGACGCCGTCTTCGCCGAAAAACTCAACCCGAAGCACAACCTCGACGCCGTCGAGAGCAAGCTCTACGGCATCGGCGTGGAATCCTACACCGTCGGGTCGCACGAGTTCTATCTCGGCTACGCGGTCAAGCACCAGAAGCTCTATTGCCTCGACGCCGGCCACTATCACCCCACCGAGTCGCTGGCCGACAAGATCTCGTCCGTGCTCCAGTTCGTGCCCGAGATCCTGCTCCACGTCAGCCGCGGCGTCCGCTGGGACAGCGACCACGTCGTGCTGTTCGACGATCCGACGCGCGCCATCATGGAGGAAGTGGTGCGCGGCGGCTTTCTGGGTCGCACGCACATCGGGCTTGATTACTTCGACGCCAGCATCAATCGCGTCGCCGCCTGGACGATCGGCGCGCGCAACGCCCTCAAATGCCTGCTCGTCGCACTGCTCGAGCCGACCAAGACCCTGCGGGCGGCGGAAGCGGCCGGCG
>CAJAKX010000021.1 GCA_903940425.1 uncultured Opitutia bacterium | reverse complement strand
CGCCCTCGTGTTCAGATTGAGACAGATACCTGTCCGCCCAAACAACCAGTGTAGCAGAGTGTAGCACGCTTTGCTACCGGATGCTACCGTTCGCTTTCAAATGCTACCATTTGCAACCACTTTCCCCCGCCCTGTATTGGCGCCGGTTCGATTCCGGCCCGCGCCTCCACATTCACGGGGCCAAGGACTGCCATGTGTTTTGTCTTGGGCCGCTGTTTGCGGACGTATGCGACGAAATCAATCAGGAGTGTCTTGGCCTACCGAGGACTGACCGGGGTGCGGTTGGACAGACCCGCGATCGGCTCCTCTTGGATGGCCTGTTCGAGGGCGGCCAAGGCGTCCTGGCAGACCAGCATGACCTTGCGCTTTTGGCTCAAGGAGAGGGTCAGGGAGCGGACGTTGGTGTTCTCGCGAGAGAGTTTGAGGATTTGCGTTTTAAGCTCGGTGAACCGGGCATAGCGCACCGTGGCGGTCGTGAGATCGGGGTTGCCGCTGAGGCTCGGGAACGCGGCCAAGCCTTCCAGATTCTGGCGAACCGCCTGGTCTTCCTTGGCCATCACCGCTTCCATCTCGTCCATCTTCTGGTCGCTTTCCTCGGCAATGTGCGGTGGGAGCAGGGTTAGGAGGCGTAGCGCCGCGATCCGGGCGCCGTCGGCGAGTTGCATGACTTTGAGATCGTCCGCGGAAATGGAGTTGCTGCGCGCCGCGACGACGCGGGCCAGCGCCGCATCCATTTCCTTGAGCGCCGCGGCAGCCGGGCCAAACGCCAGACTGTACGCCTTGAGGTTGGTGTTCTTGACCGCCAAGTCCAATAGGTCCTTGTCGATGCGCTGGAACTCGGCAAAGGCTTCGGAAAACTGGGCCAGAAAATCTTTTTCGTTCTTGGTGCCGCCCGGCTTCAGCAGTTGTTCCAACTCCCGGCGTCCTTGCTCCACTGAAGCGGTCGCCGTCCGGGCCTGGTCGGCGTAGGTCTGCGAGTCCTCGTCGGTGATGGCCATGACTGCGCTCTTTTCGGCCTCGGACGCCGAGGCCAGGGACAGCCGCATCCGTTCCACCAATTCGACGCGTTTGGCCTTGAAGGCCAGTTGTGCGGCGGGATTTTGCAGCTTCTGGAAATGCAGCACCAACAGGATGACCGCGAGCCACACTGCCGCCCCGACCGCCATCCAAAGAAAGTCCCTGAGACTAGGCTTCATCGTCACGCTGTCCTCCTAAAGGTTGCGCATCGGTTCGGAGCGAGACGGTCCCGATCCGTGGCCGCGCTGTTTCCGTGCAAAAAGAACGTAGTTTTCTACCGGCGTGAAGACAAAAGAAAAGTGCTTGGACCGCTGCGCTGAGTGTTGACGTTGTGAAGCGATTGGGAGTTTTCCCCACTGGATTGCAGAAGGCCGCCAGCGGAGGTCCCACCCTGCTCATGTTGTGCGTAATTCCACTACCTATGGCTTCCCATTAATTTTGGCGGGTTTGCCCGCAGGCCATTTGCAACCACTTTCCCCCCGCCATGTAGTGGCGCCGGTTCGATTCCGGCCCGCGCCTCCACTCTGAAAATGAGTGCAGTATAGCAAAGATGTGAATCTTCACGCGGCCCTACCTTAATCTCGAAAACGGCAGGAGGACGCCGGTAGCGCCGGCTGCGACGCCAGCAAATTCAGGACTGGATCATCTTCCCCGCGCGGCCCTTTCCTCAACTCGAAGTGATCAGCCGGCGGTATTCGGAGCGCGACCACTACAACGTCCTGCCCGATGCTTTTCGGGAGGGATTGCGGCGGCTGTTTGCCTGAAGCGGGCTCCGGCCGTTGCCGGGCCGTGCCAAGCGATGATCAGAAGGTGTAGGCGTAGCTGAGCGTCACCACCCCCCGGCCAACGGCGGCCGTGTTGACCACTTTCGGCGTGCTGCCGGCTTTAAGGAAATTGCCGGAGCCCTTGGTGTATGCGAATCCGACGGTGAGCTTCGACTCTTTGGTGATCGCAAACGGAAGGGCGACGCCGACCAGATAGTAGTTACCCCAGTTTTTGACGGCGGGATCGGCCCCTTTCGACACATCGCGCTGAATCAACGTCCCGGCCGTGGCGGTGAAATCCAGCTCGGCGGAGAGTTCCTTCAGCGGAACGGTGTAGGCCGCCGTGAGCTCATACGTCGGACCTTTGAGAACCACATCGTAATAGAGTTTCGGCGTAAGCTTCAGGCCGCCGACCGTGTAATTGACGGCGAGGTTGGGCTCGAAGGTGGTTTTGAAAAAACCGTTGCCGGTGTCGGCATTCGGGTAGTTGTACCAGGTGAAACCAGGGGCGACGTTCAGCGATTCGTTGATCGTGATGGTGTAGGAGCCATACGGATCGATCTCGGGATCGGACTGCCCGGGCACCTTGTCCTTCATCGGGGAATTGCTCCATACGCCCAAGGCCAGGTTGCCAGAGTCAACCTCGACCGACGGTTCGAATGAAGGACCGCCTAGGCGGACGCCGCGGAACATGTACTGGTTGACGAAGGAAGGCGTCAATACCACGGAGGTGCCGTTGGCCCGGGCCGGCGCGCCCAGTAGCGCCAAGATGGAACAGAGCAGGGAGGTTGTTCTTATGTTCATGATGAAGAAGTGCCACCGTTGGGAAGTGATTGGGATTGATGAAAAACAACCAATCGATGGACGACAGTCCGCTTCACCAAACGATGGCGGAAGGATTTGAGTTCAAAACGGACCGGAAGGTAATCGCGGCAGCGTTCACGGCGCAGAAGTCTAGTGCCCATGCCGGCAGCGCGCCGTTTGCCCCGCGCGGCGTCTACGGGGTAGGTCGGCCCACAAGCGTTTTCGACCTCCGCTCAGAGCGAGCGACCAGTAAAAAACCGCAAAAAATCGCGTTTCCGTGCGAAAGTCGGGCTAGTTTTTTCACGGCGGATCTTGGCTGATGGTTTATGTTCAGGGTGGGGTGCGGCGGCGCTGTCTCCTGCCGGCCTGGCCGGCCGGCTGCAGAACCTGGCGAAAGTGCCAGCACCCTCCAGGCATCGGATGTTCAGATTTGGTCAATGGCCCGGGGAAGAGGCGGAAGGGAGTTGAGTATCCAAGCGAGGCGGAGGTTCGGGCACGTTGTAGCGGGGACGGAACAGCCAGCCCGCGAAGCCGACTAACGCGAGCCAGGCGAGAAAGAGGGCGATCCGGCGAAAGCGCAGAGGAATAATGGCGGGATTCATGGCAGCGCAGCGGCCCCGGATGATTCACTTCGCAGTCGCGCCCCGGTCGAGGGCGAGGTTGAGCAGGAGGACGTTGACGCCGGGTTCCCCCAGGACCCCGAGGTCCCGGCCTTCGATGTGCCGCGTGATGAGCGCACGCACGGTTTCGAGTGGCAGGCCGCGGGTCCGGGCCACGCGCGGGGCCTGCAGCTCGGCGTTGGCGATGCTGATGTGAGGATCAAGGCCGCTCCCGGAGGAGGTGACCGCGTCGGCGGGCACGGGGGCGTCGGCGGCGAGGTCGTTGGCTGTGCGATAGGCGGTGACGGCGGCTTTGATGCTATCGGCCAGTTTTTGGCTGGTTGGGCCGAGGTTGGTTCCGGAGGAACTGGTGGCGTCGTAGCCGGTGCCCGCGGCGGAGGGGCGCGGCTGAAAATATTTTTCGCTGCTGAAGTTCTGCGCGAGCAGCGCCGAGCCGCGCACGGCGCCATCCTTGTCGACGACCAGGCTGCCGTTGGCCCGGGCGGGGAAGAGCGTCTGCGCACCGACCCAGACAGCCAGCGGATACGCGCCGCACAGCAGCACCACGAAAACCGCGGTGAGCAGCACAGAGGCTTTGAGTTCGAGCAGGAAGGCTTTCATGGCGTTAGACGAGGTGGATGGCGTTGATGAGGACATCGATGATCTTGATGCCGATAAAGGGGATGAGGATGCCGCCGAGACCGTAGATGAGCAGGTTGCGGCGCAGCATGGCGGCGGCGCCGATGGGCCGGTAGGCAACGCCGCGCAGGGCGAGGGGAATCAGCGCGACGATGATGAGCGCGTTGAAAATGACGGCGCTCAGGATCGCGCTCAGCGGCGAGGCCAGATGCATGATGTTCAGCGGTGCGATCGCAGGGAAAACCCCGACCAGCATCGCGGGAATGATGGCGAAATATTTTGCCACGTCGTTGGCGATGCTGAACGTCGTGAGCGAGCCACGTGTGATCAGGAGCTGTTTGCCGATCTCGACGATCTCGAGCAGCTTCGTCGGGTTCGAGTCGAGATCCACCATGTTGCCCGCCTCCTTGGCAGCCTGCGTGCCGGTGTTCATGGCCACACCGACGTCGGCCTGCGCGAGCGCCGGTGCATCATTGGTGCCGTCGCCCGTCATGGCCACGAGATGCCCGGCGGCCTGTTCGTCGCGGATGCGCCGGAGCTTCATTTCCGGGGTGGCCTGCGCGAGATAATCGTCCACGCCGGATTCGGCGGCGATGGCGGCGGCGGTCAGCGGGTTGTCACCGGTGATCATGACGGTGCGGATGCCCATGGCGCGGAGCTGGGCGAAGCGCTCCTTGATGCCGCCCTTGACCACGTCCTTGAGGTGGATGACGCCCAGCACGTCGCGTCCCTCGGCGACGACGAGCGGGGTACCACCGTTGCGCGCAATGGCGTCAACCGCGCTCGCCACCTCGAAGGGATAGATGCCCCCTTGGGCCTCGACCCAGGCCCGGATGTTCTCGGCGGCACCCTTGCGGATCTGGCGCACGGGCTCCCGCGGATTCACGAATAAGTCCACGCCGCTCATGCGGGTTTGGGCGCTGAAGGGCACGAAGGTCGCGTGCGGAGTCGCGAGATCCCGGCCGCGCAGACCGAACTTTTCCTTCGCCAGCACGACGATGCTGCGGCCCTCGGGCGTTTCGTCGGCGAGCGACGCGAGTTGCGCGGCGGAAGCGATCTGCCCCGGCGTGACTCCCGGCGCGGGCAGGAACTCGCT
>CAJAKX010000020.1 GCA_903940425.1 uncultured Opitutia bacterium | reverse complement strand
ATTGAGTTTGTACTCGGTGACGGACTTCGTCTTCTGGCCGGCGAGCTTTGCACCGTCGACGGCGATGCAATCGCTCGGGCAGGCGCGTTCGCACAATTTGCAGGCGGTGCAGAAGGGCCGGCCCGTCACCGGATCGCTCGTGAGCACAATGTGTCCGCGGTAGCGCGCCGGGATGGGCAGGGTTTTGCGCGGATACGGCACGGTGACGACCGGTTTGAAAAACTGGGCCAGCGTTATCCGCATGCCAACGAGCAGGCTCCAAAAACCGCGCGGGACATCGAGGATCGAGGCTTTCATGCTCAGAAGAGTTTGATCATCACGCTGGAGAGCAGGAGGGTGAAGAGGGAGATCGGGATGAGGATCTTCCACGACAGGTTGAGCAGGTTGTAGAACTGGGTGCGGGGGAAGGTCCAGCGGACCCAGATGACCGTGAAAATCAGCGCGTAGAGCTTGAGGAGGAACCAGACCACGCCCGGCCAGAGGCCGAAGGGGCTCTGCCAGCCGCCGAGGAAGAGGACGGTGCCGAGGCTGCAGCCCAGCACGATGTTGGCGTACTCGGCCATGAAGAAGACGCCGAAGCCCATGCCGGCGTACTCGGTGAAGACGCCGGCCACGAGCTCGCTCTCGGCCTCGGCCATGTCGAAGGGGGCGCGGTTCGTCTCCGCCAGCATGCAGATAAAGAAGATGACGAACGTCACCGGCATGAGCGGATTGACCCAGACCTTGAAGAGGTTCCAGTGCCAGAACCAGCCGGCCTGCTGCCGGACGATTTCGTTGAGGTTCATCGTGCCGGTGACCATCAGCAGCGTGATGACGACCAGCAGCATGGGGATCTCATAGGCGACGTTCTGCGAGACGACGCGGGCGGCCGAGATGATGGCGTACTTGTTGCGGGAGGCCCAGCCGCTGAGCATGATCGCCATGACGTTGATCGACCCGAAGGAGAAAACCATCAGCAGGCCCACGTTGATGTTCCGCGCCACGAGAGTCTGGCTGAAGGGAATGACCGCCAGGCACATCATCGCGGGGGAGATGACCATGAGCGGGGCGAGGCGGAACAGGATGGTGTCGGTGCCCGGCGGGACGATGAGCTGCTTGGACAGGAGCTTGGCGATATCGGCGACGGGCTGGAGCCAGCCGCCATAACCGGCCTCGTTCGGTCCGGGGCGGCGCTGGAAACGGCCGGCGCCTTTCCGCTCGGCCAGCACCAGATAAGCCGCGTTCAAGCCGACAAAGGCCATGATGCAGACCAGGGCGAGCAGCAAGCGGACGGGTTCGGCGGTGAGGAAACTCATGGCGGGGGCGCGGGGTCAGCGGTCGATGTCGGGAATGACAAGGTCCAGGCTGCCCAGGAGGGCCAGGGCGTCAGGCAACATCATGCCTTTGCTCGCCTCTTCATAGAGGCTCAGGTTGGAAAACGACGGCGTGCGCAGTTTGACGCGGTAGGGAATGTTCTTGTTGTCGCTGACGACGCGCACCATGTGGCGGCCGCGGGCAGCTTCGACGGCGTAGCAGTAGTCGCCGGCCGGCAGTCTCAGCACGCGGGGTACCTTGCCCATGACCGGGCCCCCGGGCAGCTTGTCCAGGGCCTGCTCGATGATGCGCAGGCTTTGCTCCATCTCCGCCATGCGCACGCGATAGCGTGCCATGGAATCTCCCTCCGGGAAAACCGGGATGTGGAAGTCGAGCTGGGAATAGACGGAGTAGGGCTCGACCTTGCGCACGTCGTAGGCGATGCCGGCACCGCGGAGCACCGGGCCGGTGGCGCCGTATTTGCGGCACAGTTCCGCGCTGATGGGTCCGATGCCCTCGAGGCGTTTGCGCAGGATGATGTTGTCGGTCACCAGGTCGCGATACATCTTCAGCCGCGGACGCATCTGCATGACGAAAGCGCGGGTGCCCTGGATGAACGCGTCATCGATGTCGTTGCACAATCCGCCGAAACGGAAGTAGCAGTACGTGAGACGGGATCCGGTGATGGCCTCGAGCAGATCGAGGATTTTTTCCCGGTCGTCGAAGGCGTAGAGCAGCGGGGTGAAGCCGCCGAGATCGAGGAGGTACGCGCTCCACCAGACGAGGTGGCTGGAGATGCGGTTGAGCTCGGACGTGATGACGCGGATGTATTCCGCGCGCGGCGGCACCTCGATCCGGGCGGCGCGCTCCACGGCGCCGACAAAGGCGTGGTTGTAGTGCAGTGCCGAGAGGTAGTCGATGCGGCCGGTGTTGGGAAGAAACTGGGTCCAGGTGCGGTTCTCCCCCATTTTCTCGTGCATCCGGTGGATGTAACCGGGGATGGGCTCGGCCCGGGTGACGTATTCGCCGTCCATCGTCATCTTGATCCGCAGAACCCCGTGGGCCGCCGGATGCTGCGGCCCCAGGTTAAGGACGAATGTCTCCTGGGGGTTTGTGCGACTGGGAATGTCCGTGGGGGCGATCACGCGGTGAAATCCTTGCGAAGGGGATGATAGTCGGCGTCCTCCGGAAGGAGGAGCGGGGTCAGGTTGGGATGCCCGGAAAAACGGATGCCGAAGAAATCGTGCGTCTCGCGCTCATGCCAGTTGGCGCCCGGAAACACCGGCGAAATGGTCGGGATCTCCGGATTATCCCGGCGAATGCGGGTCCGGACCACGACGCGCAGGGCTGAGAGGGGATGAAAGTAATCATACACGACTTCCATCTCGTTTTGCGCGATCCAGTCGACGCCGGTGATCGTATCCAGGGCAAAGCCGTTTTGATCGAGGATCTCAGCGGCGAGCACGACCAGGCGGGGTGAGATCGATACATCGAGATGGTAACCCTTGAGGGGATAATCGACGGTCTGGACCGGGCAGGGGGGCGCGGTCGGTGCGGCGGTCTGCCCGGCTGCGGCCACGGCAGGTGTCGCGACCGCCACGGGGGGGGCAGAACCGGTAGTCACCGGCAGCGGCGACCGGGAAGGGACCGCGTTCGTCGCGACCAACCGGCTGAATCGTTCGGCAAGCTGCTCGAGGGAAGGGATCATTGGGGTGGCTTCACCACCGGCCAGCGCCGTTTGCCGGTGAGCTTTTGTTCCAGTGCCAGAATCCCCTCGATCAGCGCCTCCGGACGCGGAGGGCAGCCCGGGATGTAGACGTCGACCGGGAAGAGCTTGTCGACGCCTTCGACCACGGCGTACTGGCCCGGAAAAACGAACGGTCCGCCGGAGATGGCGCAGTTGCCCATCGCGATAACCCATTTGGGCTCCAGCATCTGGTCGTAAAGCGTCTTCACGGCCGGCGCCATTTTCTTGTTGATGGTGCCCGCGACGATCATCACATCGGCCTGGCGGGGCGAGGGGCGGAACACCTCGGCGCCAAAGCGCGAGATGTCGAAGCGCGGACCACCCGCCGCCATCATTTCAATGGCGCAGCAGGCCAGGCCGAAGGTCAGCGGCCACAGGGAGTTGGCGCGGCTGAGGGCCAGCAGATCGTCCAGCGCGGCGAATTGCACAATCTGGGAGGTGTCTACCGGCGTTTCCATTCGAAGACTCCTTTCTTCCAGGCGTAGACGATCACGAGGGAGAGAATCCCCACAAACATGACCAGTTCGACGAAGTCCCGGATGGCAAACTGGCGGTTATACACCAGCGCCACCGGGATCAGATAAAGGACATCCACCGCGAACGCGATGAACACCAGGGCGTACAGGTAATAGACCGCGCTGTACCGGATCCACGCGTCGCCAATCGGTTCCATGCCGCATTCGATGTATTGGCCGGTTTTGTGGGCGGAGTTGCGGGTTTTGCGCGCCGCCAGCAGATGGACGACGATGAAAGGACCGACGGCGAACACCAGTCCGCCCAGGCAAAAAGCGGCCACGTAAATCAGGTCACCTGCAAGCACATCGTTCATGTCGACGATGGGAAGAAGGCACCGGGCGTGATGGCGGCTGGCTGCATGACCTTATGATCGCATGGAATGCAGGCCGAAGCAGCGCAAGCCTTGGCAAGCTTTGCGCATTTCTTGCAACATCAACCCGCGCACAATCAGTCCTGGATGATTAGAATTACTTCTGCACAGCGATCCCGTGGAATGTTGGTGTAATACCCCGGCCGTCCGGGCGGGACAGCGGACACGCGAATCCCACGGCTGGTCTCCGGCCTTCAGGGACCGGGCGGGCGCGCGACGGACCACTTGCGCGGATCACGGATCCCGACGGCAACCGCATCTGCCTCCATACACGAAAAGATGGGACCGCGGGCTGAAGGATCCCGGATCCCGGTCACCGGAAACCGGATGGGGGGGGAGCCGCCCCTTGTCCGGCGGTCTACTCCACCTCGATTTCGATGCCGCCGGTCGCCTTTGACACCAGATTGTAGAGAAAGGCGCCGATCACCCCTTGGAGGAATCCGATGACGGCGTACATCACCGGTGCCGCCAGGGCGAAACCGAGTCCGAAGATGAACGGGAAGCCGCGGGGCATGTTGGGCGCGTGCGCCATGACGAGACTCATCACCAGGAAAAACGGCATGAGGCACAGGCCGAAGCAGCCCATGATGACGGCCAGCGTCGTGCCGGCGGTGAGCGGTCCAATTCTTTTCAGTCGTCGTTTCATGATTCCTTTCGTTGACCCGAGGTGAAAGATCCACGTCTGGCGGCGGCCGGCGCCGGCGGAGCGTCACCGGCCTGCCTTGATGCCGCTGGCGAGCAGGGTTTCGAAGCAGGGCTCGACGGTTTCCCGCGACACGACGGTGACCTCGACCTTTTGGAAGCCGGCCTTCTTGAGGAAGCCGTGCAGCGCGCTCTCCTTGAAGCCGAGCCACACGTCGGCGTAGAGCTCGCGCGCCTTCTCGAAGGCGTGCTCCTTGAGATCAAGGACCACGAGCTGGCCGCCGGGGCGGAGGATGCGGCAGGCTTCGTTGACGGCGGTCTGCGGATGGTTCGCGTGGTGCAGTGCCTGGCTGAGGATGGCGAGATCGACCGACCTGTCGGGCAGGGGCACGTTCTCGATGTCGCCCAGCTTGTAGGCGAGGTTGGCGAGGCCGTTCTTCCTGGCCAGCTCGGTGCCGACCTCGACCATGCGCGGCGAATTGTCGATGCACCACACGCGCTCGGCGCGGTGTGCGATGAGCTGGGAAATGAGACCCTCGCCGGCGCCAAGGTCGGCCACGACGATCGGCGGCACGAGCCGCAGCGCCAGGTGGCCGATCGCCTCCCATGAGCGGCCGGGACAGTGGCCCTTGCCGAGCCGCCCGGCGATGAGGTTGAAATACTGCTCCGCTACGCGGCGGCGCTTCTGGAGAATCCGGTCGAGGTTGTCGCGGTCCTCGGCGAAAGCGGCCGAGTCGGCCACGGCCTCGCACGCGGCCTTGAGCAGCGCCAGCTGCCGCGACGGGAGGCCGGCGCACAGCGAGTAGAACGCCTTCTTGCCCTCGCGGCGGTCGGCCACGAACCCGGCCTGCCGGAGCAGGGCCAGTTGCGAGGAGATGCGCGACTGCGCCATGCCCAGCACCTCCTGCACTTCGGCGACCGAGAGTTCCTCCTTCATGAGCAGCGCCAGCAGCCGCAGCCGCGTGGGATCGGAAAGGATTTTCAGGGTATCGAGGGAGGAGTTCACAGTGCGGATCGGTTGGAACCCGGGCGGCGGGGCCGGGCGACCGTTAATCCATGCCGGTACCGGGCGGGGGCGTCAATTCCGCGCTCGCCGCCTTCAGCGCAGCCGTTCGCTGACCAGTGGCCAGAGCTGCCATACGCCGAAGCCGGCGATGATGCCACCGGCAATCCGGTTGATCCAGCGCAGCGTGCCGTCGTGGAGATGGCGGCCGAAAGTGCCGGCGAGCAATGCCAGCAGCAGCCACCAGAGCGATGAACCCAGAAACACGCCGCCGATGAGCTGCAGCGCGTCGACGGTGCGGCCGGTCTGCCAGCCCAGTCCGAGTCCCGCAAACACGCCGGTGAAGGCGATGATGATCAGCGGATTCGCGAGCGTGAGCATATAGGTGGACACGAAGGCGTCGCGCAGCCGCCCGACGTGGACTGGCGCGGCGGCTTCACTCCGGGGCGCGTGCGTCCGCATGGTGTGGAGTCCCAGCGCCAGCAGAAACAGGCCGCCTAGCAACTGCAGCCAGAAGCGGTGACCAACAAGGAAGGCGGTGACGGTGGTAAGCCCGGCCACCGCGATCGCCCCGTAGGTCGTGTCGGCGGCAGCGGCGCCCAGTCCGGACACGAAGCCCACACGGCGCCCGGCGCTGAGGGTCCGGCGCAGGCAGAGCAGGTTGACCGGTCCGACCGGCGCGGCGATGGCGAAACCGATGACGATGCCTTTCAGCAGATGCTCCATGCGCGGGCGGGGAGGAGAGGAATGCGCGGAGGGCGGGTCAGGTCGTTTCCCCGGCGTTCCCGGATGGTTCGGAGGAAGGCCTGATGGTGTCAGGCCCTGCCGGATGCGCGGGAGCGGCTTCCTCCGTCCAGGGGCATGTTCAGTGGCCCGCGGCCAGCAGCGTGTCGGCGTAGCGGCTGATGGCCGTCACCACATAATCGTGCTCGGCACCGCCGGACTTCACCTTCACGTGATCGCCGGACTTCTTGGCCAGCAGCGCGAGGCCGAGCGGCGTCTTGTAGGAAATGACATGTTTCTCCGGATCGCCGTCCCAGACACCCAGCACGGTGTAGCGCACGGTCTGGCCGCCGGCACCCTCGCGCAGCTCGACCACGCTGCCCACGCTGATCTGGTCGGTGCTGGCATCCTTGAAATCGGTGATCCGCACCTTGGAGAAGTCGCGCTCGAGCTGGGATTTCTGGGCCATGAGGAGCTGCTGGTCCTGCTTGGCCATCTTGTATCCCGCATTCTCGCGCAGGTCGCCCTGCTCGCGCGCGGCGGCGATGGCGCGGGAATTCTCCGGAATCTTCTTGGTGACGATGACATCGTATTCCTGGTGCCGGCGCTCGTAGCTCTCCCGCGACACGAGCAGCTGCTCGTCCTTGGTCTCGCCGTCGCTGGCAACCAGCGATTGGATGGAAGGGAAGGTCTTGATGAAGCGGGCGAGCAGCGATTTTTTCGTCAGCTCCTCGAAGCCCTGGTTGAGCAGGAGGGTGTTGGCGAGATCGCGCGCGGTCTCCGGGTCGGCGGTGGCGAGGAGGTCGGGGATGAGATCGGGGTCGTCGCTGAGGATCTCGGCCAGCGGAATGCGGCGGGCGCCGGCGGATTGCAGCGCCTCGTAGTCGATGGCGAAGAAGATGGCGCTGAACAGGCGCGGCGTGATGAGGTCGTTGAGGAACTTGGCAAATTTCTTCGACTGGCGGTTCTTGACGATCCACAGCAACACCGGCGCGCGCAGATTCTGCTCGGTCTGCCAGCGCTTCAGCACTGCCGCGAGTTCCTCGGCGTGGCCGCTGTCGACGAGGAAGTTGATGCATTCGGTGGTGAACTTGCCCTGGCTGGTTTTGAGCAGCGCAAACGTCAGGTCCTTCCACTCGATGGGATGCGCGTCCTTGATCAGCTCGAGGAAATGCGTCTGGAAATGGACGGGAATCTTCTCGGCGATGTCCGTCAGGCGGCGGGTGTCCGCCACCAGTTCGCCGAGGCTCGGGCTGAGCGTGGCGATGTCGATGCCGAGGATGATGGCCAGTTCGTCGCGCACGGCGGCGCCATAGAGCCGCTCGGCCGAATGGAGCTGGTTGCTGTCCTTGACGGCCTCGGCGAGGGCGTTGAGCACGGGCGTCAGGTCGGTCTTGGTTTCCTTCCGGGTGGCGGCGCTGAGCAGCTCCTCGGCCAGCAGGATGCGGCGCCGCGCCGAGCGGGTGTTGTTGAAGTGATCGAGGATCTCGTCCTCGACCGAGACCGGCTCGTCGCGCAGCACGTAGCATTCGGTTTTCTTGGCCGGCACGGCGATGCGCGGGTCCTTGGCGACATGCTTCTTGGTGGCGGACCACCACTTCTTGAATTTCTCCTCGCCGATCACCTGCTGGAGCGTGATCTCGAGGTCGATGGCGGTCGTGGCCTTGTTGGGGTAGGCGGCCAGTGTCTCGACGACAAGCTGGACGGGCTTCTCGTTGATCAGCTGGGCGATCTTCTCGGGTTCGGTTTCCTTGCGCACCAAGGGATGCCTGGCCGGCAGGATCTCGAGCGTGCCGACGCAAAAGGCCGGATCCATCCGGTGCTTCTTCTTGCCCTTGAAATCGATGACCAGCTTCTCGTCCGCCTCGTCGTAATCCCGGATCTGCCCGAATCCCCAGCTCCGGTGGATGCAGTAAGCACCGGGCTCCATGGACTCGAGTTTGGCTTTGGCCGCCTTGAGCGACGGATTTTTGGCGATGAGCGCTTGAACAGCTTCGGAATTCATAATGGCGGTTTGGCGTGCCTGGAACGATGAGTTGAGTGGAGAATGGGATGGAATGTCAAACTGTGTATCTTAACGTTACCGGGATGAAGTCCTTGCCAAACCAACTTTTCGTCGGCGCCTGGCCAGTCGCGATCTCGCTGCTGGAACGCTGGCTGCAGCGGGGCGAACGGGTGGATGCCTTGCTGGAAAGCGCGGGGCGGAGGGCGCCGGACGCGTGGTCCGGCGAGGAAAGGGCCCGCTGCCAGCATGTGCTGTTCGGCGCGCTGCGGCACTATGGACGGATCAACGCGGCCGTCACGGCCTTGGTGGAGCGGCCGCCGCGGGCGCGACTGCGGGCGGTGCTGCTCGTGGCCGGCTTTGAGTTGCTCGAGGCCGGCATGACCCCCAGCGACGAGGGGCAGGCGGCCCGGATCGTGCATCATGCGGTCGATCAAGCCAAGACCCTGCTCAGTCCGGCGGAGGCGCGACTTGTCAACGCCGTGCTCCGCAGGCTCGGCGAGGCCGCCGTCGTCGGCGCGGCACCCCCGGCCGCCGGGGCGGACGCCGCGGAGCTGGCGTGTTTTTTTTCGCACCCCGACTGGCTCATACGCCGCTGGCTGGCGCAATTCGGCGCGGAGGCGACGCACCGTCTGCTCCAATGGGACCAGACGCCTCCTCCCGTGTACGGGCGCTGGCGCTCCGTCTTCGCCACGACCCCGGCGGCCGGGAGTCCCGCCCTGCCGCCGCCGGCGTTTCTCCAGCCGACGGGTTGGGCGGGATTTTATATCGTGCCGGCCGGCCATTGGCCGGAAGTCGAACGGTGGCTGGCCGACGGCACGCTCTATCTGCAGGATCCCGCCACGCTGATTGCCGCGGAGCTGCTCGATCCCCAACCGGCTGAAACCGTGCTGGATCTTTGCGCGGCACCGGGCGGCAAGAGCCTGCTGCTGGCGGATCTGCTGGAGGCCCGGACGCGCCAGAACGACACCAGGGCTTCGGCGGGCCTGCCCTCCGAAGCCTTGGCGAAGGCGGGCCGCGTGATCGCGGTCGACCGGCCCGACCCCCGCCGCATCGGCCGGCTCAAGGAAAACCTCGCCAAGGCGCGCACGACCGACGTCGCCTTGGTCCAGGCCGATGTGCGCAAACTCACGCCCGCCCTGCTCGAGCAGCACGGTCTGCCGGCCGGATATTCCGCCGTCCTGCTCGACGTGCCCTGCTCCAACACCGGAGTGATGCGTCACCGCGTGGACGTGAAATGGCGGCTGCGCGAGGCCGACATCGCGCAGCATGCCACGCAGCAACTCGCGCTGCTCACCGCGGCGGCGCAGCTGGTGGCGCCGGGCGGCCGGCTGGTGTACAGCACGTGCAGTCTTGAGCCCGAGGAGAACGAGGGCGTGGTCGAGGCGTTCCTGCGTGCCTGCGGCGGGCGGCTGGCGCTCGAGCAGTCGCGCCACAGCCGCCCGTGGGAGACGGGGTGCGACGGCGCCGCGGCGTTTTTGCTGCGCAAAAACACCTAGTTCAGAGTTGAGGGTTCAGCGTTCACGGTTGGTTTCCAACAACGCTGAACACTGAACGCGGAACCCAGAACCGTCTTCGCGCCCGTCAGGGCACGAGATCGAAGACCGGCAGTGTCACCTGCTGCTCCTCGTTGCCGTTGATGAACGTGTAGGTGATGCGCGTGGATGTGCGGATCAGTTCCGCGTAGCGCTGGAAGGGCCAGGCTGACACCGGCTCATCGTTGATGCGCGAGCAGAGGTCGCCCGCCTGCACGCCGAGCATCTCCGCCGCCGACTCGGTCACCACCGCCGCCACGCGCCAGTAGGCGGCGGTCTTGGTGAAGCTCAGACCCGTGCTGCGCATGGGCCCGATCTTGATCGTGTCGAAGTTGGGCCGGAAAAAGGTCACCTGGTTGCGCTTCTGGTCGAAGGTCACGGCAAAATTCCGCAACAAGCCGCCGCCGATGGACGACAGTTCGTCGGTCACGTCGACAATGGGGTCATCGATGACGTAGGCGCCGATGGTGAGCGATTGCGCGAGCCGTCCAATCATGCGCAGGCGGTCGCCCGAGAGGGTGGCCACGAGGGCGCCGGGTCTCGGCCCGAACTGAAAGGCGGGGTGGAGGCCGACGGTGTTGAGGCTGAGCGCCGCGTCGCTGCCCGAGTCCACCAGCGCGATGAAGGATTCGGCGCCGAGCTGGATCGGGATGAGCGGCGTGTTCTGCTCGTTGTTGAAGGGAATGGTGACGCCGGGCAGCGCCATGGACACGCCGGACGGCGTGATCGTGACCCGCGGGTGCAGGTAATCGAGTGTGAGGAGCGTCTCGCGGAACATGGGGAACCCCAGCACCCCGTCGATGCGCACGCCGAGGTGGTTCGAGAAGTCGTCGAGGTCGTGCACGAGCGCCTGGACGCCCTCGAAGCGCACCGAACCCAGGTTCAGGCGTTTCAGGGTGACGGGACTAAGCAGCTTCACCTGCCCGTTGGCGCCGAGCACGCGCACCCCGGGCTGGTTGGCCCGCGGGCGGCCGCCGAATCGCTTGACCAGGTCGGGCGTCAACAGCGTGGCCGACGATCCGGTGTCGATGATGAAATGGTAGGGGCCGTGCTTGTCCCCCGACGTCTCGATGACGAGGAAGTTGGAGACGAGGGAGGCCGGCAGGACGCTTTGCGCCGCCTCGACGCTGGTCTTGCGCGGCGGCCGGCGGAAGGTCGTGCAGCCGGCGAGCAGCAGCCAGAGTCCGGAAAGCAGAATCCAAGGCAGGGCGCGGCTCCATCGCGGCCCGTTGCAAAAGGGGAGGCTCAGGGTTGGATTCATTTTTCCGGTTGGGGCAGGCGCAGGCTCATGACGATGGGCACGAGCATGATCATGCCACTGAGTCCATAAAGGCCTTCGGGATGCAGCCTCCAGTAGATCAGGCCGCCGACCACCGGCCCGATGGCGCGGGCGAGCGAACCGAGCGAACGGAACACGCCGAGCACCCTGCCTTGTTCATCGACACTGCTGTAGAGCGAGATGAGGGCGGAAATGGCCGAGTTGGTGAAACCGGAGCCGAGGGAAAGACAGGCCAGGCCGGCATAGAAAACCACCTGGCTCGTCGCAAAGCCCATCAGGAAAAGCGCGAGCATGAAGAGTGTCACTCCCGCCACCAGGACGCGACGCTCTCCGAAAAGCGGCACGGCTTTCCGCACCAGCACTCCCTGGGTGAAAATCGACATGAAGCCAATGAAGACGAAGATCGCCGTCATCTGTCGCGGCGTATAAGCGAACCGGTCGGCGGCGAGGAACGCCAGCGAGAATTCCACGGCGCTGAAGGCCAGGGCGAAGACAAAGTAGAGCAGATTCGAGCGTCGCACCCGGAGATCGGCGATGCCGAAGAGCGCCTTGAGCGGATGGCGTTCGCGCGGCGCGGCGGCCTCCCGGGCCTCGGGCGTGAGGGTCTCGGCAAACCGCGTATAGATCCAGGCCAGGTTGAGCAGACAAAAGGCGAACGCGATCAGCGCGGGGATGGAAAACGGATGAATGCCGAAGGTGGCGAGGCGGGGATGATGGACGAGCAGGTTGTGGCCGGACATCAGTCCGCCGATGGCGGGGCCGGTGATGAAGCCGAGGCCGAAGGCCACGCCCACCAGCCCCATGCCCTTGGCGCGGTTTTCGCGCGAGGTCACATCGGCCACCGCGGCGGTGGCGACGGAAAGATTGCCGCTCATGGCGCCGCCGAAGAGGCGTGCCAGGATGAACAGCCAGAACGAGCCGCTGAAGATCCACAGCAGGTAGCTGAACGCGATGCCGGCGACCGTCAAAAGGAGGACGCGGCGCCGGCCGAGCCGGTCGGAAAGCCCGCCCCAGTAGGGCGCGAACAGAAACTGCAGCAGCGAATAAAGCGAGCCGATGACGCCGCCGAAGAGCACCGGAAGATAACTGCCGCCTCCGCCGGTGAGACGGGCCAGCGCATCGATGTTGGCCAGCATCCACCCGAGCAGACCGCCGTGTCCCTCGCGCCCGAGGTAATATTCCAGCATCGCGGGGAAAAGCGGGAAGATGATCGAAAATCCGATCAGGTCGATGTAGAGCGTGAGAAAAATGACGCCCAGCGAAAGTGGTTTGGACGCGGGTGCGGCGGTGGCGGTGGTCACGAGAAAAGGAAGAGCCAACGTAGCGGGGACCCCGCCGGGTGCAACCGAAGTTTCGCGCCGCGCGGCGTCACGCGACGGGCGGACGGGATTCCAGATGGAACTTGTGCAGCGAGCGGTGCACGACCGGCGCGAGCAGGATGCCCACGGTGGTCAGAAAGGCGACGCCGCTGAAAATCGCGTAGACGCCGGCGAAGAGCCTGCCCGCGGCGGTCTTGATCGGGTCGAGCGGCCCCATGCCGGAGAGGATCATCGCGGCGTTGGCGAAGGCGTCGATCCACGGCTGACCTTCAGTGAAGTGATAGCCGCACATGCCGATGAGGAGGCCGCCGGCCAGGAGGCCGAGGGCGATCAGACCATGGCGCGCGAGCCGGTGGTAATACTCACGGCGCGGAAGCAGCGGGGCCTGGCGGTGCTCAAACATGGCGGCAGGCTAACCACAGATGGGCATGGTTAAACACAGATTTTGGGGCCGGACGAAATTCGGGTCGATCCGTGGTTGCTACAGCTTGTAGGGCAGGGGAAACCGCGCGGTGAGCTTGAGGACGCGCTGCTTGGTTTCGGCGATGACCGCGTCCTGCCGCCCGGTGCCGATGGCGCGCAGCACGGCGTCAATGCAGGCGGCGATCTCGTCCATGTCCGGCTCGACCATGCCGCGCGTGGTCACCGCCGGCGTGCCGAGGCGGAGGCCCGAGGCCTGGAAGGGCGAGCGCGTCTCGAACGGCACGGTGTTCTTGTTGCAGGTGATGCTGGCCAGATCGAGCGTCTCCTGCGCCTTCTTGGCGGTGAGCTCGGGCAGGTTGGCGCGGAGGTCGACGAGGAAGAGGTGGTTGTCGGTGCCGCCGGAGACGATTTTGTAGCCGCGCGCCGCCATGGCGGCGGCGAAGGCCCGGGCGTTCTTGATGATCTGCGCCGAGTACTCCTTGAACTCCGGCTTGAGACATTCGCCGAAGCACACGGCCTTGGCGGCGATCACGTGCATGAGCGGACCGCCCTGGCCGCCGGGGAACATGGCGGAGTCGACGGCCTTGGCGTGGACGGCCTTGCAGAGGATGAGGCCGCCGCGCGGGCCGCGCAGCGTCTTGTGCGTGGTGGTGGTGACAAAATCGGCGTGCGGCACGGGCGTGGGATGCAGGCCGGCGGCCACGAGACCGGCGATATGCGCGATATCGGCAAAAAGGTAGGCGCCGACGCTGCGGGCGATCTCGCCCATGCGCGCGAAGTCGATGACACGCGAGTAGGCGCTGGCGCCGACCGTGATCATCTTCGGCTTTTCGCGGAGCGCGCTGGCGGCCAGCTCGTCGTAGTCGATGAGGCAGTTGTCCTCGCGCACACCGTACTGGGTGAACTTGTAGAGCTTGCCGGAGAAGTTGGCGGGGTTGCCGTGGGTGAGGTGGCCGCCATGGCTGAGATTCATGCCGAGCACCTTGT
>CAJAKX010000019.1 GCA_903940425.1 uncultured Opitutia bacterium | reverse complement strand
GAGCGTCATGCCTTCGAGCTGGAGGCGCTTGGTGCTCAGGGCGTTCTTCAATCCGTCAAGCCTTTGCTGGTCCTCAAGTTTTTCGAGTTCGCGGCGCTGCTCCAGCTGTTTGACCGCCCGCTGCTGCAGAATGTATTCGCTTTCGGAGAGACTGCCGAGCTTCCACAGCCGTTCCTTGCCGGCGAGCTCCTCGCGGGCGCTGATGATCTGGCTGTCGGTCGGCGACCCAATGGTGATGCGTTTCTCCTGCACCTCCACCTCACTCGCCGTCTTCTGGATATCCAGTTCAAGTTCGCGGGTGTCGAGCTGGAGCAGAAAATCACCCTCCTTCATCTGTTTGCCGGGGAGGAGCGTGCTGCGCAAAATGCGCCCGCTGTACTCGCACTTGAGGTCCGTCTCGCGCTCGGCCTGCACGGTCACGCTGCCGGGCTTGGCATCGATGGCCTTGCCCCGCTTCACCACCGCCACCAGCGCCACCGAGCGGAGCAGATACGCCGCCGCGACGCCCACCACGGCCAGAACCACCACGGTGACGGCCAGCTTGAGACCAAAACGGGAAGGATTATTTGCCATCTTTCAGATAACTTAGGGGCATCACGTTGAGGATCGGGTCGACACATAGCGTGGACACAAACTGGGACCAGTAGTTCAAATAGCCGCTCCGCGCGTAGGCCAGGGTGAATTCCGAGCTATAGAAATTCAACTGGGCGGAATTGACCATCGTCTGGGAAGCCGAGCCGAGCTTCAAATTCTCCTCCAGCCGCTTGAACGTGGTTTCACTGAGATCGCGCCGGCTCTGACTGATCTCCAGACCGCGCCATGCAAAGCCGAGCTGCTTCTCGAGGTCGCGAACCTGGGCGATGGTCTGGTCGGTGATCGTGCGCAGGGTGCGCTCATAGCTGCGCTTGCGACTCAAGGCGGAAAGCTTGGCCCCCCGGGTGGCAAAACCATCAAAAATCGACCAACTCCCAATAACGTTCCAACCGTTGGAGCTGACCCCGACCTGGCTCACCGAGTTTACGCTGGCACTGGTCACGTTGGCCTGACTGATGCTCGCGCTGAAACTGAACTTCGGCAGCAAATTTACGCGGGCGATCCGATAGTCGATGTCCGCCGATTTGATGTAGTCGCGCCATTCCCGCGTTGAATACGTCTGTTCGGCGTCAGCCTGCACAAATTCCTGCAAAAGCCGCGCCACCACGTCGGGAGCGTAGACCGGCCGGGGTACATCATCAGGAACCACCTCCAGATCGAGGTCGGCCTTCCCCACCATGAGCAGAAACAGCCGCTTCGAATTCTCCAAATCCTCCACCGCCTGGTCGCGGGTGAGCCGCGCCTCGTCGACCGCCAGCCGGGGCACCGTCACATCCTCGGTGGAAGCCCGACCGGTCTTGAACCTCTCCTCCACGGTGGCCAGGGCCTCCTCGGCCTGTTTCAACGCGTACTCGGCGTTGCGCAGCGTGATCTTCTTCGTCACCAAGGCGAGAAACTGCGTGCGGAGGCTGACAACCAGCAGCCGGTAAGCGGTGGCGTATTGGTGTTCGGCGATATAAACCCCGATCTTGCCAGAGTCGGTCCGGGCCTTGAGCGCGCCCCAGGCGAAAAGCGGCTGATTGAATGAAAGGCTGTAGAACAAGCCGGAGGAAGAGCTCGAAATGCTCGACGCCTGGGCAACGGCCGTTTTGTTGGCGGAATATTGGGCGGAGCCGCTCAGCCCGGGCAGCATTCCGGCCCTATTCTGGATCAGCACGGCCTCCGCGGTGGCGATATTGATGTTTTGAACGATCATCTGGGGCGATTGCCCGAGGGCGGTGACCAGCATGGGGCGCAGCACGGGCATCAAATCCTCCGGCAATGGCGGCAGGTCGGAGGAAGTTTGCGCCCGTCCGGCCATCGGCATGCCCAGCAGACCCACGGCCAGCATGCAGACAAAACGACCCGACAGAGGAAACATGATCATACGCGAAAACATTGAAATTTGAAGGGTCAGACCGCGGCATTTTGATCGCGATTGCAACCCTGAAATCCCGTCGTGAGATGCAGTTGACATGGATACCATGACCGCGTCAGGCGCGCGCGGTTCGCGCAATTTTCGCCACCCCCCAGAAACCGACCCCCAGCCAGCAGACCAGGCTCACCCAGGCTGCGCGATGCAGACCTGGCGAACCAATGAAGCGCAGCTCGACATCGTTCGGCCCGGGTTCAAGCAGCACGGCAACGCGATTCTCGCGCGATCGCGCGACCTCGACCGGCCGGCCGTTGCGGGTGGCCATGTAGCCGTGGATGAACACCCGGGGTGTCTCCAGCAAGGCCGGCGCCGTCGCGTCAATTCTCGCCCGGTAGGAGGGAATGAGCGACACCGTCTGCACCGGCAGCGACTCATCCGGAACCTCGCGCCACTCCATCCGGGCAAAAAGCCGCGGCAACTCGGCCGGTCGCGGCAGTCCCGAGGGCAGCAAACGAAATTCAATGGGGTAAGCCACGGGGCTGGTGTTCCACAGCGACAGTTCCCGCGAATTTTCCGGCCCCGCGCCGAAACTCCTCGCACCGCCCAGCGATGGCAGGATGTACTCGCGGTAAAAATGGAGCCCGCTGATGGTCAGCAATCCCTGCGGCTCCGGCGCGGCGAACGTGAAGCGCGCCACGATGCGCTTGCCCGGCTCGAGCTGCTGCGGAGGGGAAAGCAGCAGCCAGCCGGGATTAACGGGATCAAACTCCTCCGTCAGCATCCTGACCTCGCCCGGCGGCGGATCGCGGTGCTCCCCAAGGCTGGGATTGGCTTCGCCGGTCGCCAGATCGAGCACGTGGCTGGCCAGGTGATAATCCACCACGCCGTGGGAAAAATCGGCGGGCAGATACACGAAATTGTAGCTGTAGATGAAGAGCTGGGCATTCTCCGTGCGCAGCACGTCCTCGCTTCGTTCCCGGCCATAGGTCAGCCGCTCGGTGAACCGGGCGAATTTCTGCGCCTCCACCCCCGCAAAAACCACCAAGCCGGCCAGGATCGCCACGGCCGCCCGATGCCCCCACCGGGAGCGATCCGCGAGTCGGGCGAGCGCCAGGAATCCACCAAAGGCCAGCCCGGTCACCCACACCGGCGCCAGCCGCAGGCTCACCGCCCCGCTGGTGGCGACCAGAATGGAAATCGGCAGGTGTCCCCAGAGGAATTTCGTGATCAACGGCACCGGCAGCAGGATCAGGGCAAAGGCGAGCGCGCCGGCGGCCAGCAAGACCAGCCGCAATTCGCGCGCCAGCATCGCCCCCGCCACCACCAGCAAACCCAGGAAGCACAGGGCGTAGCCCGGCTGGATGTCACTCTCCATCCGCAATGTCACCGGCGACACCATTCCCGGCCACAGCTTGCGGACAAAATCCAGGGTGGCGGTCACGGCCGGATGCACCTCGAACGGCAGCAACCCCCGCACGGCCGCCATGACGGCGAGCGCGCCCAGTCCCGCCCCGGCCCAGAGCAGCGCTTCCGCGCCGGCATTTCGTTCTTCGGCAACGCGGGGCCACCGTCGCCGCACGGCCCAATATAAAATGACGCACAGCACGAGCCAACTGACGATACCGACCCCATAGGCCTTGGAGGGTACCTGACCGCCGCCGAAGGCCGTCAATTCCGCCATCCCGTAGAACTGAAACGCTGACAGCCCCACCAATAACGCCAGGCATCTGGCCAGCGCCAGCGCCTCACCCCATGCCCTGCCGTGCGCCAGCCACGCCAGACCCAACATTCCCAGCGCGGCAAGGGTGCTCCACAACGCCACCGGCGAATGGCACGCCCACAGGAGGGAAAGGGTCACCGCAACCAGCACGCCGCCGGCGGTATCGCCCCGCCCGACCATCCGCATCACCCCGTAGAAAAGCACCGGCAGCCAGGGCATCGCCATGAAGGACATGTAGGCGTCGTACATGCTGATGAGCCCCCAGAATACCGGGCACAACACATAGGCCACCGCCACCAGACACGCCGTCCAGCGGCGCTGCGGCGCGAACGCCAGCAGGCAGCCATACGCGGAAAACGCCGCCGCCAGCCCGCTCACCACGACAACGAGGTGCTGCAGGGCGAACGTGCCCAGCGTGCGCGCCGTCAGCCAGTCCAGCAGCCCGGCAAAATTATGGAAATAGGGCGCGGAGCGAAAGGGATGGAGGGCGCCGTTGAACGCGAACTCTCCCTGCCCCACCAGCACGGGGAACACCCCGGCCTGGATTTGCTGCAGATAATCATGGAGCGTGTAGGCATACCAGCGTGCATCCATTCCGCCCGTGAAATTCGCCGTGCAGAATGGCCAAGCCGTCGCCAGCACGGCGCCGGCCAGCAGCAGGATCCGCAGGCACTCCGCTCCCGCCCGGGCCTGCTGCCGTTCAACGGCGGACAGCAGCCAGGCCCGCTGCGCCAGCAGCCACAAACCGAGCAGGATGGCGCCATGGGCGACCGGAAATCCCGTCTGCTCCGTTCCCTTCCAACGCAGCCAGACCACCAGCGCGGCGCAGGCCACTCCCTGCGCCCCGGCGGTCGTGACCAGCCGGCCCCTCCAACCGCCCCGCCGGCCTACGACGATGGCTTCCACCCCCGCCCCCAACGCAAAGGCCACGAACCAGCAGACCCCCGCCACCAGCCCGACGGTGGGCGCCAGTCCGGCCCGCCAGAACACCCGCGCCGCGCAAGCGCCGGCCAGCGCCCAGGCCGTTGCCAGCAGCGTCCACGCCAGG
>CAJAKX010000018.1 GCA_903940425.1 uncultured Opitutia bacterium | reverse complement strand
GTTGTTGACGTTTATGGACGAACACAAGGGGAATTTCTCCACCAAGCTCGACAAAGGCGGCGCTCCCTTTTTAGTGTCGACGCCTCGTATGAAGATCTACCTCGACGGAAAGTTTGTGGACGAAGCCGACGCGAAAATCTCCGTGTTCGATCACGGGCTGCTTTATGGCGACGGAATCTTCGAGGGGATCCGCCTGTATCAGGGCAATGTCTTTCGTCTCGAGGCGCATCTCGAGCGTCTGTGGTATTCGGCCAAGGCGATCCTCCTGGACATCCCGATTTCGCGGCCGGAGATGGCGAAGGCCGTGTGCGAAGCCTGCCGCCGGAACGGACTGCGCGACGGCTATGTCCGCCTCGTCGTCACGCGCGGCGTGGGTGACCTCGGCCTCTCGCCGTGGCTGTGCCCCAAGCCGACGGTCATCATCATCGCCGACAAGATCTCCCTTTATCCGCCCGAGTATTACACCACCGGGCAGACCATCGTGACGGTGCCGACGCGCCGGGTGGGCCCGGCGGCGCTGCCGCCCGCGATCAAATCGCTCAACTATCTCAACAACGTCCTGGCCAAGCTCGAGGCGCGGCAGGCTGGCGCGCTCGAGGCCATCATGCTCAATGAGGCTGGGTTTGTGGCCGAGTGCACGGGCGACAACGTGTTCATCGTCCACAAGGGGCGCCTGTTCACGCCCGCCGCGCAGCAGGGCGCGCTGAAGGGAATCACCCGCGACACGATCATGGAGATCGCCGAAAGCCTCGGTCTGCCCTTGGAGGAGCACGACCTGACCCGTTACGACATCTGGAACGCCGACGAGTGCTTCCTCACCGGCACCGGCGCCGAGGTCATTGCCGTGGTGAAGCTTGACGGCCGGGAGGTCGGCACCGGCAAGCCCGGCCCGATTACCAACCGGGTGCTGGCTGAATTTCGCCAGCGGGTGCTTATCGAGGGTACCAGGATCTGACAGTCCGGGCCGCGGGCGGCTTGGAACCCTGCGGCCCGCCGGCTGGTCATGGGGGAATGGGGGCTTTCCCCCCTTGCGCTCATCCTTGCCACCGGGCGTGCCGCTGGCATGATAGGTGCAGGTGAATCAAGGAAAGGCGCCTGTGTGTCACACTTTTGTGGGGTGCACTTCGCCCTTTCCCTGCAACGTGTTATATTAGCGCCATGACCACTCCTCTGAAATGCGACCTCTGCGGCAAGCCCGCGACCGTCCATCTCACGCAGATCGTCAACAACAAGGTCCACAAGGTTGACCTCTGCGAGGGGTGCGCGCAGGCCAAGGGGGTCACCGATCCGAGCGGCTTTTCCCTCGCGGACCTGCTGCTGAAGACCTCGCTCAACCCGGAGCCGACGGCCGACGGCGTGCGCTGCGAACAGTGCGGTTTCACCCAGGCTGATTTCAAAAAGCACGGCCGCTTCGGCTGCCCGGCCTGTTACGAGGCGTTCAAGGAGGTGCTCACGCCGATGCTCGACAACATGCACAAGGGCACCGCCCACATCGGCAAGGTGCCGCAGCGCGCCCTGGAGCGAAAGTCCCTCTACGACCGGCTCACCCAGCTCCAGGGGGAACTCGACCAGGCCATCAAGGCCGAGCGCTACGAGGATGCCGCCCGTTACCGCGATGAAATCCACCAGGTCAAGCAGACCTTCGGTGAAAAGACCCTGAGCTGACATGAAGATTGCACCGCTATTTGAATCGCAGTCAGAGCTGACCGACGTCGCGACCGGCAAATGCGCGATCGTGCTCACGACGCGGGTGCGGCTCGCCCGCAACCTGGCCGAACAGCCGTTTCCGGGCTGGGCCAAAGAGACGCAGCGGAGCGCCATGTTGGCTGGCAGCATGGAGACCCTGGCCGGTCTGCCGCAGATGAAGAAGGCGTTGAGCCTGACCATCGAGGAGCTCTCCGATCTCGAAAAACAGATCCTGGTCGAGCGGCACCTCATCAGCCGCGAACTGAGCACCGCGAAGCACGGCGCGGGCGTGATCATCAGCCGCGACCAGACCACCTCCGTGATGATCAACGAGGAGGACCACCTGCGCATCCAGGTCCTCCGCGCCGGCTTTCAGCTCAAGAAAGTCTGGAACGCCATCAACACCCTCGACAACGAAATCGAGGAGAAGCTGCACTACGCCTTTTCCCCCACGCTCGGCTATCTCACCGCCTGCCCGACCAACCTCGGCACCGGCATGCGCGCCTCGGCCATGATGCACCTGCCCGCCCTGGTCATCTCCAGCCAGATGGAGAAGGTGGTGCGCGCCGTGAACCAGCTGGGCATGGTCGTGCGCGGACTCTTCGGCGAGGGCTCCGATGCCAGCGGCAGCATCTTCCAGATCTCCAATCAGACCACCCTGGGCGAAGCCGAGGAGGAGATCATCAAGCGCCTCTCCAGCGTGCTCAACACGATCATCGAGCATGAGCTCAACGCGCGCGCCAAGCTGCTCGAGACCGACGCCAGCAAGCTCTTCGACAAGATCGGCCGCGCCTTCGGCATCCTGCAGAACGGCCGGCTGCTCACCTCGGCTGAGGTGATGAATCTGCTCTCGCTCATCCGGCTGGGCATCGACCTCGGCGTCTTCCCCGAGGCCCGGCGCCCGGTGATCGACCGCCTCTTCATCGAGGCGCAGCCCGGCCACATCCAATATGCGGGCCGCGGCGCCATCGAGTCCACCCAGCGCGACCTCCTCCGGGCCCAGCTGCTGCGGAGCGAATTCACCAATTTTGGCCAGCCGGATTTCAACCTGACGGGCAAGAACTGACCGTCCGACCGCTTTTTTCCCATGGAACCAATGAACAATTTCACGCCGCGCGCCCAGCAGGTGCTCGCGCTGGCCCGCAAGGAAGCCGACCGCTTCCACCACAACTATGTCGGCACGGAGCATATTCTGCTCGGCCTCATCAAGCTGGGCCAGGGCGTGGCGGTCAGCGTGCTCCAGAAGATGGGGCTCGACCTGGAGACCGTGCGCGGCGCCGTCGAAAAGCAGGTCGGCACCGGCACGGAGAGCAAGACGGCCGGCAGCATTCCCTACACGCCGCGCGTGAAGAAGGTGCTGGCGCTCGCCGGCAAGGAGGCGAAGACGCTCAATCACAGCTACGTCGGCACCGAGCATATTCTCCTCGGCCTGCTGCGCGAAGGCGAGGGCGTGGCCGCGCGCGTGCTCAAGTCGCTCGAGATCGACATCGAGCGCACCCGGCAGGAAATCCTCCGCGAACTCGATCCGCAGTTTTCCGGCGAGGGCGGCGAGGAGGCCGCGGCGCCTTCACCGCGCGGCGGCGGGCCCGAGGACAAGAGGGAAGTCAAGACGCCCGCGCTCAAGGCCTTCGGCCGCGACCTCACCGAGCTGGCGCGCAAGGGCGAGCTCGATCCCGTCGTGGGCCGCAAGACCGAGATCCGCCGCGTCGTCCAGATTCTCTGCCGCCGCACCAAGAACAACCCCGTCCTCATCGGCGAGGCCGGCGTGGGCAAGACCGCCATCGTCGAGGGTCTGGCGCAGGAGATCGCCAGCGGCATCGTGCCGGAGATCCTCATGGACAAGAAGGTCATCACGCTCGACCTCGCGCTCATGGTCGCCGGCACGAAGTATCGCGGCCAGTTCGAGGAGCGCATCAAGGCGGTGATGGACGAAATCAAGCGCTCCAAGTCGGTCATCCTGTTCATCGACGAGCTTCACACCATTGTCGGCGCCGGCGCGGCCGAGGGCGCGATGGACGCCTCCAACATCTTCAAGCCCGCGCTCTCCCGCGGCGAACTGCAGTGCATCGGCGCCACCACCCTCAACGAGTACCGCAAGTACATCGAGAAGGACAGCGCGCTCGCCCGCCGCTTTCAGTCCGTCAAGGTCGAAGCCCCCTCGGTTGACGACACCATTCTCATCCTCAAGGGCCTCCGGGGGAAGTATGAGGACCACCACAAGGCGGCTTTCACCGACAAGGCCCTCGTGGCCGCCGCCAAGCTTTCCGACCGCTACATCACCGGCCGCTTCCTGCCCGACAAGGCCATCGACGTGATGGACGAGGCCGGCTCACGCGCGCGCATTTCCGCGCTCAGCCGCCCGCCGGACGTCGAGGCGCTGAACAAGGAGATCGAATCCGTCTGCGCGCAGAAGGAGGAGGCCATCTCCCAGCAGCACTTCGAGGAGGCCGCCAAGTTCCGTGACAAGGAGAAGCAGCTCCGCACCCGGCTCGAGCAGATCACCGAGGAATGGAAAAAGCAGCGGGAGGAGAAGCGCGTCACGATCGACGAGGAGCTCATGCTGCAGGTCGTCGCCGACTGGACGGGCATTCCCCTCAGCCGCATGGAGAAGAAGGAGAGCGAGAAGCTGCTCCTGCTCGAGGGCGAGCTCCAGAAGGTCATCATCGGCCAGGACGCGGCCACCGTGGTCATCTCCCGCGCGCTGCGCCGCTCGCGCGCCGACCTGAAGGATCCGCGCCGGCCCATCGGCTCGTTTCTCTTCGTCGGGCCGACCGGCGTCGGCAAGACCGAGCTCGCCAAGCAGCTGGCGGCGCAGATGTTCGCCAGCCAGGACGCGATCATCCAGTTCGACATGTCCGAGTACATGGAGAAATTCTCCGTGTCGCGCCTCATCGGCTCGCCGCCCGGCTACGTGGGTTACGAGGAAGGCGGGCAGCTCACCGAGCAGGTGCGCCGCCGGCCCTATGCCGTGATCCTCTTCGACGAGGTCGAGAAGGCGCACCCGGACGTCGTCCAGCTGCTGCTGCAGATTCTCGAGGACGGCCGGCTGACCGATTCGCTCGGGCGCACCGTCGATTTCCGCAATACGATCATCATCATGACGTCCAACGTCGGCGCGCAGCAGCTCCAGCATCAGACCACGATGGGCTTCGCCGCCGGCGGCAAGAGCGAATTCGGCGATCATGAAAAGATGCGCGAGAAGGTGCTCGAAGAGGCCAAGAAGATCTTCAAGCCCGAGTTCCTCAACCGGATTTCGGACATCGTTTTCTTCCGGCCGTTGAGCAAGGACGACCTCCTCAAGATCGTCGACCTCGAGGTCGCGAAGGTGGCGAAGCGGCTGGTCGAAAAGAAAATCGCGCTTGAGCTCACGCCGGAGGCGCGGGTGCTGCTCATTGAGAAGGGCTATGACGAGAAGTACGGCGCGCGCCCGCTGCGCCGCGCGGTCGAACACTACCTGGAGGATCCCTTCGCCGAGGCCCTCCTGCGCGGCACGATCAAGGAAGGCGAACCCGTCCTGGTCGTGCGCGAAGGCGAGAAGCTTGAGTTCAAACAGAAGACGCCGGCCGCGGGCGCGACCGGCGTGTCGTCCTGACGCGAGGCTGACCTTTGACCGGCCGCCGGCGGCATTGCCTGCCGCCGGCTTTGTCAATGGCCGGCGCGGACCGTGACCAGCGCCTTTTGCGCGGCGGCCAGCAGCGCTTCCGGACCGACGGGTTTGCCCGTGGCGTGGATCATCCAGAGGTCGGGCGTGACACGTCCCATCTTCGCGATGCGCTCGAATTCCGGGCCGATGCCGCCGGCCTGCTGCATCTGCGCCTCCACCTGGTTGGCGATGAAGCTGCCGATGAGATAATTGGGCAGATAAAGCGGCAGTTCGATCATGTGGGAGTAGATGCCGAGCAGCACGACGTCGTTCTGGTGGAAGACCGGGGCGTAATACCGGTTCCAGGTCTCCCGCGCGATCCGCACCGTCGCGGTCGCGAGTTCCGCGGGCGTCGCCGCCGGATGGTCGTACATCCAGTGCCAGACGCCGATGTCGACGAGCGCGACGCCGGCGATCTCATAGGCGCTCCAGAATTCGTCCAGGGTTTTTTCGGCGGTGCTGCGCGCATCGGGTGCGGGCAGACCGAGCAGCTCGAGGTCGTGGCCCTGGAAAACAAAGGCCAGCGCCTCGGTGAAGGCGTTGTTGGGGACGCCCTGCAGCAGCGTGTGGTCCACCTCGTTGAGCGAGAACGTCTGCTCCACGTTATGGCCCATCTCGTGGACCGCGATGTTGAAGCCCTTGTAGTTCATGCCGGTTTTTTCGACCCGCGTGCGCAGATGGACCCTGGCCGTGCGCATCGCCGCGCCCATGGCGTGCCCGGAGCCGCGCGCGGGATCCACCACGATGTTGGCCGCGACGTACGCCGCCCGTTCGGCCGGGAAGCCGAGCTTCCGCAGCAGATTGGGAATGTCCTGCTGGTAAGCGGCGGCCGTGGGATATTTGCCGGCAACGAGGGCGTCGAGCTGCGCCTCGGAGTATTGGCTGCCGGGTCGGAAGCCATTGTACCAGAGGTCGAATGGCTCCAGCGGCCGGCCGAGCCGGGATTCGATCAACCGGGCGGTCTGCTCCACCAGGGGCGAGGTCAGGACCTGCTGCAGCATCGCCTGGACGCGGGCTTCCGGAATCTCCAACTCCTCGTTGAACTGCCGGTCGAGCTGCGTGCGCGCGGTGGGTGAGTACGGGTCGACCTCGCGGGCGGCGGCAAACATCATGGCCAGCGTGGCGTAGCGCGTATTCGGCTCGGGGGCGTCGTTGCTCGGCGCCGGTTTCACCGCTCCGGGGTCGGCGTCCTGGACGGCGGCCGGGGTCACCACATTCGTCACGGGATTCCAGTCCACTCCGGGATTGTCGACCACCGCGGCGGGGATGGTCTGCGTGACAATCCGTTCCATCACCTGCTGGAGCATCCGCTGCTTGGCCTGGCCGGTTGGCGCGTCGGCGTAGTCGGCTTTGATTTCGTCGCGCAGATTCCAGTGACTGAGCAGCCGCTGTCCGGACGGAAAAAGACGCCGGCCCTGGGCGTCGAGTAGGTGATGGGTCCAGATGTTGTAGTTCGCAATGTATTGCCCGGCTTTCGCGGCGGCCGCGGCGTAGGCGAGGTTCACCTTTGCCGGAATCCGCTTGGCGAACCGTTGCGCCAGCCGGACCTCGGCCCACTGGCGGCGGCTCCAGGTGGCGCCGTCCTGCAGGCGCTCGTCGAGCGTCGTCAGCGGAAAGTTGAGCAGGACGACAAAGGCGAGTTTGTTCTGGAAAAAATCGTCGAGCACGTGCGCCGCGGGATCGTAGCCGCCAAACATCTCGTCGAAGGGCAGGACGGGTCCGGCCTCCAGGTCCAGCTGCTGGCTGAACTCGCGGTTGATCTCATGCAGGTGTCCGTCGAGTTGCTCCTGCAGATGCTCGAACCGGTTGAACAAGGTATCGAGGGTGACCTGATCGCCGGCGAAGTTGGTGCGGACAAATTCCTCGAACGACGCTTGATCTCCATCCTCCGCCCGCCAGAGCTGGGCGACCTGGCTCAGGCCGCGCGTGAGACGGGCCTTTTGTGACTCACCATGTCGGGCGACCAGTTCGTGCGTGAGTTTGGGGGCGGCATTCTGCATCCACGCCAGTTCCAGACCGGCGACCGCCGGAGGCACCGGGCTTTTTTCCTGGGCGGTGGCGGCGCCGCAGAGAACCGCGCCCGCGGCGACCGCGAGAAGTTGACGTAGCGCGATCGTGGGAACGGAGCCGGAATTGCGCCGGAGGCAGAGGGAGGAAGATATCATGGTCGGGGTGGGATGATGGGTATGGAAGGGGGATTAAGCACCCGGGTGGTCGAAGTCAGCGCGTTTTTTGCCGGACGGGCGCATGATCTTGCTGACGAGACTCGCCAACGATGCCCTGAGTCCTAGGCTTCCGGACATGAGGCGGCCCATACTTGCATTATCCGAACTGCGGCGGCGGGCGGAAGCAGAGCTCATTCAAGACATTCTCCCTTTCTGGGTTCGGCATGCGTTCGATCCGGCCACTGGCTATCTGGCGGGCGTGGTGACCACGGATCTCCGCCGGTTCGACGAGGTGCCGCGGCACGTCGTCCTTTGCGCCCGTCTCCTTTGGACCTTTGCCGCGGCCGCGCGGTTCGAACGGCGTCCGGAATGGCTGGAAACCGGGCGCCGGGCGTTCGCGCTCCTCACCGGTCCGTTTTGGGACGCCCGGCAGGGCGGTGTGTTCTGGAGTCTCGATCGCGACGGCGGGGTG
>CAJAKX010000017.1 GCA_903940425.1 uncultured Opitutia bacterium | reverse complement strand
TTTTTTTTTTAATGATACGGCGACCACCGAGATCTACACCCTATCCTACACTCTTTCCCTACACGACGCTCTTCCGATCTGGAAAGACCCAGGCTTCGGATCATCTGTCCGATCGTCGTGGCCGGGTCGTTGGACCAGAAAATCCCCATGTCGGCCGGGCGGTAGTAGTGATATCCCACCTTGTTTCCGAACTTCCGGCTGAGCGCCGCCCCGTCTTCCAGCACCGCATCCCAGTGGAGCAGTGCATAGGACAGATCGATTTGGTGGACCAGTACCGCGTCTTCCCGGGAGAGCTGCGCCTCGATGATCCCGAGCGGGCCGATGACCGCGGCGTGGTCCCGGGGTGTGGCACTCACGACGTAGTACTCGTGCTGCATCGCGTAGGCGGCGGGATGGACGACATCCGGATCGGCCGAGGCCAGCGCGACGATTTCCGCACCCTGGTCGGCCAGCGCCTGCCAGCCGTCGGTGTACATCATGTCAAAGCAGATCTGGATCCCGACCCGCCCGAAATCACAGTCAAAGACGGGGAACAGCCGCCCGGGCGTGATCCCCGCCTCCAGCACATCGCTTCCCTGGGGCGCCACCGGGTGCACTTTCCGGTAGATTCCCGCCACGCGCCCTTCGCGGTCCACCAGCACCGCCGCATTGCTGTACCGCGGGGGTGCCTCCGCTTCCTGCAGAAACATGGGCACCACCAGGTAACAGTGATGCCGCCGGGCGCACGCGGCAATCCGTGGCTCCACCTCCGCCAGCCGCACCGCCTGCTTCGCCAGCGAGTCGCCCTGCCGGGTCAGGAAGGCCTCCGGCAGCACGACCAGGTCCAGCCGTTTTCCCGGATAGTCGCTCCCTGCCTGGGCCGCGATCGCGTCCACGACCTCGTCCATCTTTTGCAGGCGCTGCTCCAGCGGCAGCGTGAAAACCGCATAGCCGCTGACCATCGTGCCCACCAGAACCTTCCGCGGCAGCCGGTCGCGGCGCGCCAGTGCCGCCGGGCCCGGTGGCCGGGCGGGTGATTCAGCGGCAGCCGGCAACGGGCCCGCGATCATTCCAGCGAGGCAGATCACCAGCGTGAATAAAGCCGCCGCAGATGGCCCCGCCACTCTGCCGCCGGAGCGGCCTCGCGCCTCTGCGCAGCGAATCGAATCCGGTCGGTGCCGCCCATCAAGCCTGGACAGGCGCACGGTGGCATCGGGGTCGGCGCCAGACGGATGTCGGGAGAAATTCAAAATCGCCGTCATGGATTGGCATGCATAGGTGTTTCCCTCCGCGGTGGAAATTAAATTCTGAATGGATGCCTCGGCGCGCTCTATTGCTCGAACCGGTTTGTCATTTAATAGATGACAAACTTTCCGAGCCACCGCCAAACCGGTTTGTAACGTAATACGTTACAAACACCCCGCGCCGCGCTGCCAGTGTCTTGCGGTCAAGTCGTTCCAACGACGCAGCGCTGAGCCCCGGTTGCGAGACTGATTCCCTTGGCGGTTTTACGCCTCGGCGCGAGGGTGCTGCCCGCCGGCGACCTCGGCGCGCTCGCTCCGTGCAGGAGCTTTTTACTTTGACTCGGCCCCGGTCAACGGGCGTTTCCGATACTCGTCGAAATACGCGGCCACTGGCTCGGGCATCCGGTCCCGGTAACCCCACCGTGGATTATGGGTGCCACTGCCCTCCGAAAAGCCAGCGAGGGGAAGGAACCCTGCTTGTCCGGAGTAGGGTTACGCCCCATAGCCCAGGACCGGCCCATCGCGTAACGTACCCGCCATAATGGGAAGAATTGGCGATGGATAAAACCGGCTTCGCTTTCTGGCTGACTTTGACTGGAACCCTTTGCTGGGGGGTTTGTTTTTGGTGGATGTACCGGATTTCATCCAAACAGAATGCCTTGTTGGATCAACTTCACGCGCAGGGTAAACGCATCGAAAAGGTGTCCAAGCTCGAACATGAGCTCATCAAGGAAGTGCATCCGCAGGTCGGCGAGATCAAGGACGGGATGGACGCGATGGTTGCCGCCGTGAAGGAAAATACTGAAAACAATTCTCCGGCAGCCAAAAGCAAGTAGGTGCCGCGATAGGTTTACAGGCGAATAGATCAGGCCACGATGGGTGATGTGGCCGGAGTTCTTTCAACCAGCCGCGCCGAATCCGAGAACGCGGCACACTGAGTGCGCAATCGTGAGTTTTTCGTCCGGGCGTATGACGCACGCGGCGGCGCACGCATGGGGTCATGCGTACCTTTTGCCTCCGGCGCTGCTCGAACTCGCGGGACAGCCACGGGGACAGCTCTGAGAAGATGCGCGCGCTGGGGTTGCCGGCGCCGAAAGTGTGCGTGCTGTGATACCGTGAACACCCCATGGTGACTGGAGGGTTTGGAGATTATGATGCCGGGATGAACTCATCGCTCAGACGTCTCGCCCTTTTCCTACTCACCGCTGCGTTTTTTTCCCTCGCCGCCATGGGCTGCCAGACCACCAAAGGCCTCGGGAAGGACGTGAAAGCACTCGGCAACAAGATTGAAGACAAAGCAAGCTGACCCGCGGGTCGGGTGAGCCGGCCAAGCTCTGCTGGCCAGCCCTTCGACTTGGCTCAGAGCAGGCAGAGCGCCCCACCCGCTCGCCTACCAAGCCAGTTTGTAACGTAATACGTTACAAACACGCCGGGCCGGTGGAGCCGTCTGAACTTCAAAAAGGCAACCAAGAGATCGAGGAGTTCCCGCCCTGTCCGATGCTCGGTTGCCTCCGTTACCTTCTGTAGAATTCCGGGGTAGATTTACTTGGCGGCTCTGCTGGCCAGCAGAGCGCCTTGGCGTGAGGAGGGTTCCTGCGAGGCAGGCCGCGGCGGCAGCATCAGCAATTCAAGCTTCTTTTCCCCCGCCCGGCCTGATAACTTTTCCGTGTGCACGACGTGACCGTCATGTTGCAGCGCCTTGAGCAGGGCGACCCGCAGGCAGCCGACAAACTCCTGCCCCTGGTCTATGACGAGTTGCGCAAGCTGGCCTCGGCCAAGATGGCCCGGGAATCCAGCGACCAGACGCTCCAGCCCACGGCGCTCGTCCACGAGGCGTGGCTGCGGCTCGGCGGCGACCAGCAACCCAGCTGGCAGAACCGTGCCCACTTCTTTGCGTCGGCCGCCGAGGCCATGCGGCGGATCCTCATTGAGCGCGCCCGCCGGCGCCGGGCCCAGCGTCATGGCGGCGGTTTGCAGCGCGTGGATGTCAACGACTCCGCCCTCGGCATCGCGGCGCCTGAGGCGGCCGACGACGAGTTGCTGGCGGTGCACGAAACGCTTGAGCGCCTCGCCCAGCACGATGCGCGCAAGGCAGAGCTGGTAAAACTCCGCTACTTCGCCGGTCTCACCATCGAGCAGGCGGCCGAAGTGCTGGGGATCTCGGTGCCCACGGCCAAGCGCGACTGGACCTACGCCCGCGCCTGGCTTTTCAAGGAAATCGACCGGAGCCGGCACAGCTAAGACCACCGCCCGGCGGGGCCCGGCGGATTCGCCGGCGGCACCGCGTGCATTCAGATGATCCTTTTGGGAGGCAAATATCGCTTTGAGAGCTGAACCCACTCAACTCTCCCAACCTCTACCTCCTCCTCACATGAAAAATCTTCCCGGTATCATCTCCCTGTTCGCGATCGCCAGCCTGGCAGTCCTCGCGGTCGCTTCCGTTCTCGGCGTTTCCAGCCCGTCCTGGTCCGTGGTTACGCGCATTGTCGGATTCTCCTGGGCCGCCGGCGTGCTCGCGATGTTCGTCACGGATTACGCCCCGCGTCACTCGTACAACGTCGGCGCGGTCGGGTGCCCCGCGGCAGCGGAGCACGAAGTCGTCCCGGCGAAGGCCCGGCCCTATGCTGGCGCCGTCACCGCCGAGGCCATGGCCACGCTCGGACTGGCCAACGACCCGGCGACGGTCTCGCTGTTATAATCGCCCCTGGCCCCCGCCCTGCTCCCCAACCTCGTTGGAGCGCTCATGAACGAATCCCGCGAACGCGAAGAACGGATTTTTGCCGAGGCGCTGGCCCTTCCCGCAGGGGAACGGCCGCGCTTCCTTGACCAGGCCTGCGAGGGCGATGCCGGCTTGCGCCAGCGGATCGAAGCGCTGGTGCTGGCGCACGAGTCGGCGGGCGGGTTCATGGCGGCGGCGGCGGACGTCGCGCCCCCGGCGGCTCCGCCCGACTCGGCGGAAGTCCCGGGAAACCGGATCGGCCGCTACAAGCTCCTGCAGAAAATCGGCGTGGGCGGCTGTGGCGTCGTCTGGATGGCCGAGCAGGAGGAGCCCGTGCGGCGCCGGGTCGCGCTGAAGATCATCAAGCTCGGCATGGACACCAAGGCGGTCATCGCCCGCTTCGAGGCGGAGCGCCAGGCGCTCGCGCTCATGGAGCATCCGAACATCGCCCGGATCCTGGACGCGGGCGCGACGGACACCGGCCGGCCGTTCTTTGTCATGGAACTGGTGCGCGGCGTGCCGATCACGCAGTATTGCGACGAAAATAATCTGTCGACTCCCGCGCGCCTCGTGCTCTTCACGCAAGTCTGCCACGCGGTCCAGCACGCCCACCAGAAGGGCATCATCCATCGCGACCTCAAGCCCTCGAACATCCTCGTCACCCTCCACGACGGCGTGCCGGTTCCCAAGGTGATCGACTTCGGCATCGCGAAGGCGACGCAAGGCCGGCTCACCGACCAGACGCTGTTCACCGCCTTCGAGCAGTTCATCGGCACCCCCGCTTACATGAGCCCCGAGCAGGCGGAGCTGAGCGGGCTCGATATCGACACGCGCAGCGACATTTACTCGCTCGGCGTCCTCCTCTATGAACTCCTCTCCGGCCGGCCGCCGTTCGATCCCAAATCGCTCCTGCAGGCCGGCCTCGACGAAATCCGCCGGGTCATCCGCGAAGTCGAGCCGCCCAAGCCTTCGACGAACCTTTCGACCCTCCGCGACGCCGATCGCATCATGGTCGCCCGGCACCGCGGCACCGAACCCGCCAGGCTTTCCCTGCTGCTGCGCGGCGATCTCGATTGGATCGTCATGAAGGCGATGGAGAAGAACCGCGCCCGCCGCTACGAGACCCCGACGGCGCTGGCCGCCGACATCGCGCGGCATCTGCACGACGAACCCGTCGTCGCCAGCCCGCCGGGCAGCTTTTATCGCCTCACCAAGTTCATCCGACGCCACCGGCTCGGCTGTGCGGCGGCCGCCGCAGTGGCGTTCGCTCTCGTGGCGGGCACGGTCATCAGCACATGGCAGGCGGTGCGGGCGACGCGGGCCGAGCGAACGGCCAGCCGGGAGCGCGCCCGCGCGGAGGACCTGCTCGGCTTCATGATCGGCGACCTGCGGACGCAAGTCGCCAAGGTGGGCCGGCTGGACGTGCTCGAGTCGGTGGGCGACAAGGCGATGGCCTATTTTTCATCGCGCGAGGCGCGCGACCTCGACGACATCACGCTCGCGCGCCACGCGAAGGCGCTAATGCAGATCGGCGGAATCCGGATGGATCAGGCGCGTTATGCCGAGGCGACCGTGGCATTTGCGGAAGCCTACCGCCGTGCGTCGGCCCTGGCGGCGCGACACCCGCAGGACGGCGACATGCTCTTTGAACGCGGGCAGGCGGAATACTGGAATGGTTTCGTCCACTGGAAGCGCGGCGAGTTGGCCGCCGCAGCTGACTGGTGGACGCGCTATAACGACACCAGCCTGGCCCTCGTGACCCTCGACCCAACGCGATTGGCTTGGCGCAGCGAGCTCGCCTATGGCCAGCATAACCTCGCCGCCCTGCGTCGGGAACGCGGTGAATTCGCGGCGGCCCGCACCGATTTCCTCGCGGAGCTGGCGACGCTGGAGAAGATGCTCGGGGCAAGTCCAAGTGATCTGGAATTGCGCTTCCGGATCGCCGATGCGCACTCCTGGCTCGGGAGCCTGGCAGAGCAACGGGGCGAATTTGCGGAGGCGCTGAACCAGTATGTCGCACAGACGACCCAGCTCGTACAACTCGTGGCAGCGGAGCCGCGCACGGCGCTCTGGCGGTTCAGGCTGGCCGACTCCCTGCTTTTTCAGGCCGACATTCTGCTGGCCACGGGGCAATTCTCCAAAGTCGGCGAACGGCTGAAGGAGCCGCGCCGGCTGGTCGATGAACTGACGGCCCATGATCCGGTTAACCGACGCTGGCAGGCGGTGGCTCTGTATTCCCGACTGCAAGCGACGATGCTGGCCCGGCAGGCCGGCGATCTGCCGGCGGCAGTCCGTCTTTTGGACGAGATCCGGCCCCAACTCGAGAGCCTGGCCGCGGGCGAACCAACGGACCGCACCTTCATGCTGAGGCTGGCCATGGCGTGGCGGCTGGAGGCGCAGGTACGCGCCGCCGCCGGACGTCAGGATGCCGCGGCGGCCGCAGCACGGGCGGTCGAACTGGGTGAAAAACTGATTCGCGAAGGCCAGACAACCGACGCCGATGTCGGAGAATGCGCCCTGGCCGGCGTGGTGGCGGGAGAGATTGCCGCCCAGTCCGGCGACAGCGCCGCCGCCCAAAGCCACTGGCAGCACGCCGCGGATCTGCTCGCGCCGCGGCTGCCCGGCACCCGCGACTGGCGGCTGCTCGATCCCGCCGCGCGCGTCGCGGCCCGGCTCGGCCGCTCCACGGAAGCACACGACCGGATCGCGCAACTCAATTTACTTGGCTACGTCCCGCTCGACCCGTGGCCCGATGCGGATCGGCCCGGCGCGGCCGGTAATTCAGCCCCCCCAAGATAACCCAGACAAAGAGATCCTAACTATGAAAACCACCCCACGCACCACTGTCTTGCTGCTCAGCTTGACCATGCTGGTCTTCGCCGTCTGCAGCAAGGCTCAGCCGGAGACCGTCACGGGAGGTACACCCGTCCCCAATGTCCAGAACAGACCAATACCTCAAGAAATGGCTGTGGTCACACTCACCGTCACTGGCTTCAATAATGTTTTTGCCCCGTTCAAGATTAACCGTCTCACGCAGTTTACGATGGTACTGACGAAAGATCTGGGTGGCAGGGTTCGGCTTCAGGACAACACCCTCTTCGTCAAAGCCCCCGGAGCAATGATCCAGTTTGTGATCGCTCCCCGGATGACCCATTACCCTATTGGGATTGCGTTTTTGCGGAAGGATCCCGCCCCCACCAGTGTCGAGGAAAGACTCGGTCTGCAGGATTTCGCTCGTCTCCAAAGTCAGGATGCGCAATTCCTGCTCATCGATGACCACTTTGACGCGGGAAAGCCGGGGACATTTGTACGGTATAAGTTTTCCATAATTATTCAGAGTAGCTCGGATGGCAAGTTGGGCATCATCGATCCCGGCGTCGTGAACGAGCATTAGGCCGAAGTAATCACGCCGGACAACAAGCCAGCCCACCCCGTCCTGCCGGACCCCTCCGGCGGGGCGGGGATTTAGTCGTGCCGCCTGGCCGTGAGGGAGTTCCCCAGGTAATTCAGCCGCCCCACACCTTGAAGTCCTTCAGGATCGAGCCGCCGATGAACTCCCGCAGAATCGAGTTGTCGGGGACCCATTCGGT
>CAJAKX010000016.1 GCA_903940425.1 uncultured Opitutia bacterium | reverse complement strand
TTGCGGCGCGCCCAACCACCAGGTCGGCGACCGCGTGCCCGTGGCGCTGCCCGGCGCCGTTCTGGCGGGCGGTCTGAAGATCAAGCAGTCCAGGATCCGCGGCCAGCTTTCGGACGGCATGATGTGCTCCCCGGACGAGCTCGGTCTCGGCGGCGGGCATGCCGGCCTGCTCATCCTTGACGGCCGGCCCGCACTCGGCACGCCCATCAACGATGTGCTGCCGCCCGGCGACGTCGTGTTCGACCTCGAAATCACGCCCAACCGCCCCGACGGTCTCTGCCATCTTGGCGTCGCGCGCGAGCTCGCCGCCTGGTTCCGCCGGGACCTTGTCTATCCGCCGGTGAAATTCACCGGCCTGCCCGAGGACTCGCCCGAGCGGCGCGACCTGCTGGCGGGCGTCTCCGTCGAGTCCGACGAGGACTGCCCGCTTTACACCGTGCATCTCATCACCGGCGTGAAGATCGGCCCGAGCCCGGCTTGGCTGCAGGAGCGCCTCACGGCTGTCGGCCTGCGCCCGATCAACAACGTCGTCGATGCCGGCAACTACGTCATGCTCGAGACCGGCCAGCCGGTGCACGCGTTCGACGCGAAAAAGATCGGCGGCGGCCGGATCGTCGTCCGCCATGCCCGCCAGGGCGAAAAACTCGCCACCCTCGACGGCAAGGAGCGCGTGCTCAACAGCCGCATGCTCGTCATCGCCGACGCCACCAAGCCGCTCGTCATCGCCGGCATCATGGGGGGCGCCAACGCCGAGGTCGACGACACCACCACCGACCTCGCACTGGAAGTGGCCTACTTCAAGCCCGCCGGCATCCGCTGGACCTCGCGCACGCTCGGCCTCACCACCGACAGTTCCTACCGTTATGAGCGCGGCGTCGATCCGCACACGCTGCTGGAGGACGCGCATCGCGCCATCGATCTCATCCTGGAAACCGCCGGCGGGCGGGTCGTCGGACCCGTCTACAAGGTGGGCGAGGACCGGCCGTGGAAGAGCGAGATCACGCTCACGCCCGACTTCGTCCGCCGGCAGCTCGGGTTCCCCATCGCCGACGCGGACATGAAGGACGCCCTCGAGGCGCTGGATCTGCCCCTCGTCCGCGATGAGTTCACCGCCGAAGGCAAGCCGCAGTGGACCGTGTCGATCCCGAGCTGGCGGGGGGACCTCGACCGCCCCATCGATCTCGTCGAGGAAATCCTGCGTATCTATGGCACCGACCGCATCCCCCGGAGCCCGGTCACGGCGCCCGGCCTGCTCGGCGACGATGCTCCGGTGGTCATTTTCAACCGCCAGGCGACCGGCTACCTCGTCGGCCAGCATTTCCACGAGTGCGTCAACTACACGCTGCGGTCGGTGACGGAGATCCGGCAGTGGGTTTCCGACACCTCGGTGCAGGAGCTGGCGCTGGCCAATCCGTTCGTCGAGGACCAGTCGCACCTCCGTTCCACGCTGCTGATCGGCCTGCTCGAGTCCCTGAAACTCAACCAGTCGCGCGGCACGGGCGTCACCCGGCTATGCGAGACCGGCCGGGTGTTCATCGAGAGCAACGGCCAGATTTATGAATGCGCCGCCGCGGCGTTCATCGAGGCGCAGACCAAGGATGCCGGGCGGCAGTGGCTCAAGCGCGCCCCGGCCGATTTCTACACCGCGAAGAACCGCGTGCACATCCTCGCCGCGCACGCCGGCGTGGACCTGTCGGCGCTGCCGGCCGCACCCGTCACCGGTCCGTATTTCGGCTGGCAGGAGGGGCATTCGGCGGCCATGGGTGGGCTGCAGACCCACGGCTTCGAGGCGCGGTTCGGCCTGATGAATCTCGCCATGGTCCGCGCGCTGGGTATCGAGGGCCAGGTCATGGCCGGCATCTTCGCGATCCTGCCCGGGAAACTCGCCGCCGCCGGCGGACCGCGCCGCTACCAGGATTTCAGCCACTATCCACCCGTGCTGCGCGATCTCGCGCTCGTAGTCGACGCGGCCGTGCTGGCCGAGGATGTCCGGCGCACCCTGGCCCAGACGGCGACATCCGTCGTCGGCGACGCCTTCGCTGTCGAGCAGGTCGCGATCTTCGACGTCTATCAGGGCCGGGGCCTGCCCGAGGGGAAGAAGAACCTGGCGTTCTCCCTCGTTTTCCGCGCCGCCGACCGCACGCTCACCGACGACGAGGTCAACGCCGCGTTCGCCAAGATCCAAAAGGCAATCACCGCGGACGGCCGCATCAGTGTGCGGGCATAGGAACATGATTGAGCCGCTGGAGCGGGACGTTTAGTTAGCGCTTCATGCAAACGTCCTTGCCCCGTCTTCTTCCCGTCCTTTGGGCGGCGGTCTCCCTCGCGGCCGCGCCGGTGTCCACGCCGGACAAATTCGCTGCGATCCCGGAGCGGATGCAGGCCTTTGTCGACCAGGGCGAGATCTCCGGTGCGGTCATGCTGGTCGCCACGAGGGATCGCATCCTGCATCTGTCTGCCATCGGGCAGAGTGATCTCGCGAGCGGCCGCAAGATGGAGACCAACGATTTCTTCTGGATCGCCTCGATGACCAAGCCGATGTCCGCCGCCGCGGTGGCCATGCTGGTAGACGACGGCAAACTCAAGTTCGACGATCCAGTCGAGAAATATCTGCCGGAGTTCCGCAACCTCTGGGTGATTCAGGAAGAGACCGCGGACCGGCGCATGCTGGTTCCTGCGGAGCGCCCGATCACGCTGCGCGACCTCCTGACGCACACCAGCGGCATGGGCGAATACATCGCGTACGGCCCGCACTGGACGCTCGCCGAGATGGGCAAGGCGGTGGCACGCGAGCCGCTCAAATTCCAGCCCGGCACGCGGTGGAGCTACTCGACCGCCGGGATCGACACGCTGTGTCGCGTCGTTGAGGTGGCCGGGGGCGTGCCGTTCGCCGAGTTCATGCAACAGCGGCTCTTTGATCCGCTGGGCATGAAGGATTCGACCTTCTGGCTCACGCCGGAGCAGGAAAAACGATTCGCCACGAACTACCGGCGCAATGCCGACACCAGCAAGCTCGAGCCGACGACCATCTATTATATGTACGGCGGAGCTGTGACGGACCGGGTTCGCCCGCCGCTCGGCGGCTCCGGACTGTTTTCCACTGCCGCGGACGTAGCCAGGTTCTACCAGATGCTGCTCAACGGCGGCGTGGCCGGCGGTCGGCGGCTCCTCCGCCCCGAGACCGTGGCGGAGTTGACCCGCGAGCAGACCACCGGGATCAAGGCCGGCTGGGTGCCCGGATCCGCTTGGGGTCTCGGTTTCGGGCTCTTGAAGGAGCCGCAAAGCGCCACTGCGATGCTGTCGCCCGGCACGTTCGGCCACGGCGGCGCCCACGGTACCCAGAGCTGGGCGGACCCGCGGCGCGACGTGATCTACATCCTGATGATCCAGCGGGCCGGCCTGCCCAATTCCGATAATTCCGATCTGCGCCGGGTTTTCCAGGAAACGGCGGTCGCCGCGCTCGAGCCGTAGGCGGTTTTTTGCCGGTTGCCATCCAGAGGCGGAAATGACGAATTCAGAAGCCGTGAAGCTAGGATTTCGTCTTCCTGGTTTCCTGGCTTCTGAATAGAATCTCTCCTCATGGCTTCTTCTCCCGACATCAACATCGATTACGTGGCGAACCTCGCCCGGCTCGCGCTCACCGATCAGGAAAAGGAGATTTTCTCCCGGCAGCTCGGCGACGTGCTCCGCTACATTGAAAAACTCGGCGAGGTCGACGTGTCGCAGGTCGAGCCGACGGCGCATGCGTTTCCCGTCTCCAACGTCTGGGCCGACGATGTGCCGCAGCCCGGTCTGCCGGTCGACGTGGCGCTCCAGAACGCCCCCGTCCAGCGTGACAACATGATCGTGGTCCCCGTCGTAGTCGAATAAGTGGATTTCTTTTACAGGAGAACGCAGAGAGCGCTGAGAATGATTTCTCTCTGCTTTCTCTGCGACCTCCTGTGAGACAAAACGTCTGCATGTCCTCAGAACTCATTTTCAAACCCGCCGCGGAACTTGCCGCGCTGCTCGAGACGAAGGAGGTCTCCTCCGTCGAACTTGTCCGGACTTTCATCACCCGGACCAAGGCCGTGGACGGCAAGGTGAGGGCGTTCAATTCCTTTAACGAAGCCGATGCCCTGGCCCAGGCTCGCGCCTCCGACGCGCGCCGCGCCGCGGGGCAGGCGAGGGGAGCGCTCGACGGCATGCCCGTGGGCATCAAGGATATCATCGCCGTGGCCGGGCAGCCGCTCACCGCCTCAAGCCGGATGCTGGCGAACTTTATCTCGCCCTACGACGCGACGGTCACCCGCCGGCTCAAGGAGGCCGGCGCCATCTGCTGGGGGCGCCTCAATCTCGACGAGTTTGCAATGGGCTCCTCGACGGAGAACTCCGCCTTTCACCCGACCGCCAATCCCTGGGATCTCGGGCGCGTGCCCGGAGGCAGCTCGGGCGGCGCCGCCGCGGCCATCGCCGCCGGCGAAGCGCCGCTTGCGCTCGGTTCCGACACCGGCGGCTCCATCCGCCAGCCCGCCGCCTTCTGCAGCGTCGTCGGCCTCAAACCCACCTATGGGCTGGTTTCGCGCTACGGCCTCATCGCCTTCGCCTCGTCGCTCGATCAGATCGGACCGCTGGCGCGCACGGTCGAGGATGCGGCGATGCTGCTGGGCACCATCGCCGGCCACGATCCCCAGGACTCTACCTCCTTCTCCACCCCCATTCCTGATTACCGGACCGAACTGAAGCGCCGCCGGGGCCCGTGGAAGCTCGGCGTGCCGAAGGAGTATTTCGGCGCGGGGCTCGACGCCGAGGTCGGCGCCGCGGTCAAGGCCGCCATCGGGTTTTACCGTGAAGCCGGCTGCGAAATCCGGGAGGTCTCGCTGCCGCTGGCCGCGGATTACGCGATCGCGGTTTATTACATCATCGCCACGGCGGAGGCGTCATCGAACCTCGCCCGCTACGACGGTGTTCGCTACGGCCACCGCTCGAAGGAGGCGACCGACGCCATCGACCTCTACTTCAAATCGCGCGCCGAGGGCTTTGGTCCCGAGGTGAAACGCCGCATCATCCTCGGCACCCACGTGCTGAGCAGCGGTTACCACGACGCCTATTACCTGCGCGCCCAGAAGGTCCGCACGCTCATCCGCAACGATTTCATGCGGGCGTTCCAGGAGGTCGACGCGCTGCTTGCGCCCGTGTCGCCGACCGCCGCCTTCAAGCAGGGCGAGAAGTCCGCCGATCCCCTGGCGATGTACCTCAGCGACATCTACACGATCAGCCTCAACCTCGCCGGTCTGCCGGGCATTTCGATCCCGTGCGGTTTCACCCGGGGCGGCCTGCCTATCGGCCTGCAAATCATCGGCCCGCCGTACGAGGAAGCCGGCCTGCTCGCCATCGCGCACGCCTACGAGCAGGGCCACGACTGGCACACGCGTCATCCCAAACTTTAGTGGCCGAAAAAAGCCGCAGAATGCACAAAACCCCAATCCCCTCTTGCGCTTTTTGTGCCTCTTTGTGGCTAATTACCTGATGAGATGAAATACGAAGCCGTCATCGGACTCGAGGTCCATGTCCAGGTGAAGACCCGCTCCAAGATGTTCACGCGGGTCGCCGCCGGCTACGGCGCACCGCCCAACACCCTGACCGACCCCGTCGTCCTCGCGCTGCCCGGCGTGCTCCCGGTGATGAACAAGGCCGCGCTTGACGCCGTCATCAAGGTCGGCCTCATGCTCGGCTGCGAGATCGCCCCGGTCTGCAAGTGGGACCGCAAGAATTATTTCTACCCCGACAGCCCGAAGAACTACCAGATCTCGCAGTACGACCAGCCGATCTGCCGGGGCGGCGCGGTCGAGATCGAACTGCCGGGTCCCTCGCGCAACGTCATGGGCGGGCACCAAAAAATTCAGCTGACGCGCATCCACCTTGAGGAGGACGTCGGCAAGCTCAACCACGCCGGCGGTGAATCCCTCATCGACTACAACCGGGCCGGCACGCCGCTGATGGAGATTGTCTCGGAACCCGCGATCCACAGCGCCGAGGAGGCGTTCGCTTACCTCACCGCGCTCAAGATGATCATGATCTACGGCGGCATCTCCGACTGCGACATGGAGAAGGGCCAGCTGCGCTGCGATGCCAACGTCTCCATCCGCCCCGCCGGCGAGTCAAAGCTCGGCACGAAGGTCGAACTCAAGAACCTCAACTCCATTTCGTTCGTCCGCGACGGGCTCGCCCACGAGATCAAGCGGCAGATCGCCGTCATCGAGTCCGGTGGCACGATCGTGCAGGAGACCCGCGACTACGACGGCCAGACCGGCACCTCGCAATCGCTGCGCTCGAAGGAGATGGCGCACGACTACCGCTATTTCCCCGATCCCGATCTCATGCCGGTGAAGGTCGATGCGGCATGGCGGGCGGGCCTTCAGGCGGGCCTCCCCGAACTGCCTTTCGACAAGCAGCGCCGCTTTTTCGCTGAGTACCAGCTGCCCTACACCATCACCGCGGTGCTCGTGCCCGACCGCGAGCTCAGCGATTACTTCGAGGCGGCGGCGAAACTCTCCGGCCGGCCGCAGGCCGTCGGGAACTGGATCGCCAACGACCTTCTGCGCGAACTCGCCGTCGCGAAGGTGACGCTCGCCGGCTGCAAAGCCCGCCCGGCGCACCTCGCCGGCCTCGTAAAACTCGTCGAGGACGGCATCATCTCCAGCAACATTGCCAAGGAGGTCTTTGTCGGGATGTTCCAGACCGGCGAGGCGCCGGAGGCGATGGTCAAACGCAGGGGACTCAGGCAGTCCACCGATGTGGGCGAACTCGAGCGGTGGTGCGTCGAGGCCATCGCGGCGAATCCGAAGTCCGTCGCCGACTTCAAGGGCGGCAAGGAAAACGCGATCAACGCGATGAAGGGCTTCGTGATGAAGCAGTCGAAGGGCCGGGCCAACCCCCGGCTCGTCGACGAAATCCTCCGCCGTAAGCTGGCGGCGACATGATGACCGACAGTTTGACTCTTGGGCTTAAGGGCTTTGGTTGACGGTGAACAGTCCAGTCGATCCCTTCAGGCATACCGCAGCGTACGGCCCATGAAACGCATCAGCATCATCGGAAGCGGCAACGTCGGCACCAACACCGCCTTCTTCATCGCGGAGAGGCGCGCCACCGACGTCCTGCTGGTGGACATCAAGGATGGTGTCGCCGCGGGCAAATCGCTCGACCTGATGGAGGCAGGTCCGGTGCGGGACTACGTCACCGCGATTCGCGGCAGTGTCCGGATCGACGACATCGCGGGCAGCGACATCGTGATCATCGCCGCCGGCCGCGTGCGCAAGCCAGGCGAGCGACGCGAGGATCTCTACCGGGACAATGCGCCGAACGTGCGCGCGATCGCCCAGGACATCCGCCGCCTCGCGCCCGATGCGGTGGTGATCAACATCGTCGAACCCATCGATCTGTTGACCCTCCTGATCCAGGAAACCTTGGGGGCCGACCGCTTCAAGGTCATAGGCGTGGGCGGGCTGCTCAGTTCGACCCGCATCCGTTACCTCGTCAGCAATGCGCTGGGGGTTTCCCCGCGGGAAGTCACGGGTCTGATCATCGGCCCGCATCACCCCAGCATGGTTTTTCTGCGCGACACCATCCGCGTGTCCGGCATCCCGGCGGCCGCCCTCCTCAGCGAGCCCCGGCTGCTCCAATTGATCGAGGACGCGCGCAATGCGGGTGACACCATCCTGGAGCTGTCCCAACGCTCCACCTCATTCTATGCCTCCGGCGCGGCCGCCGCGGCGCTCGTGGACGCCATCGTGTGCAACACGAAGGCACTGCTGCCGGTGTCCGTCCGTTGCGAGGGCGAGTATGGCGTGCAGGGATTGGCCATCGGCGTGCCGGCCTTCGTGGGCGAACACGGGGTGGCCCGCATCCTTCAGCTCAAGCTTTCCGCGGCGGATCGCGACGCGTTCGACCAGGCGGCGGCGGCCCTCAGGGCGGCGCGCGACAGTATCGTCGCCGGGGCGGCGTAAGGAGGCAACCATGTCCAAGAACAAGGTCAGCATCATCGGGGCGGGCAACGTCGGCGCGACGGCGACCTATTACATCGCCGAGAAGGTCATCGCCGATCTGGTCATGGTCGACGTCGCCGGCGGCATGACGCAGGCCAAGGCGCTGGACTTCCTTCACGCCGGACCCCTGCGCGGTTACGACGTGTCCATCGCGGGCACGGATGACTTCGCCCGGATCGCGGACAGCAACGTGGTGGTGATCACCGCCGGCCTGCCGCGGAAGCCGGGCATGGACCGGATGGATCTCCTCAAGATCAATGCGGGCATCGTCAAGCAGGCCGCCCGGGCCATTGTCGAGCATGCGCCCAACGCCATCGTGATCGTCGTCTCGAATCCGCTGGACATCATGTGTCATGTCGCCCTGCGCTCCACGGGTTTTGATCTGCGCCGCGTGGTCGGCATGGCGGGGATTCTCGACTCGACCCGTTTCCGATATTTCGTGGCTGAACAATTGGGCTGCGCTTTGTCCTCCGTCCACGCGATGGTGCTGGGCGGTCACGGCGACCAGATGGTGCCGCTGCCGCGGCTGACCACCGTCGGCGGCGTGCCGATCACGGAACTCATGGACGCGGCGACGATCACCCGGCTGGTCGACCGCACCCGCAAGGGCGGGGCGGAGATCGTCGCGCTGCTGAAGACCGGTTCCGCCTACTACGCTCCCGCGGCCTCCGTGGCGGACATGGTCGAGGCGGTGATCACCGACCGGAAGCACCTCGCGCCCTGCGCCGCCTTCGTGCGGGGCGAATATGGCATCGACGACCTGTTCATCGGCGTACCGGTCATCCTGGGGAAAAACGGCGTGGAACGCATCATCGAGCTGGCGCTGACGGACGATGAACGGAAACAGCTGCTCGCCAGCGCGGACGCCGTCCGCAAAGGCGTCGATGAGCTCAGCACATTCTTCAAGCCGACCTGACGGTCAAGTCCGCAGGACTCGGTCGTAGGCGGCGCAGGCTCTCGCCGTGCCGTAGCTTCAGTGAAGGCAGGTGCCGCGCCTACCGCTGCTCCGGTTGACCGCGGATCTGCTGCACTCCCCAGAGCGGATACCGGCTGCCGTGTTCCGACTGCCAAGGAGTTACCGACATTTTATTTGACTAATCAGTCGTCATGACTGACTGGTCAGTCAGTACAAAACAATGCGTCCGGCCAAGAAACAACGGATCATGCAGGCGGCGGAACAGCTTTTCCGGACCCGTCAGTTCCATGAGATCACCTTGGACGAAGTTGCCCGACTGGCCGACGTCGGCAAAGGCACCATCTACCTCTATTTTTCAGACAAAGAGGATCTGTTCTTTCAAACCGCGGTGGCGGGCTTTGATGAAATGTGCGAACTGCTCCGGCAAAACGCCACCAGCGGAATTACGTTTCGTGACGGATTGCTGCGGACGTGCGAGACCGTCAGCGGCTTCTTCCGCCAACGGCGTCCGCTCTTCCTCATGATTCTGTCCCAAGGTGAACGCGCCATGGAGCGTGGCGGTGGTCTGCGCGAGCGCTGGCTGGAGCGCCGGAAAAACATGACCGGAGCGGTGGCCGCCATCATTGCCGGGGGAATGGCATCAGGCGACATCCGGCCGGACATATCGGCCGAGATCCTCGCAGAGTATCTGCTCGGCATGCTGCGGACCCGCGCGTGGGAGTTGGCAGACCAGCCTGAACCCATGCGAAGCCATGAAGCACTGGTGGATTTGTTTACCAAGGGGGCAGCCCGCCCGACCGCTCCCGAGCACACTGGCATTTCGAACCCATGAATACGCCTGAAGGACAAACATCTTCGCAGCCCAAGACCTTCCAAAACCACCCGGCTGCCCGGCCGGATCTGGCGTCGGCGGCCATGCCGCAACGCCACCACAAGAGGATCCTCCTGGGAATCGCGATTCTGGCGGTGATCGCTGTGGGCGTCTTTGGTTACTGGTTTTTCTTCATGCGGGGCATTGTGTTCACGGACGATGCCCGCTTTGCCGGTCACCTTGTCGACCTTGCCCCTGAAATCAACGGGACCATCACCGACGTTCCGGTGCACGAAGGGCTGTTTGTTCATCGGGGTACGGTCGTTTTCCAGCTCGATCCGTCCATCCTGCAGGCGGCATTGAGCCAGACCGAGGCGGCGTTGGTCTCGGCCAGAGCCAATCTGGCTTCGAGTGAAGCGAAGTATGAAAAGGCGGTGAACGGCAGCCGACCCGAGGAGATCAAAGCAGCCGAGGCAACCACCCGGCGCCTCCAGAATGAGGAGGAGTTGACGCGGCTGAATTTCGAACGGACCCAGACGCTCTACAAACAGGGCACCATGTCCCAAGACGACCTTGACCGCGCCCGGACCGCCTATGAATCCGCCCGGCAGAGCCGGGAAAACGCGGTGCAGACTCTGAACCTTTTGCAGCAAGGCTCACGCAAGGAAGACATCGATGCGGCCAGGGCGGACATGGAGATGGCGCGGAGCCGGGTGTCCGAGGCCAGCGCGGCCGGCGACACCGCCCGAGGCAATCTGGCGCGCGTCATCGTCAAGGCGCCCTTTGATGGATGGGTCGTGCGTCGCTGGCTCGACCCCGGAGCCATGCCGCTGGCCGCCCAGCCCGTGGTCAGCATGTTCGATCCGGCAACGTTGCGCGTGGATGCCAACATCGAGGAGAAGTATCTTCACGATGTCGCCATCGGCGACGAGGTGGAAATTTCGGTCGACGCTTATCCCGCTTTGCATCTCAAGGGCCGCGTGACGGAGATTCTGCGCGCCACCAATTCCGAGTTCAGCCTGATTCCGTCCGAAGGCGTTTCCGGCACGTTCATCAAAGTGACCCAGCGCGTGCCGCTGCGCATTTCAGTGGCGGCGCCGCCCGACCTCGCGCTGGGGCCCGGCCTGTCCGTCGAGGTGAAAATCCGTTCCGGTTCATCGACGGCGGCCACACCATCCTCAGAGATCACTCATGGATAGCGACCGCGCGCTGCGGGCCAACCGGTGGGGCGTGCTGGGCATCATCATGATGGGCACGTTCATGGCGATTCTGGACTCCAGCATCGTCAACGTCGCCCTGCCGCACATGATGAGCACCTTCGGGGTCGACCGTGAGCAGATCGAGTGGGTCTCGACGGGCTTCATGCTGACCTCGGCGGTCGTCATGCCGCTGGTCGGCTGGCTCACCAGCCGGATCAGCTACAAGGCCCTTTATTTGGGCAGCCTGCTGATCTTCACGGTGGCCAGCGCCCTCTGCGCCATGGCGTGGAGCTATGAATCGCTGATCGCCGCCCGCATCCTTCAGGCCTTGGGAGGCGGCGCCATCCAGCCGATCGGCATGGCCATCGTGGCGGAATTGTTTGAGCCGCACGAACGCGGGCGGGCGCTGGGCATCTGGGGCACCGGCATCATGGCCGGACCCGCGCTGGGCCCGACCTTGGGCGGCTATCTGACCGATGCCTTCAGCTGGCGAACGATCTTTTCCGTCAACCTGCCCTTCGGGGTGATCACCCTGCTGGCCGGCATGATCATCATGCGGCCGCTTCGCGCGCACGGCGCCAGACGACCCTTCGATGTGTTCGGCTTTTCTTTCCTTGCCATGGCTCTCATCGCCGGCCTGACCGCCTTGTCCAACGGGCAGGAAAAAGGGTGGCAGTCCGACTATATTCATATCTGCGAGGCTTTCACCGTCATTGGCATGGTGATGTTCATTGCGGTCGAACTGGACATCGAACATCCCCTGCTCGATCTGCGGCTTTTTCTCATCCGGAATTATCATTTGAGCATCCTGCTGGCCGTCTTCCGCGCCGTCGGGCTGTTCGGCAGCGTTTTTCTGTTTCCCATTTTTCTTCAGAACCTGATGGGCTACACCCCCGTTCACGCCGGTCTCTGGATGCTTCCCAATGCCGTGGCGGTGGGCCTGACCATGCCGCTGGCCGGGCGGCTGGCGGATCGCTACAGCCCGGCGATCCTGACCCTCATCGGATGCGTCCTGGTTGGAAGTTCGCTCATCCAGTTCGGGCGGTTGGATCCGATGTCCGGCTGGCCTTTGCTTGTCCTGCCGCAATTAACCCGCGGCGCCGGTTTGGCGATGATGATGGCGCCATTGATGGCTGCGGCTCTCAACGCAGTTCCCCGCCACGAGTTGCCAATGGCCAGCAGTTTTCTGAACGTTTCGCAGAACGTCGGAGGCTCGCTGGGTATCGCGCTGCTGAACAACTTCGTGACCAACTCGATTCACACCCATGCCGTGCGCTTGGGCGAGGTCTTCCCGGTGCAATCGCAGGGGTTCGTCGCCCGCCTGGGATTGCGTGCGATGTCACTGGTGTTTCGCCATGAGCAGGGCGTCCAGGCCACGCCCCAGATCAAAATGGTGTTCGCCGCCAGTCATGGCATCGCCCGCAAGGCCCAGGTACTGGGCTTTGAAAATGGATTCGTGCTCGGCGGCTTGATTGTGCTGGCCGCCATCCCCTTGTGCCTTCTGCTCAAACCCTCCGCGCACCACATGAAGGAGGAGGAAAAGGCTGAGGAATCCCTCGAGGCCGAGCTGATGGCCGAGTGAACCCGGACAGCCTTCGGATGCCGTGGCCGTCCAGGTCGGGAAGCCACCTCTTAGTCCTGTGAATCGAGGAGATGCCGCGCCGAAAAGAAACCGGTTGGATGAATTAAGAAACCCGGCCTTGGGCGAACAGGATTTCCGGGCTGCCGAAACTGAAAACAATGGCTGGTCCCCGCGCTTCGAGCCACACGTTCACCGCTTCCGCCCCGGGAGGGATTTCCTTCAGAAACTGGATCTCCACGTTTTGGGGCCGCGGAGGAAAGCCGCCTTTGACCAGGGCGGTCTGCAGGTAATCGAAGTAAGCGGTGTTGTTCACGTGGCCGTTGCCGTCGACGTCGGAATACCGGACCGACACCGGATGCGTTTTGGCCGACCCGGCGTCCGGTGGAACCAGCTTGAGCTTGTCCAGATCGGGACGAAAAACCGCGCCGGGCCGGCTGGGAAACGTGACGGCGATTTCTTCGGGGACCCGGACGAGCGACTTGGTCCGCAAGTTCACATACAACCACAAGGAGGAGGCCGACACCACCAGCTCTTCGCCGCAGAAGACCCGGAAGTCCCGGTAACCCTTGAAGGCGCGGATGCCGCTGGACCAGGTCACCACCCGCACGGGTTCCTCGTACCGCGGATAACGATGGATCGCCGCCGCCATCCGGTTCAACACCCAGGATTCTCCCCGGCTCACCATGGCATGGGTGCCGGCATCAAACAGGTCCGCGTGCTTGATGGCGGCCTCCTGCAGGAACTTGAAGACGCCGGGGAGCAGGAGCACCTCGTCCCGATCGACATCACCGTAGGATACAACCGTATTCAGGATCAGTTCCTCGGTCATGGTGGCGCCCCCGTCTTTTCAGTGCCCTCTGTGGTAAAAAGAAACTTCCGTCCGTCTCAGAACGCCGCGTTGCCGGGCGTGCGGGCGAAGGGGACCACGTCGCGGATGTTGGCGACGCCCGTGACGAACATCAGCATGCGCTCGAAGCCGAGTCCGAAGCCGGAGTGGGGCACGGTGCCGTAGCGGCGCAGGTCGAGATACCAGCCGTAATCCTTCGGATCGAGCTGGTGGCGTTCCATGTTTTTCTGGAGCACGTCGAGCCGCTCCTCGCGCTGGCTGCCGCCGATGATCTCGCCGATGCCCGGCACCAGCACGTCCATCGCCGTCACCGTGCGGTCGTCGTCATTGAGCCGCATGTAGAAGGGTTTGATCTCCTTCGGGTAGTTGTAAACCGTCACCGGACACTTGAAGTGCTGCTCCGTCAGGTAGCGCTCGTGCTCCGACTGGAGATTGGTGCCGTACGCGACCGGGTACTCGAATTTGTGGCCGCTCTTGGTCAGCAGCTCGACCGCCTCGGTGTAGCTGACGCGCTGGAACGGCCGGTCGAGCACGAAATCGAGGCGCGGCAGCAGCTCCTTGTCCACGAACTTGGCGAACAGCTCGAGGTCCTCGGCGCAGTGCGTGCGCACGTCGCGGATCAGGTGCTTCACGAACTCCTCGGCCAGATCCATGTTGCCCTGCAGGTCGCAGAACGCCATCTCCGGCTCGATCATCCAGAATTCGCTGGCGTGGCGCGAGGTGTTCGAGTTCTCGGCGCGGAAGGTCGGCCCGAACGTGTAGACCTTGGACAGCGCGCAGGCGAAGGCCTCGGCCTCGAGCTGGCCGCTGACGGTCAGGTAGGTCGGGCGCGCGAAGAAATCCTTCGCGTAGTCGATCGCGCCGTCCTCGCGCTTCGGCGGGTTCTGCAGGTCGAGCGTGGTCACCCGGAACAGTTCACCCGCGCCCTCGCAGTCGCTCGCGGTAATGATCGGCGTGTGCACATAGACGAAGTCGCGCTCCTGGAAAAACTGATGCACGGCGAACGCGAGCCGGCTGCGCAAGCGGAACATGGC
>CAJAKX010000015.1 GCA_903940425.1 uncultured Opitutia bacterium | reverse complement strand
ATGCGCCATTTGTCGGCGGGGATCTTGTACTGGCTGGCCAGCAGCGTGGGCAGGTAGTCCGCCTCGGCGAGCTTCCGGGGGTTAATTTCCTCGCGCTGCAGCAGCCGCGTGGGCGGAAAGATGCCGCAGATGCCCGGAATGAAGGTCTTGAACTCGGGGAAAAGCGTGCGCAGTTCGCGGTTGACCCCGGCCGGATCATCCGCCGGCAGTTCGACCACCTGCTCGATGTGGATGGTGTCGCCGCTGAGGCGCTCCAGGCGCGCCAACAGCACGCGGTAGGGGTTTACCTCGATGACCACTCCACTACGGGATCTGCGCAGCAACATGACGGGATGAGCCGGGACAAAGCCGGCGGTGGCCGCGGAGGCGGCACCGCCTGCCGGGATGGTTTAATGCAAATGGCGGGACAGGAACAGAAAAACATGCAGGCGAGCCGCGCCAGATGACAATGCTTTTCTAGCCGCCTCCCGCTGCCGGCCGGGTCAATTCGAGACGAGCCACTGCGCGACATCGTACGGGGTATTCACGACGCTGAAGGAGGCTCTGCGCAGATCGAGGTCGTAATGGATGGTCGGGATGCCATTGAACGTCACCGATTGGCCGACGAGCGCGCCGTAGATCCTCGGATCGCCAGCCACGACCAACGGGGAATTTGGCGCGTAAATCGCACCGTAGAAGCCGTAGAGGTCGTTGGCGGTGGTGAGTCCCGGATCACTTGAATTACCGCTCCAGAATATCGCCAACTTCCTAGGCCGCCGGGTCAGGTTGTTGATGCCCCAGCAGTCGACTGCCAGACCTGTGGGTCCGTTAAACCGCGCGGCGCCGCCCGTCCCGTCCGCACTGCCTAAGGACCCTGCTGCACCGGCCAGCGTGGTCACCACCCCCGCTGGCGTGATCTTGCGGATCGTGTCGTTGCCGGTGTCGGCCACATAAACATTTCCCGCGTCATCCAGTGCCACGCCGCCGGGAGAATTGAACCGCGCGGCGCCGCCGGTCCCGTCCGCACTGCCTGCGAACCCCGCTGAACCCGCCAGCGTGCTCACTACCCCCGCTGGCGTGATCTTGCGGATCGTGTCGTTGCCGGTGTCGGCCACATAAACATTCCCCGCGTCATCCACCGCCACGCCGACGGGAGAATTAAACTGCGCGGCGCTGCCAGTACCATCCGTACTGCCGGGGGATCCCGCCAAACCCGCCAGCGTGCTCACGACTCCGGTCGGCGTAATCATCCTGATCGTGTTATTGCCTTTGTCGGTCACATAGACGTTGCCGGAGCTGTCCACCGCCACGCCACTCGGTGATGAAAATTGCGCGCCTGTGCCGGTACCATCCATATTGCCGGAGGTTCCCGAACCCGCCAGCGTGCTCACCACCCCCGCCGGCGTGATCTGGCGGATGGTATGGTTGTTCGTGTCGGCCACATTAACGTTCCCCGTTCCATCCACCGCCACGCCACTCGGTGATGAAAACTGCGCGGCTGTGCCGGTACCATCCGCACTGCCTGCGGATTCCGCCGAACCCGCCAGCGTGGTCACCCCCCCCGCCGGTGTGATCTTGCGGATGGTATGGTTGTTGGTGTCGGCCACATAAATATTCCCTGCGTCATCCACTGCCATGCCGCCGGGAGAATTGAACCGCGCGCTCGTGCCCGTCCCGTCCGTACTGCCGGAGGTTCCCGAACCGGCCAGCGTGGTCACCACCCACGCCGGCGGGGGTGGTGACCCCACCGGTGTAATTCTCCGAATGGTTTCGTTGGTGGAATCAGTCACATAAACGCTGCCTCCGCCTCCGCCTCCCCCCCCAATATTCAGGCTGCCCGCCACATAGATCTGGGCGGAGCCATCCAGATCGGGACTATGGCCTTTTTTCACTACAATCCGGGCGGAACCCTGAATGGTAAGATTACCGGAAACATCGATGATCACCGGGCCATTAATGATCAGGTTATCGGTGCTTGAAAGCAGCGATAGATCACCGCTCACGTGGTAGATGCTAGGGGTAGAGGAGCCTGATGTACCGAGTTGGCCGCCACTGGTTTTGCTGATCAGGTCGCTGGCATTGATTGCGGTCGTTCCTGCTCCAGTCGGGGCGACAATGTCAAAGGCGTATTGGTTGGCATTGTTGGAAATGCGGCTGAAGTCGATGGCGGGGGAAGTGGAAGTGTCGCCCGTGGAAGTCAGACTCGTCACAGTCCCGCTGGTGAACGAAATGGCGCCCGTGGGATTGGCGGTGGTGGCGTAGCCGAGGATGACAGCGTTTTGGATGTTGAGGTTGGATCCACCGATGATCGCCAGGTGGGACCGATTTACTATGGAGGGATCTGCGTAGGGCCACGATGTGTAGATGCCGTTATTGGGTGCAGTAGGTATGGAGTCATAGCTATCCACGGTAGTACCTCCGGAAGAGCTGGCGAAACACACGGAGGGGTTGAGGATCAGGTCCACAGCGCCAACGGCATTGCTGAAGAGCGCGGCGGGTTTGACGGTGGCCTTAAGCTGCTTTTGGATCGGGATGCCATCAGGCATCGTCAAGGTAGCGGTGGCGGTGATGGTCGGAGGTGTATTGAACGGGTCAGTCGTGTTGTAGTTGTCGACCGTGATACTAACCGTTCCTGGGATTCCAATGTTGGTGGCGAAACCCGTCAGCGTCTTGGTAATGGTATTGCCGGAGGGAGGGTTCCATCCCGGCCAAGTATACCCGGTAGTGTTGAGGGCCTGATTGAGGGACCACAACGCCTCCTCCATGCCGATCTCGGCCAGTTGCACGCTGCTCATGGTGCAGAACGACCGGTTGCTCAGCTCCATGGTGCGCGCACAGACCGCAACATAGCCGGCCACGACCACACCGAGGACGAGGGTGAGGCAGAGGGCGACCAGCACCACCGAACCGCGCTGCGCTGTGGAATGGTCCTTCACGTCAGTAGTTGACGAGGTGCTTGCTGCGGAGGACCAGGCGCGCAGATGCGCCGGTGTAGCTCGACTGGGTACCTATGAGCGTATTGCCGCAGGTGGCGGTGAAGCCGATGATTTCGATCTGCTTGATGCCGAGCGGATAGGTGGTCACCGACAAACCTTGTTTGTCGTAATAAGTGAAGAAATTCTGGGTCGTAGGGTAGATGACACCTGTCAGCAGCGTGAGTGATGAACCGGTGGCGGCGCGTGTAAGTGTTCCTGTTCCAGACGAAGGATTGTAAGTGTAGGTGTAAGTGTAGGTGTAGTTCACCGTGCTGGCATCGGGCATGAGCAACGTGACCCCATTGGTTACAATGGTGGTCGAACCGATGGTTGAACTGCTTGAAAAAGAAGTCAGATCGGTTGCCATATGCACATCTTTACCGAGCATTTGAAACACCCGGCGGCTTTGCGCCTCGAGCTGCTGCTGGTTGGAAGAGCGGATCAGGCTGCGGACAAGGAAGGTGTAGCTCACTAGCATGGCAGCAGTCAGAAGCATCGCGAGGGACAACCCGATCAGCAGCTCCACCATGGTGAACCCCGGGGAATCCGGCGCACCCGCGCTGCTATTGTTTCTGGTAGGAGACATTGAGTCCGTATTTGCCGATGTAGGCGTTGCAACTGCGCGAGTGTAACGTTCCGGTGGTCCAGCTTCCGTTGAGACTGGTCCAGCTGACCGTCATCGTGATCGAGCGGAGGTTGGGATGCGGGTCCGGGTAGTTTACCTGCCGGGCAAATTTGAATTTCGTGCCGGTAAACGCAGCAGCAAGGCTGGTTGGCGCAAAGTCGGGATAAGTGCTGAGAAAATCCGAAGAGGTGGAGGCAAGGCCTTGAATGGTAGGCCAGTCCTTCAGGCGCAGGTATTCGACTTCTGCCTGTATGATTTGCGCGGCGATCGTCTGCTTGCGCGCCGTGTCCAGCATCTCCGAGCCGATCATCAGCGCCGTCGCCATGCCGGCGAATCCCACCAGCAGGATCGTGGCCGCCAGCGCGACTTCAACGATCGTGAAGTCGGCAGGGATTCTCAGGGAGTACTTCATGGCGCTAAATCGGAGAGTGGAGTCTGATGATAGGGCATCTTTCTTGGAAGCATCCCAAATTGCCTTTAATGCCGGCCTTTAACAAGGCGTTTACTCGGTTCCAAGCCGGACTCATGCAGTTGAATCTGTAGGGCCGTGCGTGATTGTAGGGCCCGAGCTTGCTCGTGGCCGTTCAGGCTTCCCAACGCGGCCTGACCAAGGTCAGGCCCTACAACCGAACGGTGACGGACGTCGCGAGTGAGTTTGTCGTTCGTCTGCATGAGTTCGGCTAAGAAGAAGACCCGGAATGGTTCAAGCCGGTCGAGGGCCGGTTAACTACAGGGCCCTTACGGCCCGCCCCGGAGCAACCGGTGGACTTCACTGCCGGCGAGCAGGAACGCGCCGACGCCGTAGATTTCGGTGGCATTCTCGTCGAATTTCTTCGGATCGGCGCCGATGGGCTGCACGTGGGTAAGCTTGCCCTCCGGCGTCACACTGCCGGCCAGCCCCCGCCAGGCATTGATGACGGCCGGCTCGAATTTTCCGCGGTCAAGCAAGCCCTGGTTGATGCCCCAGGCGAGCGCATAGCAGTAAAACCCGGAGCCGCTCGTCTCCTTGAGCGGATAATTCCCGGGGTCGAGCAGACTCGAGCGCCACAGGCCGTCGGGCTGCTGGCAGAGGAGAATCCGGCCGGCCATCTCGCGATACTGCTGCACGAAACGGGGACGCGCCGGGTGGTCGGCGGGCAGATACTGGAGCACGCGCACGAGGCCGCCCATCACCCAGCCGTTGCCGCGGCTCCAGAAGATTTTTTCCCCGTTGGCCTCCCGCCTCTCGAAGTAGGTGCTGTCGCGAAAATAAAGATGCTCCTCCTTGTCGTAGAGGTAGTCCGAGGTCTGCCACCATTTTTCGACCGCGAAATCCAGGTAGGCCTTCTCGCCCGTCGCCGCGTAAAGCCGGATCCACGCGGGCGGCGCCATGAACAGCGAGTCGCACCACGACCACCGGTCGCCGGCATCCGGATTCCGGGCGGGGTCAAAAACGAGGTTGGCATCCTTGGGATGGGCGAGGATCCAGTCGAAGCGTTCACGCAGCGGCGCGATCATGCGCGGGTCGTGACGGCGGAAATAAAGCTCGGCATAGGTCTGGCCCACGCAGTGGTCGTCAGCATGGTAGGGCCGCGGCCCCAGTTGCCACGCGTTGGCCTCGGCCATCGTCAGCATGGCGTCGAGGAAACGCGGGCTGGGGGAAATGCCGGCGAGGGCCATCATGCCGGCAGCGCCGGCGCCCTGCGTCCAGTCGGTGGAACGGTGCGGCGATGGATGGGCGAGCTGCCAGTCGGCCACGCGCTCCATGACACTGAGCACGGCCGCGGGGGTGAGGTCCGGCGGTTGAGGCGTGAGGGAATCGGCGGCGCGAAGCAGACCCCCGGT
>CAJAKX010000014.1 GCA_903940425.1 uncultured Opitutia bacterium | reverse complement strand
GGCCGGTCTCAAGCATGACGTAGTTGCCGGCATCGACGACGTTGTTGATCGGGCGCAGGCCGACGGCCGTGAGGCGCTCCTGCAGCCAAGCCGGGCTCGGGCCAATCTTCACGCCGGCGATGAGATGCACGGTGTAAAGCGGACAGTCCTCGTCGGACTCGACGGAGACGCCCGCCAGCAGGTCGCGCCGCTCGGGCGCGTCGTCGGGCAGGCCGGTGAATTTCACCGGCGGATAGACGAGGTCCTTCCGGAACCAGGCGGCGAGCTCGCGCGCGACGCCGAGATGGCAGAGACCGTCGGGGCGGTTGGGCGTGATTTCGAGGTCGAACACGACGTCGCCGGGTGGCAGCACATCGTTGATGGGCGTGCCGAGCGCGGGCCGGCCGTCGAGGATGAGCAGACCCTCGTGCGCTCCCCCTAGGCCCAGTTCGTCCGGCGAGCACATCATGCCGTCGGAAAGCTGGCCGCGAATTTTGGACTGCTTGATCTTCAGGCCGCCCGCCAGGACGGCGCCGGGCAGCGCCACAGGCACGCGGTCGCCGACCTGGTGGTTGGGCGCGCCGCAAACAATGGTTTTCACGCCGCCAGCGGGGCCGACATCGACGGTGCAGACGGTGAGCTTGTCGGCATTGGGGTGCTGGTCGCGCGTGAGCACCTCGCCGACAACCACGCTGGGCAGCGGCGGCACCCCGGTGCGGAGAACCTGCTCGACCTCAAAGCCGAGGAACGTGATCGCGTGGGTGATCTCTTCGACGGAGGCGTCGAGAGCCACGTAGGATTTGAGCCAGTGGAGGGAGACTTTCATCGAGAAGGAAGCGAGAAGCGGGGATCGAGGAGCGAGGAGATCACTTTTTGATGGCGTTCATGTAGGCTTGGAGGAGCCGCAATACCTCCTCAAGTTGGGATTGGAGTTGGACAGTGTCCGCAATCCTCAAATCGTGAACCAATACGAGGTAATAGAGGCATTCGTCCGCCGAACCCTGAGCGATATTGAAATAACGGAGCTTGTCAGCGGGACCGCGTTTGCGAAAACCCTCCACGATATTGGCGGCAATGCTCACCGCTGCATGGCGAAGTTGCGAGGTGACGCCATAACGCTCGTCCGCCGGAAAACCCTCGGACACACGGTACACATTCAGGACAAAGGTGTGGGCCTTTTGCCAAACGATAAGATCGCGGAAAGACTTTGCTGCGGCGTTGTCCATGCTCGATGCTCGCTCCTCGCTTCTTTCCTCAGGCAAATTGCCTGAGGAATCTCAGGTCGTTCTGGTAGAAGTAGCGGATGTCATCGATGCCGTAGAGCATCATGGCGAGGCGCTCGAGGCCCATGCCGAAGGCGTAGCCGGTCCAGGCCGCGGGATCATAGCCGACGGCCTCATACACGGACGGGTCGACCATGCCGCAGCCGCCGATTTCGATCCACTCCTTGTTCACCTTGGGCAGATGCCGGGCGGAGAGGTCGACCTCGAAACTGGGCTCGGTGTAGCCGAAGTAGTGCGGACGGAACCGCGTCTTGGTGTCGGGGCCGAGGAGCGAGGCAAAGATGTAGTCAAGCAGCGCCTTGAGGTCGCGGACGGTCACGTCCTTGTCGACATAGAGGCACTCGAGCTGGTGGAAGTTGGCGCTGTGAGTGGCATCGGTGGTGTCGCGCCGGAACGTGCGGCCGGGCGACACGATGCGCACCGGCGGCGGATGCTGCAGCATGGTGCGGATCTGCACCGAGGAGGTGTGGGTCCGCAGGAGATATTTTTCACCGTCGACCCTGCGGGAGACGTTGCCAAAGCGCGCCGTGTCGGGAAAATAGAACGTGTCCTTCACGTCGCGCGAGGGGTGTCCGGGCGGCGTGTTGAGCGCATCGAAGCAGTAGAATTCCGTCTCCACCTCCGAGCCATCGGCGACCGTGAAGCCGACCTTGCGCAGGATGCGGCACATCTCCTCGCACACCAGCGTGAGCGGATGGTGGGTGCCGGGGCCGCCGTCCGGCGACGGCAGCGAAGCGTCGACGGGCGGGCCGAGCTGCGCCGCAATCTCGGCGTCCTCCAAGGCGCGCAGGGTGGCGTCGAAGAGCGCCTGCAGCTGGGCCTTGGCCTCGTTGATGAGCCGGCCGAGCGCGGGGCGCTGCTCCTTGGGCACGGCGCCCATCTGTTTCATCAGCGTGGTGAGCCCGCCGTTGGGGCCGACTAGGCGGGCCTTGGCGGCCTCGAACTCGGGGCGGGTGCGGAGAGTCGAGAATTCAGCGCGTGCCCTGGCGAGAAGGGCGGAGAGTTGGTCTTGCATGAGGGAGGATCGGTTTAACCGCAGATCACACGGAGGGTCACGGATGATGGATTATCGCTTCCACCCTGACCCCCGGTGGCGGGGCGGCGGCAGGCCAGTCGCCCAAAATGACATATGGGTTGGTTTCCCTGTGTTTATCCGGGTAATCAGCGGTTGAAAACAAAAAGGACGGGCGCTCCGGGGAGGCCCGTCCTTCAGAGAAATGGTTTGGAAACCGGAAGGCGAGCCTTGGGTGGCTCGCGTTTAGCCAGCGCCTACGCCTTGGTTGCGCCGGCCTTGGCCTTCAACGCGGCCTGGGCTTTCTGCACCAGGCCATTAAACGCCACCTCGTCGCGCACGGCCAGGTCGGCCAGCATCTTGCGGTCGAGCTCGATGCCGGCGGCCTTCAGGCCCTCGATGAAGCGGTTGTAGCTGATGCCGGCGTTGCGGCAGGCGGCGTTGACGCGCACGATCCAGAGGCCGCGCCAGTCGCCCTTCTTCTTGCGGCGCGCGGCATAGGCGTACTGCCAGGCATGCTGGACGGCCTCCTTGGCGTACCGGAAGAGCTTGGACTTGTTGCCGAAATAGCCCTTGGCGTATTTCAGCACCTTTTTGCGGCGCTTGCGCGACGCGGGGGAGTTGGTGACACGAGGCATGTTATTAGTGTGGTTGAGGTCGCCGGCGGGTCGCCTTGGGAATCACCCGCCTGGCGAAGTTGTGGTTGATGCGCGTTCAGTGGCTGAACGGCAGGCAGCGTCTGAGCGGCGCGGCATGGCCTTCGGCCAGGGCTTTGGCCTGGCCGAGGCGGCGCTTTTGCTTCGGGGATTTTTGACTGGCGTGGTGCCGGGTTCCCGGAGAGCGATGCATGAGCTTGCCCCGGGCGGACACTTTGAAACGTTTCGCAACGGACTTCTTGGTCTTTTGCATGACAATGGTTCCGACGAGCGGAGCGGGTCAGAACAAGAGACGCCCGAATCGTTGGCAAGGGGAAAGTGGGTGGCGCGAGCTTCCGCCAGGGCTTTCTGGACGAGACCTTGTCCAGAAAGCCCCGTCTCAAGCGCGCGGGAGGAAAAGGGGGTTGACATCGCAGATGGGTTGGTGAGCGTTTTCCCCTTCTGCGCCGGCTTCCTAGCTCAATTGGT
>CAJAKX010000013.1 GCA_903940425.1 uncultured Opitutia bacterium | reverse complement strand
CCTCCGGGGAACCCCGCACACGTCTCGGTGCCTGCGCAATTATGGATGCCAAATTTGAAACCCTTGCTGTGGAGAAAATCGCCGAGCGCCTTCAATCCGCTCGGGAACTTCAGAGGATCCGACACGATGTTGCCGTCGGGATCGCGCTCCTTGGCCTCCCAGCAGTCGTCGACGACGATGTACACATAGCCGGCGTCGCGCATGCCGTTGTCGATCATGGTCTGGGCGGTTTCCTTGACCAGACGTTCGTCGATGTTCGCCGCGAACGTGTTCCAGGTGTTCCAGCCCATCGGCGGGGTCAGTGCCAGTCCCTCAAATTTCTGGGCCAGGGCGGTGGTGGTGAGAAACAGCGTCACGAGGAGCAGGTTTTTTTTCATGGGGGGAATCAGTTGCGGAACAACCTTCGACGAAGATTCTGAGAAAAGAGGTGGCGTTGTTGCGGGCGGGGTCAAACAGATTGCGCCAGAGTGCCCGCACCCGGCCGGCCTCCGACAAGAGGGCGGAAGGACGGCGGGCGCGGTTCCCAAGGAACCCAATTCCCGCCGGCCTGACAATAGCACCCTGTGCAAAAGACCCGTGAAAGTTGCCTCCCACCGTCTTCCGGCCAGCGGCGGATATTCTCCTTGGTTCGGAAACCGGCGGCTCTAACGTCGCTGGACGCCAAGCCATGACGAGATCTTCAACGAAAGCCGGGGTGTTGTGTTCCGTCCTCGGTCTGCTGGTTTTTGCCGGCTGCGCAATCCTGCGCAAGCCACCGGCTGCCGCACCGCCGGCACTGCCGGTGGTGAAACTGCCGGTGACGCCACCAATCACACCGTCCGGGAAAACATCACCCGTCCTCGAACAGATGATGCTGGTCGAATCCGTTCCGCCCGGTGCCATCATCGTGGTGGACGGCCGGCCGGTGGGGAAGGCGCCGCTGTGGCTGGCCGTGCCGGCCACAGCGCAGGGTTTTTTCCTGAACGACGTGGAAATCAGGGCGCGCTTTGTCGCGACCGACGCGACCGGGGTGTCGCGCACCGCCATGGAGGAGTTCACCTTCCGTGAAAAGGTGCCGGCCGCGCTGCATTTCACGCCCGAAGGGGCGCAGCGCGCAGCGCGGTGATCCCAACGCCGTTCAAAGCGACAGTTGTTTCAACGGCGTCAGGGTGACCGGCCCGAGCAGGCCGGAATCGAAGAGCGGCCAGTTGGAGGCGTCGAGCGGCCGGTAGTTCCGGCTCAGGACGTTGGCGTCGTAGAAGTATTTCCAGTTCACCTTGCGCTGGTCGAGATCGTGAACGCGGTTGGCGGCGAGGTTGGTGACTTCGGCCTCCAGCGTGTTCTTGCCGGGCTTGAGCCATTGGCCGACGGATGCCTGGAACGGCGCGCACCAGAATGCGCCGACGGCGTGGCCGTTCAGTTTCACGCGGGCGCTCTCGCAGACCCTGCCCAGATCGAGCAGCCAGTCTCCGGCTTCGCCCGCCGGGTGGTCGAACTCGAGGGTGTAGCGCGCGGTGCCGGCGAAGCGTCTGGCCTCGGCATCGTCCCATGTCGTCCATGAAGCCAGTTGCGGCGTCTCGTGGGCGGCCGGCAGCACGGGCCCTCCGTCCACAAACTGCACCTGCCACGTGCCGGCGACGGGCTGCGGCGCGCCGGCCGGCTCGGAATAGGGCCAGGCCGAACCCGGCACGGATTGACCGGCAAACGTCCGCAGAATGCAGGACTCACCCGGCTGCAACTGCAGATAGACCTGGGTGGAGCCATCCGCACCTTGACGCACCGCCGCCACGCCGGCGCGGTGGTCATACCGCGGATCGAGAATCACGGCCGATTTCGCGGAGATGCCGAGCGTCACCCAGCCGTCCACCGCGTGGTCGCCCCGGTTGGCAAAGAAATAATGATGACCCTGTGCATGCGTGCGTCGCACGAACCGCAGTCCGAGATCCACGGCTGATTCCCGTGGCACGCCGGCGGCGCGCAGCAGGGCGTCAACGTCGGCTCCCACGAGAAACCGGCCCTGGCCGATCGTCGCTTTCTGCGGGTTTCCATCCGTAGCTGGCTCGAATTTGATGGAGTCAAGCAGCGCCTTGAATTCAGCCCGGCGTTTTTCCAGGTCGTTCCATCCCGGCACGTCGGACGGCAGCCTCCCCAGCACGAGGATGGTCGCGCCCTCGTGCGCCAGCTGGACCAGTTTGCGCAGCGTCGGCTCCGGCATGAGGCGGCATTCCGGCACGAGCACCACGCGCCAGGTGTTGCCGCCGATCTCCACCCGGCCCCGCCCGCCCGTTGCCTCCGCCAGAAGGTGATCGGACACGTGGTCATAACCGTAGCCGCGCTGCCACAGGGTCGTGGCGGCGGCATAAAACGGATGCCGTCCCAGCCATTGCTCGACGTTATGGATGGTGAACGGCATCAGCAAATCCGCCGGAGTCTGCCAGATGTCATGCAGCGGAAAGTAAAGCAGCACGTCGTTCGCCGGCGCCCCGCCTTGCAGCACGGACTGGCAGCGGGTCACGTAGGCGTTGAATTCCGGCAGGTCGCGCCAGAGGCCGCCGGCGGGACCGAAATTCACCGCGGCGTAAAACTGCCAGCCGGGCCACGGCGCCTCCGCCGGTGAATAGGGAATGCCGTGAAAGAAAATGTGGTTGACGCCGGTGAGGAACAGGTAGTCCGCCGCCTGCTTGACCTGCGACAGCGTCGCCTGAAAAGGCTCGTTCAGCCAGGTGAACGATTCGGCGGAGGCCAGCCGGCGCCCGGCCACGTGCGCGGCCGAGGAGGAGAATTTGTTCATCGCGACGTTGCGCTCATCGACGCTGCCGAAGATCTCGGTTTCGGGAATGTCCGCGTTCGCATAGAGATCAACCAGGTTGACCGGCGCGCCATGAGCCTGGTTGCGGACGATGCTGCCATGCGCATGCGCCCATTCCTTCCAGCGGCGCATGTAGGTCTCGTGAAGTTCCGCGATGGTCTCGCGATAATCGTATTTGACCCGGGCCGCAGAGTCGTCCGGGCCGTCGCCAAACAGCGCGGGCAGCTGCGTGCGCAGATCGTAACCGCGGCGCGTGGCAAATTCTTGGAGGAAATCATTCGTCCAGGTCGCCCCGAAATACTCGAAAGAATCGTGGAAATGGGAGCGGGGCATGTCACCCTGGTAACCGGCAAACGCCCGGTCGAAGACTGCCAGATAGTCGTTCATGGCTTTGACCGAGTAAGGGTCGAGCACGTCGCCCGCGCCGCCGGGCGCGGCCCGCTTCACCTTCTGGATCGGGCCGGACCGGATCACGCTGTAAAGCCGCCACCGGCCCGGCGGCGCGGTCCAGTCGAGACGACCGTCGTGAACCCGGGCCGTGAGATCGGTTTGCCCGCCGTTTTCCGAAACGGCCACGAGGCACTGCAGTTGCCCGTCGGGCAGCTGGTCTCCCAGCGTGCCGCCTCCGGCAAGGTCGTAGCGTTTCAGAATGACGCCGGAGGAAGCGTCCGCCGGCGACACAAACGGCCCGCCGAACGGCCAGCCGGTGCCGGTGGTCAGGTCCACGCCGAGGCCGAGGCGCCGGGCCTCGAGGGTGGTGTGGGCCAGCATCGCCATCCATGGCGGCGAGAGGAAGTCGATGAAACGGTCCTCGTAGCCCTTCGCGCCGTAGATCGGGCAGATTTCAACGCCGCCCAGTCCGGCTTGCTGGAAGAGTGTGAGCTGGCGCGTCAGATTCTCCTTGTCCACCGCGCTACCCAGCCACCACCAACGCGTCCAGGGATGGGTCTCGCGCGTGGCCGCGGGCCAGGCGAGGGGATCGGGGGTCCCGACGTTCTCACCGGGCCCCGCGGCGGCGAGCAGGCCCAACGGGGCCAGGATTGAGGCGAGGGCAGGGAGGATCTTGCGGAGGAGGTTCGACATCGGATTTGGCCGGTCATCGACCGGCAGTTTCGTGACAACCGCGTGATTCGGGTTGAAGATGACGGGTTGTCTTCTCTGGTTTCCCCGGACCGCTGTCCAGCCTTGGATGCGGGGCGCCTAGCCGGCGAGAGCAAACCGCGGGATCTTCCGGCCGGCGCGCAGGAAGGCCAGTGCGCGCGCCTCGGCGGCGCGCATGCGTTTCTTGTTTGCCGGCCGGAGGTCATCATGGCCGGCGAGATGCAGCCAGCCGTGCACCAGATACAGCGTCAGCTCCTCGGAGAAATCGCGCCCGTGTCTCGCCGCAAAGGCGCGGGCGGTGTCGGCGGAGAGGCAGATCTCGCCCGCCAGCCCCGACCCGGTCGGGGCCAGCCCGCTGGCTGGCGCGCCGGCAAAGGTGATGACGTCGGTCGTCGACGCATCGCCGAGGAACGTGGCATGCAGGCGCGCCAGGGCGGAGTCGGTGAGAAAGGCGAGGGAGAGTTCGCCCGGAGGCACGCCCCAAGCGGGCGAGGGGCGATCCTCCGTCGCCAAGGCTTTGGAGGACAGGGAGGCGAGGGGCGAAAGGCCGAGAATCTCGCCGGCATGCGCGTCGAGCAGATGAACGGCGGCCACGACGGCACGGCGGTCAAGCCGGAGCCGCGGATGGCCGTTGTGGATGCGGACCGGACGCGGTCTCCAGCCGGCCGGGGCCTTCGACCTTCGACTTTGGACCTTCGGCCGTTTCAGCGGCCTACCCCGCGCCCCGCTCCGATTTGCTGGGAACATTCCGGACCTCGGGTTTCTCGATGGCGGGCGAGTAGGCGACGCGCGCGTGGAGCATGTTGAGCAGGGTGAAGGTGAAGCTGCTCTTGATCTGGCCGAGTTCGGCGAGGGTGAGCGGCGCCTCGTCGAGCTGGTCGTCCTCGAGGCGGCTTTCGAAAATCTGGTCGATGAGCTCGCCGAGGTGCTGGGGGGTCACGCGGCGGAGCGAGCGCGTGGCGGCCTCGACGCCGTCGGCCAGCATGATGATGGCGCTTTCCTTGAATTGCGGCTTGGGGCCGTCGTAGCGGTAGGTGGTCTCGCTGACGCGCGCCGCCAGGCCGGGTGCGAACGGGTCGCGCGAGGCGCCGGGGAGGGGCGGAGGGTTGCCGGCCGCGGCGGGCGGCAGCGGCGGGCGGCTGTCGCTGCGCCGGGCGCGCTGGTAGAAGGACTGGATGAGCGTGGTGCCGTGGTGCTGCTGGATCACGTCGACGACGGTCTTGGGCAGTCGGTGCTTGAGCGCGAGGTCGATGCCCTCCTTGACGTGGCTCTTGATGATGAGCGCGGAGAACGACGGGCTGCGTTCGTTGTGCGGGTTCACGCCCTCGCGCTGGTTCTCGGAGAAATATTCGGGCTTGGTGATCTTGCCGATGTCGTGGAAGAGCGCGCAGACGCGGCAGAGGAGCGGGTTGGCGCCGATGGCGTTGGCGGCGTTCTCCGCGAGGTTGGCGACGACGAGGCTGTGGTGGTAAGTGCCGGGCGCCTCCATTTGCATGCGGTGCAGCAACGGATGGTTGTAGTCCGTCAGCTCCAGCAAGGTGATGTCGGTGGTCCGCTGGAACAGGCCCTCCAGCACCGGCAGCAGGCCGGCGACGGCCACGCCCGTGAGCAGGCCCGTGAGGAGGCCGGCGGCCATCTGCCGGAGCACAATGAGGATGGGCAGCTGGTCGGCGAAGCCGATGAGCAGCGCGAAGCAGGCGACGGTGAGGCCGCCCAGGCCGGCCGCGCGCACGACCCGGCTGCGCTTGCGGATGGCGCGGCTGGAGAAGATGCCGACCATTGACGCGAGAAAAGTGATGACGAGCAGGTCGAGCCGGTTCCCGTAGATGACGCTGGTGAAAATCGAGATGAGCAGCGCCATGAAGATCGCCGAACCCGCGTCGATAAGGATGGCGACGATCAGCGGCGCGAGCGCGGTCGGCGCGACATACGGCAGGAGTGACGCCGCGGCGATGTTCTGCATGAAGAACGGCAGCTGGCCGATCCAGTAGGTGGTGCGCACCAGCGCGAGGTTGAGGATGACCACGAGGGCGAGCAGGGCGAGGCGGCCGTTGCTGCGCATGGTCTCGGGATCCTCGAGCCGGATGTAGAACATCGAGGCCATCACCATGGCGAGCACGAGGAGGATGCGGCCGAAGAGCTGCAGGCCCTCGTTGAGGACCATGTCGCCGTTGTGCAGGAGAAAATCGCGGTGCGCGACGAGCATCTCGTACTGCTCGGGCGTGACGCGGGTGCCGGGCTCGATGATCGTCTGGCCCCGCTCGACCGAGACGGTGACGGGCCGGAGGTCGGCGAGCACCTGCTGCTGGAGGCGCTCGGTGGCCTCGCGGTCGTAGAGAAGATTGGGCGTGACGCCGTTGCTGAAGAGGCGGAAGAGCGCGAGCGTGGCCTCGCGGCTCACGCCCTCGGCGGCGAGGTTGATGCGCAGGAAGGTGAGCGCCTCCTCCAGCGACTGCACGCGCACCCGGGCGATTTCGCCCGAGGGGCGGCGCACGCGGAAGAGCGAGATGCTGTCGGACGTGCCGGCGGCGAACGGGCGGCTGTTGTCGTACACGCCCTCACGATAGATCTCGCGCAGGGCCGCCAGACCGTTTTCGACGATGGCAAAGCGCGTCTTGGCGTCACCGAGCGAGAGCAGCGCGGCCACGTCGTCGGGGGCGACGCGGTAGGGACCCTTGGCGTTGAACACCTCGACGATGGAGGTGAGCTCCGCGGTGCGCCGGGCCGAGGGCGAGAAAGCGCCCTGCATGCCGGAGGCGGCGACGGTGTTGGCGGGATAATCGCGCTCGAGTTTCTCCAGGGCGGCGAGCAGCTCGCGAAGGTTGGCCTCGAATTGCTGCAACGGGCCGAACTCAAGCTGGTAGACGGGCGGCACGCGGTTGAGGAGCTGGGTGCGACTGAGCTCGGTCTTGAGCTTGCTTTCGTAGCTGAAGGGCGCGCCCGCAACGATGCGCACCATGGCAAGCTGGTTCTCCAGCACGGGCAGCGTGGCCGACGAAACCCCGACGAAACTGATGAGCACGATGGCCGCGACCGTGGCCACGAAAATCAGGAACGCCACCGGCGTGCTCTGCTGCAGATAGTCCGCGGCGGCGGACGTGTGCACGGTCTTGCGCCGGCGCCGGGGGGCGACGGCGAAACCGCCGCGGAGGAGCTTGAACTGGTGGAAAAACGCCATGGGACGGCGGGGGCGGCTCGCGCCTAGGCCTTCTTCTCCTCCTCCTCGTGACCGGAGGTGATGGGGTGCCGGTAGCGGTCGTAGGCCTCGATGATCTTCTGGACGAGAGGGGGGCGCACGACGTCGGCGCCGGTGAAGTAGTGGAAGTCAATGCCGGCGATGCCGCTCAGGATGTGCTTCACCTGCAGCAGACCTGACTGCTGTGGACGGGGCAGATCGATCTGCGTGATGTCGCCGGTGACGATCATGCGCGCATCCTCACCGAGGCGCGTCAGGAACATCATCATCTGCTCCGGCGTGGTGTTCTGCGCCTCGTCAAGGATGATGAACGCGCTGGAAAGCGTGCGGCCGCGCATGTAGGCGAGCGGTGCGATTTCAATGACACCTTTCTCGACCAGCCGCGCGACGTCCTCGGCGTCAAGCATGTCGTTCATGGCGTCGTAGAGCGGACGCAGGTAGGGAAGGATTTTCTCGCGCAGGTCGCCGGGCAGGAAACCGAGCGCTTCGCCGGCCTCGACCGCGGGCCGGGTCAGGACGATGCGCTGCACCTGGTTTTTGAGGAGGGCGGAGATGGCGGCGGCGACGGCGAGGTAGGTTTTGCCCGTCCCCGCGGGGCCGATGCCGAAGACAATGGGATTCTTCTGGATCGACTGGAGGTAGAGCTTCTGGCCGATGGTCTTCGGCACGATCCGCTTGCGGTTGGTGGTAATGACCAGCGGCTCCGAGAAGAGCGTGCGCATCTGCGCGCCGTTGCCCTGGGCGAAGCCGTCCAGCAGCTGGGTGAAATCCGAATTGCGCAGGGTGAGGCCCTGCTGGCGTCCGTCATTGAGGAAGGTGAAAAAGCCCTCGACGCGCGCGATGTCGTCATCGGCGCCGTCGATCTTCAGCCAGTCTTCCCGGGTGGCGAGTTTCACGTTGAACGTTTTTTCGACCGCCAGCAGGTTCTCCTCACGGCCGCAGTAGAGCTGATGCAGGTGACGCGGGTTCTGGTAATAAAGCGTTTTCGAGGACACGGGGAAGTTTTGGATGGCGGATGGCGGAAACCGGCAAGGAGCCCGTCTGAATCAGCGGGCCTTCCGTTTGGGAGTCTTCGCCTTCCGGTATCCGGCCTGCCCGCCGAAGCCTTGGCGAAGGCGGGCATCCGGTTTCCGACTTGGGGCGCCCAGCACGCCGGGCAGGGCGGCGCGGAGCCGGTCATAGGTGGCGGCGAGCGCCTGCGGCAGGATGCGGGTCTGGCCGATCACGGGCATGAAGTTATTGTCGCCATTCCAGCGCGGCACGATGTGGGCGTGCAGGTGCGCAATGCTGCCGCCGGCGGTAGATCCGAGATTGAAGCCGATGTTGAAACCGTCGGGCTTGACGGCGGCGCGCAGCACTTCCTTGCCCAGGGTGATGATTTCCATGAGGTCCGCGCGCTCGGCCCGCGTCAGTTCCGCCAGGTCGGCGACGGCGCGGAACGGGACGGCGAGCAGATGCCCGGGGTTGTACGGAAATTTGTTGAGAACCAGGTAGGACCGCCGGCTGCGATGGAGGATGCAGGCGGCGCGGTCGTCGCCGAGCGCCGGCAGTTCGGTGAAAAGCCGGGCGTCTCCCGATGACTTGGGTGTCTCGATGTAACTCATCCGCCAGTAGGCGTGAAGCTGGTGCATTTGAGAAGCGGGGCAGCGTAGGGCGGGGGACGGCGATGTCAAAACGCGATTGGACGGGGACATGCGGAGTTGCCGGAACCGGCCGGTCCGCGGTCCGGCCGAGCTGCGCAAGTCCCCGCCCGGTACGGAACTTGACATCATTTGCCTCCGCCAACACCCTTGACCCACTTCCAGTTCACTTTGTATGAAGTGGGCCTTCGGCCCGCTTTTTTTTTCCCATTAATCAATCCATATGAGTAGCGAAATCCTTTCCGTCCTCGAATACATGGAGAAGGAAAAGGGGATCGGTCGTGCCGACATGATCGCCGCGATCGTCAACGCCATCAAGGCGGCGGCCCAGAAGGGGGTGAATTCGGGTCAGGAGTTGAAGGTCGAAATCAACCCGAAGAACGGCCAGCTGCACGCGTGGACGTTGCTCAAGGTCGTCGATTCCATCAGCAATCCGCGGACCGAGATCCATGTTGAAAAGGCGCAATTGCTGAAGGCCGGCGCCCAGCTCGGCGAGGTGATCGAGAAGGAGGTCGATCCATCCTACCTCGGCCGCATCGCCGCCCAGACCGCGCGGCAGGCGATCATGCAGAAGCTCCGCCAGTTTGAGAAGGAGCGCATCTACGACGATTTCAAGGATCGCGTCGGCGACATCGTCACCGGCATCGTGCGCCGCCGCGAGCGCAGCGATCTTTTCATCGATCTGGGCAAGGCCGAGGCCATGATGCCGGGCAAGGAACAGGTGCCCGGCGAGGACTATGCGCCCGGCGAGCGCATCCGCTGCCTGCTGCTGGAAATTGAGAACACGAGCCGCGGCCCCGAACTCATCCTCAGCCGCGCCAGTCCGAAGTTTGTCCGCCGCCTGTTCGAGCTCGAAGTCACGGAAATCGCCGACGGCACGGTCAAGATCGAGGCGTTCGCCCGCGAGCCCGGCTACCGCACGAAGATCGCCGTCTCCACGACCGACCCGAAGGTCGATCCGGTGGGGGCCTGCGTCGGCGCCCGCGGCGCCCGCGTGAAATCCATCGTGCGGGAACTGGGCGGCGAGAAGATCGACATCGTCCGCCATTTCACCGATCCGCGCGAGATGGTCGCCGAGGCGCTCAAGCCGGCCATCCTGCGCGACATCATCATCGATGAGAAGAACCGCCGGGTCGGCATCGTGGTGTCTGAGGAGGACCTGGCCGTGGCCATCGGCAAGAAGGGCCAGAACGCCCGCCTCACCTCGCGCCTCATCGGCTGGAAGCTCGATATCATGAAAGTGCAGACGGTCGCCACCACGCTGGAGGAGAAGAAAGGCATGGCGGCGTCGGGTCTGACGAAGATCCCCGGCATCGACGAGGCCACGGCCCAGCGCCTGGTGGTGGCCGGTTTCGCCTCGGTCGAGCTGTTCGACGGGGTCGAGAGCGACGATCTCGTGGGCGCGGGCTTCACGACCGAGGAAGCCGACGACATCCTCAAGAAAGTCGCCACATTTACTGGCGCCCAGAAATAACCCTTCCCTTTCCGTCTACGCACCCGCCACAGCTGCTGATGAGCATCCGCCTCCACGAACTCGCCAAAAAAATCGGCATGGACAACAAGGAGCTCCTCGCCTTGTTGAAGGCGCGCAACTACCCCGTCAAAACGGTCTCAAGTACCATCGACAAGATCACGGCGGAGGCCTTGGAACAGGAAATCGGGCACAAGCAGACGGCTCCGGGCGACACCCCGGCGGCCTCCGCCCACGAAGGTGCGGTCGGGGGGCAGGGTGGAAAAGCCGCCGCGGCGGCCGTGGCCGAGCCGGCGGAGAAGCCGCCGAGTTTCACCACGCGGCTGCCGCAGGGAGTTTTTGTAAGGTCCGCGCAGGACATCGCCCGCGAGAAGGAGGAACAGGCCAAGGCCAGCCGCCCGCAGGTTGTGTTTCCGGCTCCACGTCCGGCGGCGCCGCTTATGCGCAGCGCACCGCCGATGCCAAGCCGTCCTCCGGTGGCGGCTCCGTCGGTGAGCCGGCCGGCCCCCGTGACGCCGCCCCCGCCGCCGGTCCGGCCGGCAGTGCCCCCGGCGCCACCTGCGCCTCCGCCCGTGGTTCACGCGGTGCCTGTCACCATCCCGGTGTCGGCTGCGCCGGTGTCCACCCCGCCGCTGCCGCCTCCCGCCCCCCTGCGTTCTGCTCCGCCACCGGTTTCCCGGCCGATGGCAGCTCCGCCGGTGCCCGTCCCCACCTCGACGCCCTCCGTCACGGTGATCGCGTCGGGCGACATCAAAATCATCCATTTCAAGCCGCCGGTCATTGTGCGCGACTTCGCGACGGCGTTGGGCCTGAAACCGTTCAAACTCACCGGCGAATTGATGGAGATGGGCATCTTCGCCGGGATGAACCAGAGCATCGAGGAGACGGTGGCGATGAAGATCGCCGAGCGGCACGGCTGCCTGCTCGAGATCAAGCATCGCGGCGAGGTAGTAGTGCCGGTTGCCCCCCAGGAAAAGGTGGAGAAGCCCGTGGAGGACGAGTCCAAGTTCCTCCAGCCGCGTCCGCCGGTGGTGTGCATCCTCGGTCACGTGGACCACGGCAAGACCACGCTGCTCGACGCCATCCGCAAGGCCCACGTCGCCGCCGGCGAGGCGGGCGGCATCACCCAGCACATCGGCGCCTATCAGGTCGAGTTCAAGAACCGCCAGATCACCTTCCTCGACACGCCCGGCCACGCCGCCTTCAACAAGATGCGCGCCCGCGGCGCCAGTGTCACCGACATCGCCGTGCTCGTGGTGGCGGCTGACGACGGTTTCATGCCGCAGACCGACGAGGCGCTGAAGCACGTGCAGAACGCCAAGGTCACGCTCATCGTCGCGGTCAACAAGATGGACGTCAAAGGCGCCAACCTCGACCGCGTGAAGGGCCAGATGCAGGAGCGCGGCATCCCGCCCGAGGACTGGGGCGGCGAAACCATCACCGTGCCCGTGGCCGCCGTCAAGGACCAGGGCATCACCGACTTGCTCGACTACATCCTCCTGCAGGCCGATGTGCTCGAGTTGAAGGCCAATCCGAAGGCCGAGGCCTCGGGCGTCATCATCGAGTCGCAGATCGACGCCGGCCGCGGTCCGTCCGCGACCGTCATCGTGCAGCGCGGCACGCTTCACACGGGCGACGCCATCGTGTGCGGCCCGCATTACGCCCGGGTGCGCGCCATGTTCGACGACCGGGGCGAGTCCGTGAAGGAAGCGCCGCCCTCCATGCCGGTGAAGATCATCGGCTGGTCCGGCGCCCCCGACAGCGGCGCGGCCTTCAAGACGGTGAAGAACGCCCGCGAGGCCGAGCGGCTGGCCGAGGTGGAGCAGGACCGCCTCAAGAAGGAGACCGTCACGCTGGACTCGAAGCCGAAGGAGGTTTCGGTCGAGAAGCTTTTCGCCGAGATCGCCGCGTCCCAGCAGAAGACGCTGCGCGTCGTGCTGAAGTGCGACGTGTTCGGCTCCATCGAGGCCGTGCGCAACATTCTCGACGGCATCAAGAGTTCGAAGGTCTCCCTGGAAATCCTTTCCGGGGAGGTCGGCATGATTGGCAGGAACGACGTCCTCATGGCCGGCGCCGCGGGCGCGGTCATCGTCGGCTTCAACACCAAGCTCGAAAACGGCGTCACCCCGCTCGCCAAGCACCACGGCGTGCGCATCGAGACCTTTGAGATCATCTATGAGCTGGGCGACAAGGTGCGGGAGATGTTGGCCGACCTGCTCGAACCTGAACTGCGCGAGATCAAGCTCGGCGCGGCCGAGGTGCGCCAGATCTTTCCCGTCTCCAAGGGCTTCGCGGCCGGCTGTCTGGTCACCGAGGGCCGGGTCAGCCGCAACGCCCCCGCCCGCGTGCGCCGCGGCAAGGAGGTCGTCTTCGAGGGCCGCGTCGGCACGCTCCGGCGTTTCAAGGACGACGCCAACGACGTGCGCGCCGGCCTGGAATGCGGCATCCGCCTCGACGGTTTCGACGGCTACCAGGAGGCTGACGTCATCGAGTGCCTCGAGATTCAGAAGGTCCGGGCGTCGCTCTGAACAATTTCGGATTGCGGATACCGGATTTCGGATCGTGCTTTCCGGTATCCGGGATCCGCCATCGCCATGTCCAACCGCACCCTTCGCGTCAACGAACTCATCCAGCGCGAGATCAGCGCCTACCTGCACACGCGCTACCAAAGCGAGGCGGTGCGGATCACCATCACCAGCGTGGCGGTGTCACCCGACCTGCATGACGGGCGGGTGTTCTACTCCGTGTTCGGCGGGAAGGATGAGGTGACCGAATGCAGCCGGTGGCTGCGGGAGAAAACCGGGGAGATCCGGCACATGGTCGGGAAGCAGGTCATCCTCAAGAATGTGCCCAGGCTGGAGTTTGTCCACGACACCTCGCCCGAACGCGGCACCCGCGTGATCCAGGTGCTGGACGAAATCGAGGCGAAGGAACGCCCTGCGTCGTAGTTTTAACCACGGATGACGCGATGGAGACGTTTTATCCCGAGCTTTCGCCGCGGTTCGCCGGGTTTCTGGCGCAGTTGTCCGGCCGCAAGATCGCCGTCGTGGGACACGCGCGGCCGGACGGCGACTGCATCGGCTCGCAGGCGGCGCTGGCCCGCGTGCTGCGCGCCCGGGGCCATGAGGTCGCGTGCCTCAATCCCGATCCCGTGCCGCGCCGGCTGCAGTTCCTCGTCGACGGGCTGACGTTTCTGCGCCCGGCCGGGTTTTCCGCGGACGACTACACGGCGGTGTTCGTCGACTGCGCCGACCACGACCGCGCGGGCCAGAAGCTGAAGGCGCGCTTCCCGTCGCCGTTCGGCAACATCGACCACCACCTGTCCAGTGCCGGCTTCGCCCGGCACAATTTTGTCGATCCCGCCTCCGCCGCCACCGCGGAGATCCTGGCGGGGATGCTGCTCGACAACGGACTGCCGATCGACGCCGCGACGGCGCAGGGACTCTACGTCGGCATTCTCACCGACACGGGCCAGTTCCGCTTCAATTCCACATCGCGCCGCACCTTCCTGCTGGCCGCGGAGCTGCGGACCCGCGGCGCCGACCCCGCTGCGGCCGGCTACGAACTTTACGAGCGTGAGACGGCCGGCACGCTGCAGCTCCTGCAGCGGTTTCTCGCCTCGCTGCGCTTCGAGGGCGGCGGCCGCATCTGCATCGGGTTGCTTACGGCCGGCGTGTTTGCCGACACGGGGACGACGCCCGAGGACACCGAGGGCATGGTGGATTACGCCCGCGCCATTGACGGCGTCGACATCGGCGTACTCATCGAGGAGCAGTCCGACGGCATCAAGGCCAGCCTGCGGGCGAGGGATCCGGTCTACCGGCTCGACCTGGTCGCCGCCGGGTTCAGCGGCGGCGGTCACGCCTGCGCGGCGGGCCTCAATCTCAAGGGCGAAACGCCCGGCTCGTTTTATCCACGCCTTGTCGCCGCGCTCGAAAAGCAGATCTGCGCGGTCGACGCCGGACAGCGGCTGTCACAGGGGTAAGGCCATCCGGCCAGCCGGAGAGGCGGCTTCGGACGCACGCAGCATCGGGTGCGAGATTCCGCGGCGGGCCGGCGCGGGCGCGATGCGCGGTTACTTCAGCACCACGGTGTTGCCGCGCTCGGGCATCTTCCCGTCAACGAGCTTGCAGTAGGAGATCTTGTCCCGGGGGCTGGTCACCTGGATCGTGCCGACGGTTTCGCCCTCGCTG
>CAJAKX010000012.1 GCA_903940425.1 uncultured Opitutia bacterium | reverse complement strand
GATCGGCACCGCGGAACTGATTGCGCTGGAGTGCGTCCGCTGCGGCAACTGTGAATCGGGGCGAGGCTGTGCCCGGGGAATTGCCTCGACGGATTCCGAGCTGGCCGCCCTGTTTGACGAGGAATGGGCGACCCAGCGCCTCGTGAATTTATACCATGCCTGGTACGTCCAACTCGTCGAGATTCTCCAAAAGTGCGGCCTGAAAAGTGTCCAAGAGCTGGTCGGTCGGACCGATTTGCTGGAGCATGTCGATTACAGCCGATAGCGCGGAGCCTGCCCAAAATGGATAATGCTGAAAAAATACTACGTTCCCGGGCCGCGCTTTGCCACCAGGTGCCACCGCTCGCTCCGAACGCCGAAGCGGAAGGCGGTTGCGGCGTCACTGGATTCATCAGTTCCATTCCCGTGACCGGGAAGAACATCTTCGAGCCTTCCGTGCAGATGCATAATCGAGGCAACGGGAAAGGCGGCGGAATCGGTGCCGTGGGATTTGTTCCCGAAGCGCTGGGGGTTTCCCGGCGGGTTTTGGATGAGGACTACATGGTCCACATCGCGCTCTTGGATGCCAGCGTTGCGGCCGAGGTCGAAAACCGGTTTATTAAATCCAGCTTCAGAATCGATAAATCCGAAAAACTGGCGACGGTCGACGACTACCGCAGTCTCGGCCTCGAGGTCAAACCCGCAGATATCATGCGCTATTTCGTCCGCGTCAAAAGCGACGTTTTGGACAAATACATAGCGGATAATGATTTTTCGTCTCTGGACCGGCGGGACGTCGAGGACGAGTTTGTCTATCAAAACAGTTTCCAGATCAACACCCACTATTACGCATCGCTCGGCGAGAAACGGGCCTTTGTCATGTCCCATGGCCGGAACATGATGATCCTGAAGATCGTCGGCTTTGCGGAAAACGTCGTCCGATATTACAAACTGGACGATTTCAAGGCCCACGCTTGGCTTGCCCACCAGCGCTATCCGACGCGCGGTCGTGTCTGGCATCCGGGCGGTTGCCATCCGTTCAGCGCGCTCAACGAGGCGCTGGTGCACAACGGCGATTTTGCCAACTACCAGGCCGTTCTAGAATATCTCAAACAGCGCAACTACTACCCCTTGTTTTTGACGGATACGGAGGAAGCAGCGCTGCTGCTCGATTTGTGGAGCAGGGTCTACAAATATCCCCTGGAGTACCTTATTGAGGCCATGGCGCCGACCTCAGAGATGGATTTTGACATGCTTCCCGCCTCAAAGCAGGAGCTCTACAAAGCGATTCAAACGCATCACGTCAATGGCTCGCCCGACGGGCCATGGTTCTTCATCATCGCGCGGAACGACGTAAAGAACAATCAGTTTCAGCTCATCGGCATTACGGATACGGCCATGCTGCGTCCGCAGGTCTTCGCCCTGCAGGAGGGAGAGGTGCAGATCGGCCTGATCTGCTCGGAAAAGCAAGCCATCGATGCAACCCTCAGTTCGCTTACACGGGAGGATGCACGCTTCGGGCCGATTGCCGACAAGTACTGGAATGCCCGCGGCGGCAGTCATACCGACGGCGGCGCGTTCATCTTCAACTTGCGGGATGCGGGTGACGGATCAGGGAACAAGAAGCTCATCTGCACCGACAAATTCGGAAAGGCGATCGAAACCCCGAAAAACAAGATTGCCTGTGACCTCTCGAAATGGATCGAGGTCACGGCCGAATGCACGGCGCTGGCAGAAAAACTCCGCGGTTTGTGTGCGGAAGAAGATGAAGCGAAGGCAGCGCAGAGTATGTTCGCCTATGTCCGGGACAATATCCGGGGATTTGATGCGAACAAACTTCGATTCGCGATCGAGACGATCAAGGGGATCGCCTTGAGCAATGAAGACTGCAAGAGAACTGCCATCACGGCCCTGACACTCCTGAACGACCGGCGTTTCGACACGGGCGTGCTCAAGAGGAGCTCTGTGCTGCATGTCCTCAGAAACAATCTCGATGAGATCTTCACCACGACGGCGAAGATCACGGGGAAAACGAATGCACAGTTCAGCTTGCTCGATTTCGCCACCCGCCACCAACTCCGCTCACCGGAGAAAAACGAGAAGACCCTCATCATCAATGCCGAGCAGTTTGAACCGGAGGGTGACAATTGCGACGCGGTGCTGATCGTCAAAGCGGTCAAACTCGGCTGGAAACGGATCATCGTATATCAATGCCGCGGCCAGCGGTTCACGGGTTGCGGCTGCGGTCCGGCGACAAAGGGCGTCCGGATCGACGTCTACGGTGCTTCCGGCGACTACCTAGCCTCGGGGATTGACGGCATGGAGATCTATGTACATGGCAACGCCCAGGATCAACTCTGCCAGATCATGAAGGAGGGCAAGCTGGTGGTCTTCGGCGATGTCGGCCAGACATTCATGTACGGTGCCAAGGGAGGTGCGGCCTATATTATGGGTAATGCCGCCGGAAGGCCCTTGATTAATGCCGTCGGGAAGCCGCGGGTGGTCATCAACGGCACGGCACTTGATTACCTGGCCGAGTCTTTTATGGCCGGCGATCCGCTCAATGGCGGCGGATTTGTCGTGCTGAACGGCATCGGCTTCGATGATGACGATGGATCGATCCGGGAACTCGAATCGCCTTACCCAGGGTCCAATATCTTCTCCCTGGCTTCCGGCGGCGCGATCTATGTGAGAGATCCAAACCGAAAACTGGTCGATGAGCAGCTCAACGGCGGTGAATTTTCCGGGATGGCCGATGCAGACTGGCAACTGATTCAACCCTATCTCGAGGAGAATGAGCGACTATTCGGCATCACCGTCGACCGCCTTTTGACAGTGGCCGGTCAGAAACGAGCGCCCAAAGACGTTTACAGAAAGATCCTGCCGAAAAAGACCGCCGCTCCCACCAAGGCCGAACCCGGCAAAGTCGACGTCGACGTCGGCGTAGGTGAATTGGCCGCGGTCAGCGGCTGATCCTCGGCCGGATGTTTTTCGATTTGGCGGGGTCGATCTCCTCGATCTCCGGCTCTGGAATGCGCGTGAACGCGATGCGCAGCGGCGCGTAGGCGGTGGTCCCGTGCGCCACCCCGCGCGCGCTCAGTCTGTCCGGAAGACGAGCGCCTCCTGCGCGGTGGCATCGGCGCGCAGCCATACGCGACCGCCCGTGGCATCGCAATCGATCACGCGCACCACCTCGGCGAAACTGCCCGCCGTCGGTTCCAGTTCCAGCAGCCGGTTGGGTGTGCCGTGGAACCATTCCGTGTCGAGTTGATTGCCCGTTTTTTTTGGGAAATAGGCCACGTAAAGCATGTCATGCTCGACCAGATCATTGAAGAAGTGCGTGCCCAGCGAGACGTCGGGGATGAGACGCTCGTGCATGGCCACAACCTCGCAAACGACGGAGGCCCGGCTGATTTCCGCGAACGAAACCGGAATCCCCAGCGAGGGACTATGTGTGCCCCAGCGGCCCGGGCCGATGAGCATGAGGCCGCGATCGTCGGACGGGTGCTGCTGGTTGAGGCGACCGATCAGCCGCGCCACTGCATAGCGATCCCGTTCCGGCAGCCGGGCGTAGGCCTCCGTCACTATATAGATGATGCGGCTGAGCCGCTGCTCACGGCTGACACCGATCACCGCCCCATGCGCGGTCAGCAGGCGCGTCTGTGTTCCCGGCACGGTCGGGGCCATGCCGCCGGCTTCGCGGTGGAACTGGAAGGTACGACATTGCAGCAGGTGAATCCGGTAGGAGCCGTCAGCGAGGAAGTTGATCGTGAATTCGATGTCCACCGGATGCTCGTACACCTCCTCGAGCAGCGCGAGCATCCGGCGCAGGTCCGCCGCCACCGGAGTTTCAGTGAGCAACCGGTCGAAGGTGATCCAAGGATACCCCTCGGCGGTGTAGGATAGATAGTGTTCGAGGGGGAATTCCGGTTTTTCGCTGATAACCTCCGGAAAGGGCAGTGAGACGAACTCGCCTTTTCGCAGATCCAGACAATCCATTCGTCGCTGGCAGTGTTCCCGCGCGTCCTCGAAGTTCGCCTCGGGCCGGCGGGTGGGTGCATTGAGCGCTACCAGCCGCGTGTAATCGTCATCGCACCGGTCCACGGCCCGTGTGCCCAGACCGAACACCAGGCGCACGACACCGGCGCGGGGATCGATGTCGGGATGCCAGACATAGGGGTTGTAGGACAGGCCCACGCCAGCCGCCTGCGGATAATAGTACCGGCCCTGGGGCGCGCCCGACACGCGCATGACGAGCAGCGCCATGCGTTCCTCGCTCTCGAGCAGGCCGCGGCGCTTGCGGTAAAGCAGGGTGTCCTCGTCGAGCACGCTCGCGTACACGCGGCGCACCGCGTCGAGCAACGCCGCCATGCGCTTCTCCCGCGAACCGCGGTTCACAACGAACACGCTTTCGTATTTACCGGAGAAGGCGTTCCCGCGCGCGTCCTCGAGGATCGAGCTGGAGCGTACGATGTAGGGCGATTCCCCGAAATAATCGAGCATGCCCTGGAACTGCTCGAGGATGCCGTCGGGGAAGTATCCGTTGAGAATCAGCCGGCGCCCTTCTTCCAGTCCCTGTAAAAAGGTCTCCGGACTCTTCTGCTGCTCGCGCAGCCACCACACACCGTTCTGCACGAGGAACGAGATAAAAACCTCGGCGCCCACAAAGAACGAGTCATGCGCTTCAAGGCGGGCCGCGAGTTCCGGATCGCGTTCGCGCAGGATGGCGCGGGCCACGAGCATGCCGAGGGTCTTGCCGCCAACGGAACCGATGCCGATCATGCGATCGCGGATCGCGAGAAAATCCTCGAACGTGAGGAACCGCTCGACCAGCGGAGCAATGCCCGAGCGGTGCACGCGCAGGGCCCAGCGCACCCGGCGCAGCATTTCCTCGCGCCGGTCCGGCGGGCAGCGGTTCTCCCGGCATTCCTGCGCCAGGGTCTGCGCCTCGTGAAACAGCCGCCGCCAGTAGCCGATCCGGCGGTCGCTCTGCAGTCGCGGCCATTGGGTGCGCGAGAGGATCTGCGCCAGCACGGCGCTGTCCTTCACGGGCAGGAAGACATCACCGTGCCGCACGTGAATGGTGTTCATCGCGTCGCGCGAACGGTGTTGCACCTTGAGCGGACGAACATAAAGCCGCCCATCGAAACGGAAGACATCGAGCATGAACTGCGTCGTGGCCCGGATGGGTTCCAGCGCGTAAAGCGAGTGGTGGTCGCGATACAGGCCGAAGTACGTCACCGTCTCGAGATCCAGGAGCCGCGGGCAGGTGAGCATGAAAAAGTTGCCGAGGCTTTGATCGGATCCCCAGGTGTCCGCGAGGGGAGAGAGGCAGTCAAAGATGTAGATTGCGCCGCGACCGGCCTGTTCAATCACCGCGTGAACACAGCGGACAAAATTTTCGAAGCCTCCGGCGGGGTCGATCTGGTGGATCTCCGCGCCGGCCATCTCCGGCAGCAACGGCGGGTGGCTCGCAAACCGGAAGTAGATGAGATGCCGGCCAGCCGCTTTGGCCGCCGCGGCGTAAGGCACGACGAGTTCCTGGTATTCGGAGATCGCCTCGACCTCCCAGACAATGTTGTCGCCGGGCTCAATGCCATGCAGTACCCGATCGAGCCCGGGAAGACCGGTGGTGAAGGTGGAAGGAGAGGAGGGCATGGCACAGGCTTCCGGCCGGCGTTCAATTTAAACTGCCGACGCGACACCGACACTACAAAAAGAGGGCCGTGCCGGTGAGCGGCGCGGCCCATGAATAAAGCCCTTACAGGACGCCCTGATCGAGCATGGCATCGGCCACCTTGACGTAACCGGCGATGTTGGCGCCGAGCACATAGTTGCCCGGGGCACCGTATTCCTCGGCCGTAACCCGGCAGTTGCGGTGAATATCCACCATGATGCGATGCAGCCGCTGATCCACCTCCTCGCGGTTCCAGCTGAGGCGCATTGAATTCTGTGACATTTCCAGCCCAGAGGTGGCGACACCGCCTGCGTTGGCCGCCTTGCCTGGTCCATAGAGAATCTTGGCCTGGAGGAAGGCTTCCACCGCCTCGGGCGTCGACGGCATGTTGGCACCTTCGGAGACAAGTTTGCAGCCGTTCTTGAGGAGGATCTTCGCGTCTTCGCCGGTGACTTCATTTTGCGTCGCGCTCGGTAAAGCGCAGTCGCAAGGGACGGACCACGGACGCTGCCCCTCGACGTAACGGGCGCCGAACTTCTCGGCGTATTCGCGGATGCGACCGCGCCGGACATTCTTCAGTTCCATCACATAGGCGAGTTTCTCGGCGGTGATGCCGTTCGAGTCGTAAATGGAGCCGTCGGAGTCCGACAGCGTCACCGGCTTGGCGCCGAGTTGCAGCAATTTCTCGACGGTGTACTGCGCCACGTTGCCGGAGCCCGAAACCGTGCAGACCTTGCCTTTCATCGATTCGCCGCGCGTCTTGAGCATCTCTTCGGCGAAATAAACCGCGCCGTAACCGGTGGCCTCAGGGCGGATGAGCGAGCCGCCCCACTTGATACCTTTGCCGGTGAGAACGCCGGTGAACTCGTTGCGCAGGCGTTTGTACTGGCCGAAGAGGAAGCCGATTTCGCGGCCACCCACGCCAATGTCGCCCGCCGGCACGTCCGTATCGGCGCCGATATGGCGGAAGAGTTCGGTCATGAAACTCTGGCAGAAACGCATCACCTCATTGTCCGACTTGCCCTTCGGGTCGAAGTCCGAACCGCCCTTGCCGCCGCCCATGGGCAGCGTGGTGAGCGAGTTCTTGAAAATCTGCTCGAAACCGAGGAACTTCAGAATGCCAAGGTTCACGCTCGGATGGAAACGCAGTCCGCCCTTATAGGGGCCGATCGCGCTGTTGAACTGCACACGGAAGCCGCGGTTCACCTGCACCCGGCCGGCGTCGTCCTGCCACGCCACGCGGAAGATGAACTGACGCTCCGGCTCCACGATGCGCTCGAGGATGCGGCCGTCGCGGTATTTTCTGTGACGCTCGATCACCGGACCGAGCGATTCGAGCACTTCGCGTGCGGCTTGGAGAAACTCTGGCTCGCCGGCATTGCGGCGCGCCAAGATGTCAAGAACCTCTGCAATATAGGCGTTCATCTGAGGCTTTTGGGGGGATTAGGGGCAAGGGCAGTGTTAACAAGACAACCTCCGGTCAGTATCTGTCACGGCTTGGTCCGGAAACGGGCTGGCACAAAACCGGGGAAGACTCCAACTCGCCTCTGGTCGCGACAATACAATTTCGGGCTCCGGGCCAGTTAGTAATCGCGGGTCGAAACATAAATAGTTTTCATAATGCTGACGTGGCCCGCGCCGGCGAGGCGAGTCAGACGTAATCCCGATAGTTGGGCTCAAACATACGGGTGCGAATATCCTCCACGAGATCGGCCGGCCGCGGCCGGCGGGCAAGACCTGCGCGGTGTGCCTCTTCGGCCACGGCGGCGGCGATCTTAATGGAGACTTCACGGATGTTTGAGATCGCCGGGTAGATGCGCCCGAGCGCCAAGTCCTCCGCCGTCACCGTGGAGGCCAGGGTCCTGGCGGCGGTCAGGAACATTTCATCGGTGATTTGCGTAGCTTCGCAGACCAGCGCACCCAAGCCGACACCCGGGAAGATGTAGACGTTGTTACCCTGGCCCGGCACATAGGGTTGGCCGCCGAATGTCCCTGGAGGGAAGGGGCTGCCGCTCGCATAGATCACGCGTCCCCCGGTCCACTGGTAGGCTTCCTCCGCGGTGCATTCCGCCTTCGAGGTTGGATTCGACAGGGCGAAAATAATCGGGCGTTGGTTGAGCGCGGCCATTCGGGTGACGATGTCGCGGTTGAAAGCGCGCGCCTGGCCAGAAACACCAATCAGCACCGTGGGTTTTACGGTTTCGATGGCCTCAGCCAGGGTCGCGACAAAGGGGTGATCGTGGGCGTAAGGCACCTTGTGCCCGGCAAGTTTGCCAAGGCGGCTCCGCACGACCAGTCCTTGGGAGTCGACAAACCAGCAACGCGCGCGCGCCTCGGCTTCGCTGAGACCGTCCAGCCGGACCGTGGCTGCATGAAGGTCGGCGATGCCCGTCCCCGCTTCGCCCGCGCCAAAGAAGAGCAGTTTCTGATCGCACAGGTGCCCGCCGGCGAGCCGCAACCCCGCCAGAATGCCGGCTAGGGCGACGGAGGCCGTGCCTTGGATGTCATCATTAAAGCTGCAGATTCTGTGGCGATACTGGTGGAGCAGGCGGAAGGCGTTGGTGTTGCCAAAATCCTCCCACTGAAGCAGCGCCTTGGGGTAGGTTTGCTGGACGGCCTCGACGAACTCCTGGACGAACGCGTCGTATTCGGCGCCGCGAACGCGCTTCTGGTTGAGTCCGATATACAGCGGATCCTCGTGCAGCTTGGTGTTGTCGGTGCCGACGTCCAGGGTGATGGGCAGGCAGTAACAGGGATGCAAACCCGCGCAGGCCGTGTAGAGCGAGAGCTTGCCGACGGGAATGCCCATGCCGAGCGCGCCCAGATCACCGAGGCCGAGAATGCGCTCGCCGTCGGTCACGACGATCATGCGCACGTCCGGGTGCGGCCAGTGGCGCAGAATCTCCGCGACGCGGCCGCGTTCGCGGATGCTGATGAAAAGGCCGCGGGGCTGTCGGAAAATGGCGCCGTATTCGAGACAGGCCTGACCAACCGTCGGGGTGTAGATGATGGGGATCATCTCCTCCGCATGCTCCTGCACCAGTTTGTAGAAGAGAGTCTCGTTGCGATTTTGCAGGGTGGTCAGGAAAATGTATTTTTCGAGCGCATCCGGCTTGCGGCGGAAATTGCCGTACACGCGATGCAGCTGCTCTTCGATGGTGAATACCCGCGGCGGCAGCAGGCCGCGCAGACCCATCGTGTCGCGTTCGCGCTCGGTGAAAGCCGTTCCTTTATTGAGCAGGGAGTTGGTCAGCAGGGCGTGACCCCGGGGGAAGATCGGGCCTCCATGCGGATTAAGGCCGTCATCGGCGGATGGTGCAGTCATGCCATCAGTAAAACCGTCTTTGGGGCGGTAGTGAATGAAATTTGACAGCGAGTTGGGTGAAGTGAGGACACGGCCACGAGATTTCTCCGATTCCCCGGAAGCCCAAAGAGGAGAACCGGGAGAGCTGAAGGTTTCGATTTCTCAGTCTCGCCGTGACCTTTGCATCTGCCGCGCTACATTATCCTGGTTATGCTTCAGGGGCAGAAAGTCGTCTGTATCAACGACACCTTTGCCGATTTTATCCGGGCGATTTACACCCAGCTTCCAGTGAAAGGGACGACGTATACCATTTGTGAAGTGTTTCTTGGTCGCGAGAAAGTTTTGCATGGTGACGATTCGGCCACGGTCGGACTATTACTCAAAGAACTGCACAACCCACCCGATCCTTTTCATGCCGGTCAGCAGGAGCTTGGTTTTTCCTCAGAACGGTTCGCCCCTCTTGAAGAGCTGCCATCAGAGAAAATCAAAGAAGAAACGACGACGAAGCTTGGTATTTATCACAATCCTTGCGTCAATTGATTAACCAGGAGGAATGAGGTAACAGCAAAATTGTGTTACCTATTGCCTTCCTGAGGCTTCAATAACCAAATATAACAGGACCAAGGAACACATCAGGTGATTTAAGTTGAAACTGAGTCTCAGTTCACTTTGCTCTTATTGCCGCTCATGCCGTCTTCCTTAAAGAAAATCCACCAGAAACGACTGGCTCTTACAGAGCTTCCCGCAGGTATGCCGGGGCGCGTCGCCGAGTTGAATGGGAAGGCGGACTTGTGCCAGCGGCTCCGGGAGATGGGTTTTTGCGAGTCTGCGATCATCCAAAAAATCGCCGGCAAGCACATGTTGATCTGCCAGCTTTGCGGCTCTCGGGTGGCGCTGAGCAACCGGGCCGCGCAGAACATCTTGGTCGAGCCCATTCGCGGCAGCGCATGATAGCCCGTGCTTTTGGGCGCGGCCTGACTGTACATGGCTTCCACCCTCAAATTGTCGCAGCTTCCGGTCGGCGCCCGGGCCACGATACGTGAATTTCCCGGGCACGGCCCGGCTTTTCTCCGCCTTCGCGAGATGGGGGTGCTGCCGGGCACCGCCATCTCGCTCGTGCGCACTGCTCCGCTCGGCGATCCACTTGAGGTTCAGGTGCGCGGTTACAACCTCACGTTGCGGAAGAGCGAAGCGGAGCATGTGGTGGTGGAATTGGCCGGTGGCCAATAAACAATCCGTTGACCCGTGAAATCGCGGCACGCCAACTTTTCAACCCCGGTCATTGGGCAGGCATCTGCCGGGGACACGCGTGATGACTGAATCTGTTCAAAAACCTGCCGGCCCAGGCCGTTCACCGGTCTACGCCCTTGTCGGCAACCCAAACTGCGGCAAGAGCACGCTCTTCAATGCGCTCACCGGCTTGAAACAGAAGGTTGGCAACTACCCGGGCGTTACCGTCGAGAAGAAGACCGGCACCACCTACTCGCAACACGGCCGTCCGATCACCGTCCTCGATCTGCCCGGCACCTATTCGCTCGCGGCGCGTTCGCCCGACGAGGCCATTGTGCGCGATGTGCTCTTTGGCCGCCGCGCCGACATGGCGCAGCCCGACCGCATCATCTGCATCGTCGACACCACCAACCTCGAGCGAAACCTCTACCTCGTACATCAGGTGCTCGACCTCGGCCGGCCCGTCATTCTCGTGCTCAACATGATGGATCTGGCCACGAACGCCGGCCTTGATCTGCGCGTCGCCCGCCTCGAGCACGAGCTTGGCATCCCCGTCATTCCATGCGAGGCGGTCAACAGTAAGGGCGTCCTCGAACTGCGTCTGGCGATGAGTCGCGCCGATCTGCCGCTGCCCCGCCACCGGTGGGACATTCCCGCGCCCATCGCGCCCGCTGTCGCCGAATTGCAGGCCTCCCTCGTCGAAAACGACGGCAAGCAGCCGCTCATCGCCCGCGCCGAGGCGCTCCTGCTCCTCACCGACCAGAATCCCGTGCGCGTGGCCGGCTCCATGCCCCTCAGCGAGCGCACCTCCGCGATTCTCGCCGGCTGGAAGAAACGCTGGGAGGGCGAGGGGATCGACTGGTCGGGCACGCTCGTCAAGAGCCGTTATGACGCCATCACCCGGCTTTGTGCCGAGGTGGTACAGCACGCCGCCAGCACCGGGCCGGGCGCCTCCGACCGCATCGACAGTGTCGTCGTGCATCCGTTGTGGGGCTGGCTCGTGCTCGGCGCAATCATGACGGTGCTGTTCCTGTCCATCTTCACGCTGGCCGAGTATCCGATGAACTGGATCGACGCGCAGGTGGCCACACTCGGCGCCTGGGTGAAGGGAGTGATGCCGCCGGGTGATCTGCGCGACCTCATCACTGATGGCGCGATCGCGGGCGTGGGCGGCGTGGTGGTCTTCCTCCCGCAGATTCTGATCCTGTTTTTCTTCCTGGGCCTGCTCGAAAGCACCGGCTACATGGCGCGCGCGGCGTTCATCATGGACCGCCTGATGAGCCGCGTGGGCCTCAACGGCAAATCATTCATCCCGCTGCTCAGCTCGTACGCCTGCGCGATCCCCGGCATCATGGCCACGCGCACGATCGAGGATACCAAGGACCGCCTCGTGACGATCCTCGTGGCGCCGCTCATGAGCTGCTCGGCGCGGCTGCCGGTCTACCTGCTGATGATTGCCGCGCTGCTCCCGGGAGACCGCGTTTCCGTCGGGGCGAAGGTGGGCCTCATGGTGCTCATGTATGCCCTGGGCACGTTCGGCGCGTTCGGCTTCGCGTGGCTGTTCAAGAAATACCTGCTCAAGGGCGAGCCGCCGCTCATGATCATGGAGCTGCCGCCCTACCGCCTGCCACGAATGAAGGACGTGCTGCTCCATATGATCGAACGCGCCGGCCTGTTTTTGCGCCAGGCTGGCACCATCATCCTCGGCATCTCGATTGTGCTGTGGTTTCTCACCGCCTATCCCCGGCAGCCCGGCAGTATGACACCGCAGGAGCAGATCGCCCACAGCTTCGCCGGCGCCGCGGGGCGCGTGCTTGAGCCGGTGATCAAACCGCTCGGCTTCGACTGGCGCATTGGCATCGGTCTCGTCACCTCGTTCGCCGCCCGCGAGGTGTTTGTCAGCTCCATGGCCGTCGTGTTTAGCGTGGACCACTTTGAAG
>CAJAKX010000011.1 GCA_903940425.1 uncultured Opitutia bacterium | reverse complement strand
GGCGTGCATGACTTGATTGAAACCCGTGCGGTAGTCGCCCGGGCGAAAATCGATGACAATGACATCCGTGCCCGCGACTTCAACCATCAAGCTTTCGGAGAATGCGGACAGCCCGGCCTTGACCGTGTTGTATCCGCTCATAAATGGCAGCGGGAATTCCACCGCGAGGGAGGAAACATTGATGAGGGCGCCGCGGTGGCGCGCCTGCATGCCCCGCAACGCGAGGTGCGACAGCTGCAGCGCCTGCGTGAGCATCGCTTCGCACTGTTTCCGCCAGTCGTCGAAATCCCGCTCCACAAACGGCCCGAACAGGCCGTAACCGGCGTTGTTGATGACGAGCGCCAGTCCGCCGGCGGCGGTGTCCGCCGTACGGAAGGCCGCCTCAACGGCGGCGGGATCCGCCAGGTCGAGCGCGACCGGAGCGAATCCCGGGCGCGCCGGCAGGCGCGCCGGGTCGCGCGCCGTGCCCCAAACGCGCACGCCCTCGCCCAGCAGCATGTCGGTGAACGCCCGGCCGAGGCCGGCGCTGGCGCCGGTGACCAGCGCCGTGGGATAGCGATCAGCGAGAGTGCTCACGCCTTGCGCAGCACGATGCAAACGTTGGCTCCGCCAAATCCGCTGCTGTTGTTCAGCACGACATGCGGCTGTTGCGGCAGCGTGGCCCGGATGATGTTCAGACCCTCGCAGGCGGGATCCAGGTTGGCGATGTGCGCCGAGCCGGGCATGAAGCCCTCCTTGAAGGCGATGGCACAGAAGGCCGTCTCCATCGCGCCGGCCAGGGAGAGGCCGTGGCCGGTGAGCGCCTTGGTGCTGCTCACGGCCGGACGCGTGTCACCGTTGCGGAAAACCGCCCGGAGCGCCCGGGCCTCGGAAACGTCGCCGATGGGCGTCGAGGTGGCGTGGGCATTCACGTAATCCACGGCCTCGGGATCGACGCTGGTGCGGCGGAGCGCGTTCTCCATGGCCTTGCGCAGGCCATCGCCATCGGGATGCGAGATGGCGACGTTGTAGCCGTCGGAGGCCTGTCCCCACCCAGCCACCTCGCAGTAGACCCTGGCCCCGCGTCGCTGGACCTCCTCCTCGCTCTCGAGCACGAGCACGGCCGCCCCGCCGGTGCCGACAAAACCGTCGCGCCCCGTGTCGAAAGGCCGCGAGGCCAGGTCGGGGTTCGCCTGCTGCGAGAGCGCCCGCATGCCGGCAAACGGCAGGATGCTCTCGACGTTGCCGTCCTCGGCGCCGGCCACGAACATGCGTTTCTGCCGGTTGAACGCGATCTCGTCGTAGGCGAAACCGACCGCATGGGAGGATGACGCGCAGGCCGATGCAAAGCCGGTGGAGGCGCCCTTGATTTTGAAATTGGAAACCAGATTAAAGTTCACCGTGCCCGCGATCGATGCCACGACCCCCAACGGGGAGCAGCGCATGACCCCCAGGGTGTTCATGCGCTGCAGATAGTGGCCGAGCAGACGCGGCGAACCGCCCGAGGCCGCATAGAGACCGGTGTCGTCGTTGGAGATGTCGGCGCCGCCCAGCTTCGCGTCGGCGATGGCATCGAGCATCGCGCAGTAGGTGTACAGTCCGTGCGGCGCCATCCCGCGCAGGATATCGCGCTTGATGGAAAAGCGGCTCGGATAGTCCCAGTCTTCACAATCGTAGGAGTCCGCAGTGTAGCCCTTGATCGTGCCGATCACCTTGACCGGCACATCGGGTTTCTGGAACGGCGGATAGATCTCAAACCCGTGCCGCAGGTCGCGGAGGTTCTGCGACACGGTGGGAATATCGTTGCCGATGCTGGTGACCAACCCGATGCCGGTGATGTAGACTTTCCTCATGGGCCGAGCGGGATGAACGGGTGGATGATCGCGTCAGCCGTTCCGTTCAAACCGGTGGAATCGAAATGAATGGCGGCACAACCTTGCGCGGTCAACGCAGGAACTCGGTGTCGGGCCGGCCCCGTTTCTGCCCACGCCGCCCGGCAGGCGGGTTCAGCCGTTGACCACCGCGGCCAGCGGCGTCGATTCGCCGTTGGTGGCGGTTGGCTTCTCCTGCTCGACCGCCACTTCCTCGGCGTAACCGAACGTCAGGGTGATCTCCTCGGCGATGGCCGCCTTGTCCTGTCCCACGCGGATCGCCCCTTCGAAAGTGGCGAGCGGAGCCTTCAGCCGCTTGGGCTTGATGGAGAGGCTGAGCACGTCGCCCGGCCGGCACATCCGGTGGCAGCGCACGCCCTCGCAGGAGGTGAAGAAAATCGTCTGGGGATTCACGACCTTGCCGGGCTCGCCCGCGCCGCCTTCCAGCAGGAAAAGCACGCCCAGCTGGCCGAGCGCCTCCAGCATGATGGAGGCGGGCAGCACCGGATTGTCCTTGAAGTGGCCCTGCAGGAAAAATTCCTGGCCGCTGATCTTGTACTTGGCGCTGGCGCCCTGCGAGCTGACCGAGGCTTCGTTGAGGAAAAGGAACGGAGGCTGGATCGGCATGATCGACGCAATCTGCTCGATGGGCAGGAATTTCGTCGGCTGCGGCAGGGGGAGGCCGCGCACCTTGCATTCGATGAACTGCTTGACGTCACCCAGCGTGCGCAGATGGCGCAATTCCTCGTTGTTGATCGACATCTGCAGCACGTCTTCGACGAGGATGACGATCTCCATCATCGTCAGCGAATCGATGCCCAGGTCCTCGATCAGGCGCAGATCGTCGTCCGGGTCCTTGAGCTTGGCGCGCAGATCGGGCTCCACGTATCGCTCGATGATGCCCAGCACGATGGCGGGCAGATGTTCGGTGTTGCCGGTCTTGCGGAATTGACCCGCGGCCTCGTAGGTGGATGCGGAGCACCGCTTCAGGGCTTCACGCAGATACGCATCGTCCTCGGGCGTACAAGGTTTCGGGGACCCTGCAAAGGGCTTGCTGGCCTTCGAACTGGTATCGACTGCTTGTGCCATGTTGCGCTGATGTAATTTGGGGCCGTTCCGGTTGTAAACCCTAATTTTCGCCAACGGTTAGCGGTTGGAAGGCTGTTTGCAGCAAATTTTTGTGAATTTAGGCGCCGGCGCGAGATTATGCGCCGGTTTCGGGAGATTCCCCGCAAATCGCGGGCCATGGATCTGCCCTGCTCATCAAGACCGTCTTTCCGGTTCGCGTGTGCTTCCCCGCAGTTGCGCAAGTATCCGTTTGCATGGAGGCCCCGCCGCCCCATAACGAGGGCTGATCTTGTCTGCCGACCCGACCATCGCGCCGCCTTCCGCGGACTGCCTCAAGCCGCCTGCGAGCCGCCAGCCGCCCGTGTTTCTGATCACACACGAGTTTCACCCGCGGCATGGCGGCATCGCGACCTTCACCGAGGAAATCGCGCGCGCCGCGGTCGGCATGGGCTATGACCTCGAAGTCTGGGCCCAGGCCGCCCCGCTGGAGGGTGACCAGAAACCCTGGCCTTTCCGCTTGCGCCGGCTGCCCCTGAAAGGCACGCATGATCTGGCCTGCCTGCTCCGCCTCGTGTACGAGCTCATCGTCCATCGCCGGCGGCTGCGGTATGCCACCGTCTATCTGCCCGAACCCGGCCCCATGCGGGCGATGATGGGACTGCAATTCATCCCTGGTTTCCGGCCCCGGCGGCTGGTGCTGACCTTTCACGGATCCGAGATCCTGCACTTCCATCGCAATCCGCTGTCCCGCTGGCTGGCGCGTCGGCTCATCCGCCATGCCAGCCGCATCAGCGTGCTGACCGGCTATACGCACCGGCTGCTCTGCACCCGCTTCCCGGAAGCCGCGTCCAAAACCTTCCTCACGCCGGGCGCGCTGCGCTCCAGTTTTTCGGCCGCGCCGTTTGCCCCCGGGCGGGAACCCCGCGACGAGGTTGTCATCCTCACGGTGGGGCGCCTCCATCCCCGCAAGGGCCAGCTTTTCATCATCAAAGCCCTGCAGGCGCTGCCCGCCGCCCAGCGCGCCCGCGTCGAGTACTGGCTGGTGGGCGGCACCAGCAAGGAGAACTACGAACCGCGTCTGCGCGAAGCCGCCGGACGCTCCGACCTCGTGGTGCGTTTCCTCGGCAACGTGCCCGATGACGAGCTCGCCCGCATTTATGACCGCGCCGACATCTTCGCCATGACGAGTATCCATCACCGGCATAGCGTCGAGGGCTTCGGGCTCGTCTATCTCGAGGCGGCCGCGCATGGCCTGCCCGTTGTGGCTCATGCGGTCGGCGGTGTGCCCGAGGCCGTGGTAGATGGCGTGACGGGCCTGCTCGTGCCACCCGCCGACCGGCCCGCGCTGACCGCGGCATTCGCGCGGTTGATCGCCGACCCGGAGCTGCGCCACAAGTTCGGGGCCGCGGGCCGCGAATGGGCGCGCAAGAACAGCTGGGTGCGCTCCGCCGACCTGCTCTTCAACAGCCAGGATTGGGAGATCACCGACTGAACCGCCCCGCCCCACCATCACTCCAGCCGCCATGATTCAATCCCGCGTCCACGTCACCGTCCGTTACGCCGAGACCGACATGATGGGCATCGTTTATCACGGCAGCTATCTGCCGTGGTTCGAAATCGGCCGCACCACCCTGCTGAAGGACCACGGTCTCTCCTATCGCGAACTGGAAGCCGCGGGCTACCGGCTGCCGGTGCTCGAGGTGGGCGTGAAATATCTCAAGCCGGCGTTCTACGACGACACGCTGACCATCGTCACCACGCTGGGCGAGAAACCCGTGTTCCGGATCCAGCTGGCCTACGAAGTCCTGCGCGGGGACGAACTGCTGGCCACCGGCCACACGGCGCACGCCTTCATCGATCGCGAAGGCCGGCCGGTGCGGCCGCCGCCGCACTTCAGCCAGCGGATGAGCGAGCTGTTCAAGTAGCCCCGGCTCCGTCCACGTCCACCGCGTGCTCCGCCCGCACCGCCGGGTGGGTTTCGGCCTCCCGCGCCACCGCCAGCAGCTGCGGCGCGTCGGCACCCGCGATGCGCCGCACCGCCCAGACCGCGTGTCCGCGCACCATCGGCGCCGCCTGCACGGCCAGCCGCACGAGCGGCGCGACCAGGTCGTGCCCGGCCCCCGCCTTTGCCGCCACGTTGCCCGCCGCCACGCAGGCGTTGCGCAGCAGGCCGGTCAGCTTGAGACGCTTGACCGGAGTGCGCTGAAACACCTCGGCAAAGCGTCCAGGGGTGAGGGTCAGGAGTTCGCGCAGGCCCAGCCTCGCCATCTCGGACCGCGCGGCCAGCAGCATGCGCCGGCCGGTCCGCGCGAAACGGTTCCACGGGCATACTTCGAGGCACACATCGCAGCCGTAGATGTGGTCGCCGATCCCCGGCCGCAATTCGCGCGGAATCATCCCCCGGTTCTCGATGGTCTGATAGGAGATGCACCGGCGCGCATCGACCAGCCCCGGGTGCGGAATCGCCTGCGTGGGGCAGGCATCGAGACACCGCGTGCACTTGCCGCACAGCAGGCCGACCCGGCCCTCGGCCGCGAGCTTTGGGTTCTTGGCCCGCAGCGGTTCGTCGGCCTCGAATTCCACGCGCGTGAGAATCGTCGCGAGCAACAACCAGTTTCCAAACTTGCGCGAGATCAGCATGCCGTTCTTCCCGAGAAATCCGAGGCCCGCCCTTTCCGCCCAGCCCCGTTCCAGCACCGGACCCGTGTCAACATAGTAGCGATAACCGCTTCCGTTCACGCCATGGAGCTCCTCCAGAACCCGCCCCGCAGCCACGAGCGCCGGCTTGATGGTGTCGTGATAATCCTCGTAAAGGGCGTAGCGCGCCCAGCGGGGGCCTTCGACTTCCTTCCCCGGCCAGTAATTGACTCCCAGCATGATGACGGAGCGGGCTCCCGGCAGCACGAGTTCGGGATTCAACCGCTTTGCCGCCGTCCGCTCCATCCATGCCATGTCGGCGTGAAACCCCCATGCGAGCCAGCGGCCCAGACCCTCCGCCGGCACGGCCTCCACCCGGGCGAAGCGCACCTCGTCAAAACCCAGCGCCACGAGCCGCCGCCGCAATTCCTCCTGCCGCGTATTCATGATGCCGGTCGCCTCACCGCCCCCGTGGCGCGCCTCAGCGGCCGGCCCGGCCGGTTTTCGGCGCGGCCGGCAGGATCGAACCCTTGTTTTCCCCGACCGGTGTGACGCCGTGCGTCCGCTCCCGGTCGCGCGCCTCGCGCCGGTAGGCGCGCAGCACGTGCAGCACGATGTCGTGCAACGGGCGGAAATCCGTGAGGATCACCGTGCCGGCGCGCTTGTAGGTCTCCTCGCGCTCGGCGTAAAGCTGGCGGATGCGCGCCTCCGGGTTTTCGACGTTGAGCAGCGGCCGGGTCCGCGCCTGGGCCGTGCGCTGGAGAATCGTGTCGAGGGTCGCGTGCAGGCAGATGACCACGCCCTTCGCGCGCAGCAACTCGAGCATGCCCGGCTGCACGACCAGCCCGCCGCCGCAGGCCACCACCACGCCGCGGTCGGGATGGCCCTGCTCGATGAACCTCCGCTCCAACGCGCGGAAGGCCGCCTCGCCCTCCCCGGCGAAGATCTGCGCCACCATCCGGCCTTTCTCGCGCTCAATCTCGTGGTCGCTGTCCATCGCCTGGAAGCCGAGCCGCATCGCGACCGCGCGTCCGACGGTCGTCTTGCCCGTGCCCATGAAGCCCACAAGGTAGAGATTGACGGCCGGCTCCGGCATGCCGCCAGCGAAGCGGCTGCGCCGGTTCAGTGCAAGACCTCGGTGGCCCGCGCTTATGACCCGAAAAAAGCTTAGCCTCGACGCGGGATTCTGCTTCCATGACCGCATGTCGTCCTCCACTGCCTCCCCGGCGGCCGATCGCAACCGCCCGCCCGCCGCCAACCAGGTCTTCGCCAGCGACAACACCGCCGGCATCTGCCCCGAGGCCTGGGCCGCCCTGGCCGAGGCCAACCGCGGCCGCCTCCCGTCCTACGGCAACGACGAATGGACCGTGCGCGCGTGCGACCTGCTCCGCAGTGTGTTCGAGACCGACTGCGACGTCTTCTTCGTCTTCAACGGCACCGCCGCCAACTCCCTCGCCCTCGCCTCGCTCTGCCAGAGCTATCACAGCGTCATCTGCCACGACTACGCGCACGTTGAGACCGACGAATGCGGCGCGCCGGAGTTTTTCTCCAACGGCACCAAGATCCTCGTCGCCACCGGCCCCCATGGCAAACTCGACCCCGCCGAGGTCGAGCGCGTGATCCTCAAACGCACCGACATCCACTACCCGAAGCCGCGCGTGCTCTCGCTCACCCAATCCACCGAGTGGGGCACCGTCTACACGGTCGACGAGCTGAAGGCGCTCACCGACCTCGCCCGGCGGCACGGCCTCGCCGTGCACATGGACGGCGCGCGTTTCGCCAACGCCGCGACCGCCCTCGCCGCGCGCGGCGGATGCCAGCCCGCCGACTTCACCTGGCGCGCGGGCGTCGACGTGCTCTGTTTCGGCGGCACGAAGAATGGCATGAACACCTCCGAGGCCGTCGTCTTTTTCAACAAGCCGCTGGCCCATGAGTTCGACTACCGCTGCAAGCAGGCCGGCCAGCTCGCCTCGAAGATGCGCTTCCTCAGCGCGCAGTGGGTCGGCATGCTGCAGGACGGCGCCTGGCTGCGCCATGCCGCCCACGCCAACCAGATGGCGCAGAAGCTCGCCGCCGCGCTGCGCACTATTCCGCAGGTGAATATCCTCGTCGAACCCGAGGTCAACGCGCTGTTCGCCGGCATGCCGCCCAAGGTCGCCGAGGCCCTGCACGCGCGCGGCTGGCATTTCTACAACTTCATCGGCGCCCACGGCTACCGCCTCATGTGTTCATGGGACACCCGGGACGCCGACCTCGACGCCTTCGTCGCGGACCTCAAGGCCGCCTGTGCCAAGGTCTGAGCCAGTCCAATCCTGGGCGGTTTCGTGGGCTTCGGCCTTCGCCGTTCAGGTTTGTACCCGGACTTGTTTCTGGTAACCTGCCCTCAGTGAGGTGTTATGATGCGTGCATGGCCAATGGTACTTTTGAGCTGGTTGCTGGGAACAGCCGCCGGGGCCGCCGCTGAGCGCGTCAGCCTGATCAAGGTCGAGGGCCCCATTGGCCCGGCCACGGCCGGCTTCATTTCGCGCGCCATCGATCAGGCGGCCGAGAACCAATCCCAGTGTCTCGTCATCCAGCTCGACACGCCCGGGGGTCTGCTCGACTCCACCAAGACCATCGTGCAGAAATTCCTCGGCTCGCCCGTGCCCACCGTCGTATACGTCGCGCCGGCGGGCGCGACCGCGACCAGCGCGGGCTGCTTCATCACCCTGGCGGCCGACCTCGCGGTTATGGCGCCCGCCACCAGTATCGGCGCCGCGCACCCGGTGGCGATCGGCGGTAATCCCGTCGGCGGCGAGGAAAAACTCGATGACACGATGAAGCAGAAGCTGGAAAACTACGCCGTCAGCTACATCGAGATCATTGCCGCCCGCCGCAACCGCAACGTCGACTGGGCCAAGTCCTCCGTCAAGGAAAGCGCCTCGATCTCCGCCGAGAAGGCCCTCCAGTTGAAGGTCATCGACTTCATCGCCAAGGATGTGCCCGACCTGCTCGCCCAGATCGACGGCCGCGAGGTCGGCGGTCACAAACTGCAGACCAGGGGCGCGGAGGTCATCGAGATCGGCATGTCCGCACGCGAAAGGGTCTTTCAGCTCCTCTGGCGGCCCGAGGTCATGTTCATCCTGATGCTCATCGCCATCTACGGCATCATCGGTGAGCTGAGCAACCCCGGCGCCATCCTGCCCGGCGTGGTGGGCGCCATCGCGCTGATCCTGGCGCTCTACATGGCCGCCATCCTGCCCGTCAGCCTCGCCGGCGTGACGCTCATCGTGCTGGCCACCGGGCTGTTCATCGCGGACATCTACGCGCCCACACACGGGGTGTTGACGGTGGGCGGCATCGTGTCGTTTTTCCTCGGCGCGTTGATGCTGTTCGACCGCGCCGATCCAGCGTTCCGCCTGTCGCTCTCGATCATCATTTCCGCCACGGTGGTGACGGCGCTGTTTTTCATCGCGATCGTGGGCGCGGGCCTGCGGGCGCAGTTCCTGCCGGTGCGCGCGGGCCGCGAGACCATGGTGGGCAAAGTGACGCCCGCCCTGGCGCGCATTGACGCGAGCGGCGGCAAGGTGTTCATCGAGGGTGAATACTGGAACGCCGTGAGTGAGACCATCGTGGAAAAGGGCCAGCCGGTCGAAGTCGTCGGGTTCGACGGGCTGACATTGAAGGTGAAACCCAAAACCCCATGAGGGAAAAGAACCATGCAAGAACCCATCGTAAGAGTCTTCAATCTCACAACGTGGCTGGTGCCGTTGATCATCCTGGGCGCCATCCTGCTGCCGCAGGCCATCCGCATCCTCCGCGAATACGAGCGGGGCGTCATCTTCCGCCTCGGCAAACTGCACAAGCAGGGCGCCAAGGGGCCCGGCCTCATCTTTCTGATCCCCCTCGTGGACCGCATGGTGAGAATGGACCTCCGTGTGGTGACGATCGACGTCGCCAAGCAGGAAGTCATGACGCGCGACAACGTGCCGGCGACCGTCGACGCGGTGTTGTACTTCCGCGTCATCGACCCGGTGGCGGCGGTGGTGAAGGTGGAGAACTTCCTGAAGGCCACCTCGCTCATCGCCCAAACCACGCTTCGCAGCGTGCTCGGCCAGGCCCCGCTGGACGACCTGCTGTCGCAACGCGAGTCGATCAACCAGAAGCTGCAGGAAATCATCGACCGGCAGACCGAACCGTGGGGTATCAAGGTCACCGCGGTTGAGGTGAAGGACGTGGCGCTGCCCGACACCATGAAGCGCGCGATGGCCAAGCAGGCCGAGGCCGAACGCGAGCGCCGGGCGAAGATCGTCAATGCCGAGGGCGAATATCAGGCCGCCGAGAAAATGGTCCAGGCCGCCGCGATGATCAGCCAGGAGCCCATCGCGCTGCAACTGCGCTACCTGCAGACCATGCGGGAGATCGCCAGCGAGCACAACACGACGACGTTCCTGCCGGTGCCGATCGACCTGTTAACGCCCTTCCTGAAGAAGGACGGCGGGGAGAAAAAATGACACGGCTTCACCGTGCCCCGCCTTTGACCACCGCCCTACCTCTTCCGCCCCATTTGTAACGTAATACGTTACATTACTGCGCACGGTGCCGCCGTGACGTTTGTAACGTATTACGTTACAAACAAAGGGGGCGGACGGACGGACCGACATGAATTTCCTCAGCGCTGCAGCTCCGCCGCCATGTCTTTGGCGAAGTAGGTCAGGATCATGTCGGCGCCGGCGCGCTTGATCGCCAGCAGCGACTCGCGGCGGCAGCGGTCGAGGTCCAGCCAGCCCTTCTGCGCGGCGGCGTGGATCTGTGCATACTCGCCGGAAACCTGGTAGGCCG
>CAJAKX010000010.1 GCA_903940425.1 uncultured Opitutia bacterium | reverse complement strand
ACGGCGCGCACGAAGCTTGCCTTGGCAGGGTCGTTGATCGTCGCGAGCCCGCGGCGCTCGTAGCGGACGTTGGCCTCGCAGCCAAACCCAGCCGCAATCGATCTGGAAAGTTCGGTGATACGCCGCTCAAGCATGTCGCCGACGCGATCATCAAACCAGCGCGTGGAACCGCGAATGACGCAGCTGTCGGGGATGACGTTCCACGTGTCGCCCGCGTGAACTTGAGTTGCGGAAACGACAGAAGCTTGAAGAGGGTCGATGTTGCGGCTGACGATGCTTTGCAAGGCGGATACCAGTTGGCATCCGGCGACGATGGAATCGGTACCCTCATGGGCCATGGCGCCGTGACAACCGCGGCCGGAAATTGCGATCTCAAATGTGGCAAACGCCGCCATCATCTCCCCGTCGCGCGCGACACAAGTGCCCGGCGGCAAAGCCGGCCAATTGTGAAGCGCGTAGACAGCATCGCATGGAAAGAGCTGAAACAGCCCATCCTCGACCATGCGCCGCCCGCCGCCTTCGTTCTCCTCGGCCGGCTGGAAGATGAAATGCACCGTCCCGTCGAGATCCGACAGACGTGCGCAAACACGCGCCGCCGCCAGCGCCATGGCGACATGGCCGTCATGGCCACAGGCATGCATGATGCCGTGATTGCACGAGGTATGCGGAGCGCCGCTTTGCTCCTGGATCGGCAGGGCGTCCATGTCGGCACGAATCGCAATCGTGCGCCGGCTCGTGCCGCGCGTCAGCGTGCCCACGACGCCGGTGCCGGCGAGACCGCGATGGACCGCCAACCCGAAATGGCTGAGCTGCGAGGCGACGAAGTCCGCAGTCTGCCGTTCGTTGAAGGCAAGCTCTGGATGCCTGTGGAGATGGTGCCGCCATGACACGGCCTCGGCGATCAGATCAGGCGGGAGCCCGTCTGCGAGATCGATACCGGTCATTTGCCGCCCTTTCTTGTCTTGTGGGCTACGAAGCCGCCGACCGCGCCCAAGAATTTCCGCGGTTCTTTACCGCCAATTGCGTGACTGCTCTTTTCGAATATTCGCAGATCGAAGCCCGGAATGAGCTTATGCATTTCTTGCGAGTATTCGGAGGCGCGGATTCAATCGTGACGCCCGGCGAGGATCAGCATCGGCGCGGTGATCGCGCCCAATTCAGATCGTAAATCGAAATGCCTCATATATCCCGCTGGGTCATAGGCTTGATTCAACGCTTCCGGCGACAGGATGGTCCAGTCGGGACCAAGCCTGGACAGGGCCGGATCGGGATTTCGGGCATGGAGGGATCCCGTCTCGTCATTATAGTTTGAATGGTCGAACCAGCGTCGCCAAGCAGTCGCCCTGTCGGGTCAATGGAAACGCGCGGCGGCTGATGAGCATGCCGCCCTTGCGCGTGACGACCGGCGTCGGCGGATCGAAGGGCCGCTCGGTCGAGTGCACCTGGCCGATCGCCTCGTTCGCCGCGATATCGTCGCCCATTTCAAAGAAGGGCTCGAAGAGGCCGCTGACCGGCGCCATCACGTAATAATCCGGCTCGTCGGCCGCCACCACACGCGGCGTCTCGGCGGGCTCGGGCTTGCCCCTCAGGATGCCGTGCAGTTTCAGGGCGTTCCTCACGCCCCGCTCCGCGATCGCCAGCATTTCCTTGCCGAACTGCGAGGCGCTGCCAATCTCCGTGCCGAGCGCGACTTTTCCCTGCGATTCGGCGTAGCCCGTCAGCAAACCCTCGCCGCTGACGTCGCAATAGACGAACACGTACGAGGCGCCCCAGGCCATGCCCGTATCGATCATCCTCTGCATCTGCGCCCGATTCGGGATGTTGTGCATGGTGACCAACGGCAGGAAATGCGCCGTGCGGGCGCCGTCATGGATGTCCAGGACGAGGCTCGCCATCGGGATCAGCACCTGCGAGGCGTAATGGGCGATCATGCCCGTCACCGTGTCGTTGCGCTGGCCGGGGAACACGCGGTTCATGTTGCGCCCGTCGAGCGGCGAGAGGCGCGTGCCGGCTTCGGCGGCCGGCCGGTTGAGCATCGGCACGATGATGACCCGTCCCCGGATGTCCTCCGGTCGCAGGGCGCGGGCGAGATTCATCAGCATGACCTCGCCGACGTATTCGTCGCCGTGGTTGCCGCCGAACAGCACCGCCGTCGGCCCTTCGCCGTTCTTGATGACGGCGATGGGAATGAACAGGTTCGCCCACCCCGCGGTGTTGAGCGATTGCGGGACGCGCAGCATCCCGAACTGCTTGCCGTTTCGCTCGTAGTCGATGTCGGTCCAGATTTGTGTGTCAACAGGCATAAGGACTCCTCGGGGAGGTTTTATATTGTCAGATGTTCGGGGGTCATACCAATCGCGAACTGTAATTGGTATCAGATGGTTTCAATAAGCGTTTCTCACCAGACACTGATTAAGAGACCCGGGACTGCGAATTCATTTACATTTGCCATGAAGTTTCGCGAAAATTTTCTGGGACAATCAAGCCACCTTCCCCCTCCCCCGCCCCCCGGAACTTATCGACGGGCGCTCAGGATGATCGAGTCCCCGGACCGCTCCGCCTCAACATTCAGGCCTGCTTCCAAAAGCCGGACGAATCCCTCGGCGTCATCGGACCAGCAGATTCCGGTTAGCTGGAGATGCCGAACGGAGCGGTCCGCGACGATCAAATGGACGGCGTTTTCGCGGTTGAAGAAGGCAACGGCATCGTCGACCGGGGTCCCACTGAATTCCACCCCCTTTCTCCGCCAAGCGAGGGCCTTCTCGATCTGGGCAGGAGTAATCTTTTCGGGACGCAGGGGGACGGTGGCGACTGTTTGGACTGGAACGTTCACTATGTAACCTGCAGAAACGAAGACGGGGTTCTGCAGAGGGGATGAATCCGCGGGCGCGGGCGAAACGAAGACTCGGCTTACGGCGATGCGTCCCTCGGTAACCAAGACGCCGACCTCGGCCGGGGCATTCCGGGCGACGAAAGCAGTACCGACGGCGGTCACCTGAAGGTCTCCAGTAGTTATGACGAAAGGTCGGGCCGGGTTCTTCGTCACCTGGAAGAAGGCCTCCCCCCTAAGGAGTCGAACGCTGCGCTTTTCGGGCGAAAAGGAGACGGTAATCTCGGCATTGAAATTCAGTTCGACGACAGAGCCGTCGGGAAGGATTTGCTGTTTGGGCCAGATGGAGATCGTCGACGCGAGGGCGGGCCCCGGCGTTCGCGATTGGGGCGGGATGAAAATAAATAGGAGAATGGTGGCAGCGGCCAAGCCGAGGCCGGCGAAAGCATAAGCTTTGTTTCGCCGAGTGCGGCGTTGCTGGCGGCGGTCAAGCTCCAACCCAAGGTCGGAGGCTTGTCCAGAAATTAGGGGATGGTTCAACGTAGCCCAGGTCTTTTCGTGACGTGCGAACGCTTCTGCGTGGCGTGGGTCGGAGGACAGCCAAAGGCGAAGCTCTTCATCCTCTGCGGAGTTGAGTCCGGCATTGCGCCGAACGAGCCAGTTTGCGGCGACATCCTCGAGTGAATCGAATCGTTCCATCGCGGGTGGGCAAGCGGACGGAAATCTAATTTTGGCAGTGCTCACTTCGCCTCACCTCGCTCCCGGAGATACTCGGAGCACTTCTTAATCCCACGCGCCAACTGGACTCGGACGGTGCTTTCGGACAGGCAAAGGCTCTTGGCGATTTCAAACGCAGAGTGCCCATCGACCACGGCAAGCCGAATGATCACGCGGCAGCGGGCTGGCAGCCTGTCGATCGCCTCGGCGACAAGGTCCAAACGTTGGCGGGAGTCAGCAATTTCGGCGCCATTGAGTTCATTATGCAAGAGCAGCCAGACCGGCAATTTGTTTACAGGAACATCGGAATATAGCTGCTGCCGTCTGCAGAATCTAAGGGCCGTGTGCTTCGCGACGGCAAAGAGATAGGCCTTTGCCTTGGCAATTTTTCTCTTCGCTCGGATCTCAAATAGTTTGAGATAGGCTTCTTGGACAACATCGT
>CAJAKX010000009.1 GCA_903940425.1 uncultured Opitutia bacterium | reverse complement strand
GGCTGTGGATAAAAGCAAGCCGCCGCCACCCGGTGTCCCGGCGCGACGTCGCAGGCGGCCTGCACAAAGATGGAAATGGCGCTGAAGTCCTTCGTGCCGGGCCGCGCGGCATAGCGATCGGCGGCCTCGCGCTGAAGCATCAGCACCATGCGGAGGGGCAGCGGGCCGGAAAGCACGGCGTCCATCCAAGGCGTGGAGATGGCGTAGGGCAGATTGGCAATGACCTTGAAGCCGGTGCCGGCGGGCCCGGCCGGCAGCCCTGCCAGCGGAAGTTCAACGGCGTCACCCTCGCGCAGATGCAGCCGTCCGGGAAATTCCGGCCCCAAGGTCGCCGCGAGGTGCGCGTGCAGCGCCCGGTCCTTTTCCACCGCCCAGACCTCCGCGCCGGCTTCCAGCAGGGCGGAGGTGAGCGTGCCCAAGCCGGGGCCGATCTCCACGATCGCGTCACCCGGCCGGACTTCGCCGAGGGCGAGCGATTTGCGGACTATATTGCCGTCGACCAGGAAATTCTGCCCGAGAAAACGCTTCGGCTTGTGTCCGAGCCGGGCCAGCAGGTCGCGGGTTTCCGTGGGCGTGAGGGGCATGGAAAATCGTCCGCCGGTGTCAGCGAGCGGCGCGGATTTCGGCGATCAGCGCCGCCGGGTCGGGCGCCTTCATCAAGGCTTCTCCCACGAGCACGGCATGGGCGCCGGCGGACCTGACCCGGGCGGCATCGGCTCCGGTGAAAATGCCGCTTTCGCTCACCGCGACGACTTCGCGCGGCAGGAGCGGAATGAGCCGCTCGCTGATCGCCAGATCGGTCGTGAAGCTGGTGAGGTCGCGGTTGTTCACGCCGACGAGCCGGGCGCCATGCCGCAGGGCCCGCGCCAGCTCGGACTCGTCGTGGATCTCGAACAGCGCGTCCAGGCCGGCCGCCGCGGCGGCGGCGTGCAGCAGCTTGATCTCCTCGTCGGCCAGGGCGCGGACGATGAGCAGGATGGCGCTGGCGCCGGCCTCGCGGGCCTGCAGCACCTGGATGGGATGAACCATGAAATCCTTGCGCAGGCAGGGCGGGGGATGCGTTCCGCCCACCCCCGGAAAAGGCGACGCGGTGCGCAGGCCCGCGGTCACGCCGCGCAAATCGTCAAGCGTGCCGCCGAAATATTGAAAATCGGTCAGCACGGACAGCGCATCGGCCCCGGCCGCTTGAAAGCGGCGGGCCTGTCCGACGGCCGAGGCGCCGGCCTTGATCTCGCCGGCCGAGGGCGAGCGGCGTTTGATCTCCGCGATCACGGCGAGCCGGCCATCCGCGCGCCGCAGCGCTCCGGCAAAAGGCGGCGGCTTGGGCCGGGCGGCGGCGGCCCGGGCCAGCTCGGCCTCGGTCACCGGCCGCATGAGCGGGGCGACCTCGCGGCGCTTGTGCGCCATGATTTCGGCGAGCTTGTCCATGAAGCCACCACGAAACACCCGAAGGGCCCGAAAAGGGAAACCATTTTTTTGGTGTATTTGGCGGATTTCATGGTTACCTCCGCTTTTCCGCATGAGTGCCATTGACGATCTGCGCCAGACCGTGGCCCGGCTGCGCGCGCCCGACGGCTGCCCGTGGGACCGTGAACAGACGCACCAAACGCTCGCCCGCTGTCTCATCGACGAATGCAGCGAACTGCTCGACGCGATCGACCGCCTCGATCTGCCGCACATGCGCGAGGAACTCGGCGACGTGCTCGTGCAGGTGATCTTTCATGCGCAGCTCGCCGCGGAACGGGGTGACTTCACCTTCGACGACGTGGCCCGCGAAATCAACGAGAAGCTGGTGCGCCGCCATCCGCATGTCTTCGGCAACGGCCGTCTGAACACCTCGGAGGAGGTGCTCGTCCAGTGGGACGCCATCAAAAAGGTCGAAAAGCAGGCCGCCGGAAAGACCGAGCCGACGGTCTTCAAGCACCTGCCGCCGCAACTGCCCGCGCTCATGTTTGCCGAGGCGGTCTGGAAGCAGATCACCAAGAAGAAACTTCCCACCGCCGGTCTCGTCGATACAGCGAAGATCGACCGGCTGGGCGGGGAGCTGACCGGGGAATCGCTGGGCCGGATGCTTTTCGAGCTCGCCGCTGCCGCCCGCGCGAGGGACCTCGATCCCGAGGGGGCCTTGCGCAGGGCAACCGCCCGTGTGATGGCGGCGGTGGAGCAGCGGGCAAAAGCAGGAAACCCGGAACCCGCCCCGCCGCACTGAGGCGCTGTTTTCTTTCCGCGGCCGCGAATCCGGGCGGAAACACAGTATTCTTGGCTTCCTTGCTCCGGGGTTTAGTCTGCCAGCCGTACATGGAGACGTTGCCGAAGACGCCGGAGCCGCTGCCGACGAAGATCATCGAGGAATGGCTCGCGCCGTTTCTCGAGCATCTTGAGAAGGAACGGCGCTACTCGCGCTATACGGTGCGCAACTACCGGCAGGCGTTTGAGGACTTCTGGCGCTGGCTCGCGCGCAACGGTCTGGCGGACCGCGGCCTCGACCGGCTGGAGGTGCGCGAAATGCGCGACTTCATCATCGAGGGGCAGCGGCGCTTCAGCCGCCGGACCCTCCACAACCATGTCTCGGGACTGCGCGCGTTTTGCCGGTTCTGGCAGCGGCGCGGCCGCCTGAAACGCAATCCGCTCACCGGCGTGCCGCTGCCCCGGCTCGACCAGCCGCTGCCGAAATTTCTCAACGAAAAACAGATGACGGATCTGTTGACCGGTCC
>CAJAKX010000008.1 GCA_903940425.1 uncultured Opitutia bacterium | reverse complement strand
GCACATCACCAGCCGCCGTTTCACGCCCCGGACCCGGCCGATCACCACCGTGAAAATCTATTCCAACGCCGACACCGTGGATCTGCGGATCAACGGGGTCTCGCGCGGCCGGAAAACGAGCACCAATCACATTTTTTTGTGGCCGGACGTGGAACTCGTAAAAGGTGAGAACCAGATCGCCGCCAGTGCGCAGCGCGACGGGCGCGAACTCGAGGACCACTGCATACGGATCTACAGTCCGCAAACTGATGCCGCTCCGTGAAGGAATCCACCCGCTCATCGACGGCACCGTTTCTCAATCCGCCGGCTGCTCGCGAAATAGGACTCAGCGGCGCCCAGGCGCTCAACGGAGCAGGGTTCCGGTTGGTTACTTGTCGAAAAACGGATGCTTCGCCACCGGCGGCTTGGGAATGGCCCCGCTGGGCTGCTTGAGGGTCACGTCATCGAACAGCAGCGAAGGCACGGCGAGGCTGATCAGTTCCGCACTGGGTGTACGGCCGATGCCCGCGCTGATGAACGGGGTGTGATACACGAACGGCTCCCTGCCGGCCGCCACGATGTCTTTGAAGGCGGAAATGGTCAGGCCGCTCATCTCGACGTTGCGCAGCAGCTCTTCATGGCCGTCGGGAAAAACCTTGTAGACCAGAATGGCGGGCTCGATGCGGCCGCTTTCGCGATTCGGCGCCGAGGCCTGTTCGCGCACCGTGCGAAAGGCGGGGTTCGCCACGCGCCGCACCAGCACGCCGAACTCCTTGCCGCGTTGCTGCACGAGCTTCAACAGCTCGGCCTTCAACGTCTCGGCCGTGAGACCCTCGGTTGCGGTCACAATGAGATTGGAGGGGGCGGGACCCCCGCCATGGCGGCTGCCGGTGCTTCGGAGCAATCCGCGCGTGGGCACGCGTGAGGTGAGCAGCGTTTTGAGCCGGCCTGCCTCCACGAGCTTTACCTCCCGGGTGGGCACGCCTTCGTCATCCACCTTGCCCGTGCCGAAGAGCGGCGCGCCTCCGATCTCCATGCGGGTGGCGTCGTCGGTCACGTTGAGAAAGTCCGGCAGCACGCGGGCGCTGATCTTGTCCATGAAGGGGTTTTCCAATTGCGCCAGCATGGGCTCGAGCTGGGCGTTTTCGACGACGAGGCGCTTGCTGGCGACGAGACGCGGAGCAAACACCTGCGCGAACACCTCGGCCGCGGCCGCGTTTTCAAACAGCACCGGTCCGTTGTAAGTGTCCTCGATCAGCGGCGCCTCCCGGAGGGCGGTGAGCTGCCGGCCGAGGGCGCGCGTCTCGTCCAGGAGCTGGGCCTTCGGCGGGAGCGCCTCGGCGGTGCGGGCGAAGTGCAGAACGTTGCTCTCGAGGGTGCGGCCGTCGGGTGCCTGGGCGACGGCGGCGACGACCAGCGTCACCAACGTCTCCCGGCGCGTATAGCTGGTGCCCTCGCTGTTGACATAGCGGGTGAACTGCTCGCTGAGGTCGACCGCGGCGGTCGAATGGATCACCGTCGGAAACTCGCGAAACACGGCCGAAAGTTCGCGGACCAGCTGCTCCGCCGCAGGGGAGTCGACGTTCAGGCGCGGAGTCTCCTCCGTGGTCTGCGTCGGCGACTCGCTGCCATAGTCGTCGGTGTTGTCGGTGCGCGTCTTGTTTTCCAGCGACGCTTTCTTTTTCGCGAGCTGCTCGACGGCCTGCTTGTAGGCGCTGTCGGTGGCGAGCCAGAGCTGGCGGCGCAACTCGGTGTAGTTGTCGTCGAGCGGCAGCTCGTGCGGAAGGGAAAAACTGCCAAAGATATTGCTGGGCAGAAAATTGGTCTGATCCAGCTGCGGGCTGCCGACACGCAGCTCGATGGTGGCCATGCGGCGGCGCGGGTGGCTGCGGTCGCGGGTGACAATGCTGCCAAAACTCGCGCTCACGCGCGTGTCGGTGCTCTCGACCACGCGGTAGGCGGCGAAGTAGGGCGGGGCCAGATTCTCGAGCTTCAGCTGCGTTGTGGAACGGGTGAGTTCGTCGCGCATGGCACGCAACACGGCATCCTCATCGGCCGCCGCGGCTCCGAGGGTGAAGCCCAGGGCCGCCGCAAGCGCGGCCGGGAGGCGGAGGAAAAACCGGGGAACGAGATTCATGGCGGCGGGAGGTTATGGGCTGGAGATTTTTTCAAGCGGGGCGGGGAGCAAGGGCGGGCGGTCCTGGGCCTTTTCCTTCTTCTGCACCTCGACTTGGGAGAGCAACAGGCCCGGCGAGATGCCCGTGACCGGCACCGGGCCCGATTCGGCGCCGCAGATGCCGTTGAAGATGTCCGGCGTGTCGTCCGCCGCGACGACCTTGCTGAAGGCCGAGAGCGGCGTGCCGATGAAGTCAACGCCGCGCACGAGTTCCTCATGGCCGTCGGGGTAGATGCGATAGACCATGATGGGACGCACGTTGAAGGCGTTGGGGATGAAGCGGCCGGTGAGCGTGAAGCCGCCTTCAATGTCCTCAAAATAAAGCCCATAGGGTTTGGCCTGTTCTTTCACGAGTTGAAGCAGCTGCTCCTTCAGCTTCTCCCGCGAGACGGGCTGCGCGGTCTCGACGATGAGGTTCGACTGGCGCGCGACCACGGGGAACCCCGGGGCCTTGCGGCCATGGCCGTTGGAATTCGGAAAACCCTCGATGGGCATCCGCGCCATCAGGAAGCCCTTGAGGACGCCGCCCTCGACCAGCGTCACGCGCCGCGCCTTCACGCCCTGGTTGTCGTAGAGATAATAGCCGCCCAGCGCCGTCGGTCCGTAGTGGTCGAGCGTGGGATCGCAGTAGACCGTGAACGCCGCGGGCAGCACCGGCTGGCCGAGCATCTTCTTGAACGTCTGCCCCTGATCGACGCCCTTTTGCCGATGGCCCTCGACGCGATGGCCGAAGACCTCGTGGAAAAACACGCCGGCGGCGCGGCCGGACAGGATGGCCGGGCCGGTGTAGGGATCGATGACGGGCGCGGTGCGCAGCGCGAGCAGATCCTTGATCAGGCGTTCGACCCGGGCCAGCACCTCGGCGTCGCCCGGCAGCCGGTCGGGCGTGAAGGCGAAGAAAGTCTCATACCGCGGCAGCACCATCCCGTCGTCGGCCTTGGTCGTGGCGTAGATGAAGAGGCGCGCCGTGGTCTGCGTGGTCTGGAGCCGCGCCCCCTCGCTGTTCACGTACCACCACGTCTGCGCGTCCACATTGAGCGAGGCGCGGGCGCCATAGATGTTGCCGTGGGCCGCGAACGGCGCGGTGTACCGGCGGAGTTTCCCCTCCCAGGCGGCGCGATCAATCTTCAGGTCGGCCGGCGCCTGGATCCACACCTCCGCCGGCTCGGCGGAAAAATCGGCGGAGGGATCCTCCTCGGCGACATTCACCTTCATGTTGGTCTTCACCTTGGTGAGCTGTTCGACGGCGGCCTTGAATTTGCGGTCGGTTTGATACCAGAGGACCGCGCGGATGGCATCGGGATCGTCCTCGATGGGCAGCAGGGTCGTGCCGCCGGCCGGGTTCGGCATCGCAAAGCCCTGGTTGCCGCGCAACGGATGGGTGTTGTCGAGCTTGCGGTCGCCGACGCGCAGGTCGATGTCGAGATGGCGCGTGCGCGCCTCGGTGCTGTTGAGCAGGGTGCCGAAGGTTGAACTCACCACGTAGTTGTGGTTTTCGGTGACCTCGTAGCTGAGGAAGTAGGGCGGCACCGGCTCGGCCTTGAGCGCGGTGAGCGAGTGATCGAGCTCGGCCTGCAGCGCCGAGAGCACGGGGGTGGCGCCTGCGGGCAATTCGCCCGCGCGTGCGGCCGGAAGGCAGAGCGCCGAGAGCAGCCAGGAAGCAAGAAAAAGGCGGCGGGGAAATTTCATGGGGTGACGTGGTTGGCTCGCTGCGAGCGACACCGGCCGGGTGTGTCTGCCGGATAACTAATAATACGGGTGAAGGGACAATTCCTTGGTTAGGCAATGCGAAAGGGGACGCCGCCGTTCGCGGCATGCCTCCACGGCGGCCGGCGGCGCGGCTTTCCAGTCCGCTTGATTCCAACTTTCCTCACGCCGATTTTTCCCTGACAATCCACCGCCATGGGCCGGAACCGTGCACCTCAAAAAACCGAAAGGTCCGATGTGGGCGATGCGCAGGGCGCGCTGCCCAAGGATTTGTTTCTGCTCGATCCGGAGGTTGTCTTCCTGAACCACGGCTCGTTTGGCGCGACGCCGCGCCCCGTTTTCGAACAATACCAGGCCTGGCAGCGCGAGCTGGAACGCCAGCCGGTGGAATTTCTGGGGCGCCGCTTTGCGGACCTGCTGCGCGAGGCGCGGTCCGTGCTGGCCGCCCATGTGCGCACCGCCGCCGACAATCTGGTCTATGTGCCCAACGCGACCACGGCCTTGAACATTCTCGCGCGCAGTCTGCGGCTGAACCCCGGCGATGAAATCCTCACGACCGACCACGAATACGGCGCGATGGACCGCATGTGGCGGTTCCTCTGCCACCAGACCGGAGCCAGCTACCGGCCCGTGCCTGTTCCCTTGCCCGTGACCACCGCCGGGGAACTCATCGAACGATTATGGGCGGGGGTCACGCCGCGGACGCGGGTGCTTTTTTTCAGCCACATCACCTCGCCGACGGCGCTGGTCTTCCCGGTGCGGGAGCTCTGCCGCCGGGCGCGCGCCGCGGGGCTGCTCAGCATCGTGGACGGGGCGCATGCGCTCGGTCAGGTCCCGTTGGATCTGGAGACCATCGGCTCCGATTTCTACACTGCAAACGCCCACAAGTGGCTCTGCGCCCCGAAAGGCTCCGCGTTTCTCTACGCGCGGCCCGCCGTGCAGGCCCTGGTCGAGCCGCTGGTGGTCAGCTGGGGCGACCAGCTGCCCGCGGCGACCGGTTTGCGATTCCTTGATGAGCAGCAGTGGACCGGCACGCGCGACATCGCCGCGTATCTGGCGGTGCCGGCGGCGATCAGGTTTTGCACGGAACATCGCTGGGACGACGTGCGGGCTCGTGGCCACGCGCTGGCACGCCACGCCCGCGAGGACATCGCCGCGCTGACCGGGTTGCCCCAGATCTGTCCGGACTCGGCGGATTGGTTTGGGCAGATGGTCACGGTCCCGCTGCCGCCGTGCGATGGTCCGCGACTGCAGACGGCCCTGTATGAGAAATTCCGCATCGAAGTGCCGGTCATGGAATGGCAGGGGCGGCAATACCTGCGGGTCTCGATCGGCGCCTACAACACGCGGCAGGATGTTGAGCGGCTGACCGGGGCGCTCCGCGCGCTGCTCCGCCCCTGACGACCGCAGGGCGCAATGTTGAACGCGCCCAGGCCGGGAGACCGGCCAGCAGTCTTGAGCGCCTCCTCGCATAACGCGGCCAGCGTGCGAGAATTCACGTCGGTCAGCACACCGAGAGCGGGCCCGGCGAAGAGCGTCGCTTGCGCCAACTCCTCGGTAATGGAGTACCCGCGAGCGAGCAGGAGAACGCGCTTCACGACATTCTCCAGTTGCCGTACATTTCTGGGCCACGACTGCGCGGCAAGAAACCGGATCGCGCCGGGCTGAACGGCGGCCACACCGCCGAGCTCGGCTCCGTGGCGTCTCACGAAATACTCGACGAGCGCAGCGAGATCGCGGTGTGTGCGGCGACGATTCGCACGTTAATCGGAAGCGACTCGCGCCCGCCGACCCGCACGATGATGCGCTCCTCGAGCACACGCAGGAGTTTGGCCTGCGTATCGAGCGCGAGGGTGCCAATCTCGTCGAGGGAAAACGCGCCGCCGGACGCCCGCCGGGCACGGCTCTGTGCCGCCGAAATCAGGGCACCAGTAACCAGACACGCAGTTTGATGTCGCGGCTGGATCCACCGCTCACCACCCGAAGTTTCATCGCAGCGTGGGTGTCCACCCAATCGTGAAGCTGGTCCCGCGACCAATTACTGGCCAGTTTGCCCTCGATGCGGGTGATCAGGTCGCCTGCGGCGAGGCGGGCTTCCTCGGCGGGGCTGCCTGGGATGACTCGCGCAACCCGCCAGCCGGCGGGATCAAGTATGATGCTCAAACCCACACTGCGCTCGGAGGGCGAAGCGATCAGCCCGGCTTGCTGGGAGTAAAACCGGACCTTGTCAGCCCGCTGGTCGAACACGATGCAGAAACGGTCCAGCACGTCGTAGCCGATGCTTGGCTCAGAGCCGCCGACCGAAGCCACGGGCTCCGGCAGCACCAGACTACCGAGCGTCAGCCGGCCGTTCAACCGGCCCAGATAATCTCGCGTCTCCTCGTCGATCGCCTCGATAAGCGGCCCTGGGCGCGGTTCGGCCTTCCATGAGAGGGAGGACGCCAGCTCGGTCGGCAGGTGCAGACTTCCGTTGGAGCCGCTGTCGATTTCAACCTCGAATGACTTGTCCTGCAGCCCGGCTGCGATGAACGGCACCTCGGCGTGCTCGTGTACCGCCATTTCGGCGCGCAGCGGCGGCAAATTTTCCGGCCAGCCGGGGCCGAGCAGCAGCCGGTGGCCCGGGTAGTCGAGCCCGAGAAACACTTCGGAGAAGAGCGAAAACCCCAGTGCGCCGTCAATGCGCTGGCCGTCGATCTGCGTAAGGCGCGTCATGGGCAGAATGCCGGCGATTACTCCTTCAAAACGCACGCCGCCAAGCTCGATGGAGTCGAACAGCGCCCGCGGCACTGCGAGGGGATCCCCAAGGGAGTTGAACGCGGTGGTGGTGTCATCGTCGTCCGGCACCGGCTGGGCCTTCACCGCCACCGCCAGTTCCGGCGAAAAGAGGGTGAAGGAACAGCCGGTGTCGACAAACACCCGGAACGGCCCCTGCCCGTTCACCATGACGTTGACGAACAGAAAATGGTTCCGGAGATCAGCCGGCACGGTTACCGCTCGCTCCATGCGGGTGTACAGCGGCGCGGTTTCCTTGTTGATCTCAGCGCTAAGCGGAGCGGCCGCCCAGCCAGCAACCGTCACAGCCATAATAAGGGAAGGACGAAGCGATTTCATTCAGAGTGGCAGAACCCGGCGCGGGCCGGAGATGTTGGCGCCGCAGGGTCACTGGTTGGGGCGATCATGTTCCCTGGTCAAACGCTGTCGAGCAATGGATATTGCCGGCGGCCGCACTCAGCGAATTGCCGGAGGAGTACAGCGCGCTGTCCGCCGATCGGCTTCACGAGTTGATCCATTGTGGGTAACGAAAACCTCATCGCAGATCGAATTCGTTGATCGCTCGGTCAATTGGGCCGAGCTGCCCGGATCATGTTTGGCATAATTGTTGCCGTGCTTCGGAGTCTGGGCGCAGCCTTCCGCCGCTACACGCGTCAGGCGGCGTGACCCCTGCGACGATCGGGGGACTGCCCGGAATCATCACCGCTGGTGCTGAGAAAACCGGCTGGTGCACCAAGCGGGTCGCCACGGGTGATCTGTTCGGTGGTTTCACGGCCGTCTTGCTGCTGACCCGATCAAGGTCGTTGCTCCGAGTGCGAGGCGAGCATCGGGCGCAGGCAGCCAACGGGCGATATTTCCGCGCGGACCATTGGAACCCAACGCGCTGGCGGGAATAACCGTCGATACGGGGCGGAGTCCGCCGCGGGCGGGTACGTTTTCACTACCCACAGGCCTTTTGGGGGCATTTTGCCTGTGTTCGCGGCCTCCGTTCAGAAGTGATCAAACCAAAGCAAAACCCCCCGCAACTATCTGGTTACGAGGGGTCAAATTGGGTGCAGGGGTTGGATTTGAACCAACGACCTTCAGGTTATGAG
>CAJAKX010000007.1 GCA_903940425.1 uncultured Opitutia bacterium | reverse complement strand
GACCACGGCATTGACGGCAAATGCCTTTTCCGCGACGACCCGCGAGCCGCCAAGCCGGAGCAGATCATCATTCAGGTCAAAGGCGGCAAGACCGGCGTGAAAGACGTGCGCGATTTGCGCGGCGTGCTGGACCGCGAGAAAGCCGCAATCGGCGTGCTGATTTCCCTTCAACCGCCCACCGACCCGATGGAAACCGAAGCGGCCAGTGCAGGGTTTTACGAGCATAAGATGAACAGGCAGAAATTCCCGCGTCTCCAGCTCCGCACGGTGAAGGAATTGATGGAGGGGAAGGGCATTGAGCGTCCTTCAACCATCGCCGCCACAGACGAAACGTTCAAAAAGGCCCCACAGGCGAAGGCCAGGGGCGACGATCAATCCGATTTGGGCTTGGGGTGATCGCATGCTGCAGTTCTGGGAGAGCGACCTGAAAAGCCCGGCGGCACATCCGCCACTGTCTTCGGCTTAAGACTCACTGTAACGGCTAATAGTCCAAACCGTGTGCGCACGGGTTCATGGCCGCCACGAGCATGAAGCTGCACGGCAGCGTGATCTTGCCGGCACTGCGCGAGATCGTCACGTGGCCGTCCTCGAGCGGCTGGCGCATGACCTCGAGCGCGGAGCGCTTGAACTCGGGCAGCTCGTCGAGAAACAGCACGCCGTGATGGGCGAGGGAGATTTCGCCCGGGCCGGGGATGGCACCGCCGCCGAGCAGGCCGACGTCGGAAATGGTGTGGTGCGGGGAGCGGTAGGGGCGCGACAGGAAGGGCAGGCCGTCGCTGAGGGTGCGGCCGGCGGCGGAGTGAATGTTGAGCACCTCGAGATACTCGTCGAGCGAGGGCCGGGGCATGATGGTCGGGATGCGCTTGGCGATCATCGATTTTCCCGCGCCGGGCGGACCGATCATGAGGAGGTTGTGCGCTCCGGCTACCGCCACCTCGACCGCCCGGCGCAGCGCGTGCTGGCCCTTGATCTCGGAGAAGTCGCCGGCGTCGCCCTCGGCGGCGGGCGCGGCGCGGTGCGCGGCCACGCCGCCCGGCAGCGGCGCCAGCGTCACCTCGCCCGTGAAGAACCGATAGGCCTCGTCCAGCGAACGCACGCAATAGACGGCGATGCCCTCCACCAGCGCCGCCTCCTCCGCGGAGCCGGGCGGCAGGAGCAGGCCGCGCTTGCCGAGGCTTTTTGCCAGCAGCGCCGTGGCGAGGGCGCCGCGCACGGGACGCGTGGCGCCGGAGAGGCTGAGCTCGCCGGCGATGAGGTATCCGTCCAGATGGTCGGCGGTGAGCTGGCCGGTGGCGCGCAGGATGCCGAGCGCGATCGGCAGGTCGTAGAGCGGGCCCTCCTTGCGGATGTCGCCCGGCGCGAGGTTGATGGTCGTGCGCGTGCGCGGCATGTGAAAGCCGCTGTTGCTGAGCGCAGAAAAGACGCGGTCCTCGGATTCCTTCACCGCCGCATCGGGCAGGCCGACGAGGATGAGATCGGGCGCGCCGGCCTCGCCCGTGTTGACCTCCACGAGGACGATCGCGGCTTCAATGCCCTGCAGCGCGGCGGAATGGACGGTCGCCAGCATGTTCCGGAAATATTCCGGAATCAGGAAAACGACAACTTACGCCCCAGGCAAGCTCGGTGATCGCGAGTTCCGGCCCTGGGGAGGCTTGGGAAACGGGTCGAGCGAAACCTCCGGCGCATAGGCAAGGGTGAGCGCCCGGGTCATGTTCTGCTCGACTGCCTGAATATAGGCATTGGGGCCGCCGGGATAGGGATCCGCGAGGAAGTGGCAAACACCCAGGTAGTCCTGGTTGATCTTCGGCAGCACGAATTTTTCCCAGAAGACCGGTGTCTTCGCGATGAGATCGCGCACGCTGCGGTAGAGGCGCTGGTCGCGCGGCGTGTTGAAAAAGTCGTCCGATTCCTCGAATTCCGCGTAAAGAAACGCGAGCTCGTCGACATAATCGGGCGCCGCCATCTGGCCGAGGAAGTCGGCCGTGGCGAGCGCGCAGCCGACGAAATGCTCGACCTCGCCGGAAAAGTGCAGCTGGGAGATGTTGCTGCGCGGCCCGGTGCAACGGATGGCGGCGACGACGGACTCGGTTTCCTCGCCGGTGAAGCCGATCGTCGGCAGGTAGCTGGCGGCAAAGGCGCAGCTGCGGATGACATGCACCAGGGTGTATTTCGCCCCCGTGCCCTCGCGGTCGGATCTCAGCTTGAGGTAGCCGGTGTCGTGCAAAAGCACCGCCGCGATCGCGAGTTCAAAATGCCGCACATCCAGAATGGGCGTGACCCGGGCGCGATACCGGCCCTCGAGCAGTTGCATGAAGCAAAGGGCCGCCTGCAGGGTGTGCTCGAAGTCGTGGTAGTGCATCTCGAGCGGCAGATAGTCGAGATAACGGCCGTGAAACATGTCCTCGACGTCGCGGAAAAGCGTATCGATGACCGTCGTGTCGGCTCCCGGATGGGCGTGGAGAAAAGTTGCACGCACAACCGCGGCCACAGCGGGGGCACTCTTGGTATCAACTTGGGGAAACATTATGCGGCCACAGGACGGCGAATAGCAGATATTATCGCCAATAATCGGCGTTCGTGTGAGCTAAAGTTTCCGACCAAGCTCCTGCAAGCTGAATCTCAGCGCTTTCCAAGAACCGCAACATAACCTTATACTGCCTTGATGATACTGGGCCTGACAGGCGGAATGGGCTGCGGGAAGACAACGGCGGCGGGAATGCTCGCCGCCCACGGCTTCGCCCCGCTGGACTCCGATGCCATCATCCGGACCAGGCTGTTGACCGACACGGAGGTGGTTGCGGCCATCCGGGAGCACTTTGGCGCCGGCGTGCTGGCGGAGTCGGGTGCGGTGGACCGCGGCCGGCTGGCGCGGCGTGTTTTCACCGATGAGGCGGCCCTGCGCTGGCTGGAGGACCTGCTGCACCCCCGGCTTTATGCCTACTGGCGGGCGGCGTTTGCGGCCGAAGGGAGCAAATCCTGGGTGGTGGAAGTTCCCCTGCTTTTTGAAAAAAGCCTCCAGAATTGGTTTGATTTCACCGTCTGTGTCGCCTCTCATCCCATCGTGCAACTTGCGCGGCTTGAGCAGCGCGGGCTTCCTGCGCCGCTCGCCCGACAACGAATTTCCATGCAACTGCCTTTGGCGCAGAAAATAGAGTTGGTAGATTTTGTCTTATTGAATGATGGTTCGCCCGACTTCCTGCGTGAACAGGTAGTCCGGCTGGTTAATTCGCTTTCGACCCTTTAACACCGCCCCCGCTGTTGCGGCGAGGCACCCGCGCGTTTTCGGCGGGTCTGTTTTTCCACGTATTCATGGACCACACGCTACATCCTGGCGATGACCTGCCGCCCGTTGAGTCGGGCGGAGGCGGCGCCGCAGAGGAAGCCACCGCAGAGGATTCCTCTGCGAAGAAGCCCGTCCGCCGTCGTTCGCGCTATTATCGGACAAAGCCCGCCACCCCCGTGGTGACCCGGGCGGAATCCGAACCGGCTCCCGCTCCGCAGGGCGGCGAACATGACGCGGACGAGCCTTCCGCCAAGCCGGCGCCGGCCGGCGCCGTGGAGGAGAAGTCAGACACCGGTGCTCCCGCCCCGGCCGCCGACGCCGCCGAAGGCGGGGAGGAGTCCACCGGAGGCGACCAGGGCGGCGGCTACCAGCATCATGGCGGCGGCTACGACCCGTACTATTTCAAGAAGGGCAAGCGTCACAAACGGAAGCGCGGCAAGCACTGGCCGGGCGGTCCCGGCGGCGGCAACCAGTATCAGTATCCGCCGCAGCCGCCGCCGCCGAATTTCGCGCCGGCCTTTGGCGATCTGCCCGAGGCGGGACGCTTTGCCGACCTGGCTGCGCTCGACGCGCTGGCCGCGGATCTTGCCTCGGGGAAGGGCAAGGCGGTCAACCTCGAGGAGCTCTATGCGCTCAGCCTCGCCGACCTCACCGCCACTGCGCACAAGCTCGGCATCAACATCGACGCCGCGCCCAACCGCAAGGAGCTGCTCAGCGCCATCTTCAAGCTCACCACCGAGGAGAAGAGCCCGGTCGTCGACCACGGCTGGCTCGATCTCACCGACCGCGGCCACGGTTTTCTCGTCCACAAGGCCGTCAACTACCGCCTCTACCCCGAGGATCCCTACGTGCCGGAGAGTCTCATCCGGCGTTACGGACTCAAGCGCGGACACGAGATGGAGGTCCAGGTGCGCGCCCCGGAGGGCAGCGAGCGCTGTCCGGCGGTCGTGAAAATCGACAAGGTGATGGGACTCAAACCCGGGGACATCTCCAAGGTCACGCCGTTCGAGGAACTGGTCCCTTATTATCCGCTCAAGCGCATCCTGCTCGAGGTGCCCGAGCAGAAGGACGTGTCGATGCGCGCCGTCGACATTCTTACGCCCGTCGGCTTCGGCCAGCGCGGCCTCATCGTCGCGCCGCCGCGCACCGGCAAGACCGTGCTCCTGCACAACATGGCCAACGCCATCTCGACCAACAGCCCGGAGGTGACCCTCATCATCCTGCTGGTCGACGAGCGCCCCGAGGAGGTCACCGATTTCCGGCGCCACACCCGGGGCGAGGTCGTCAGCTCGACCTTCGACGAGACGCCGCAGAGTCACACGCATGCCGCCGAGATGGTCATCGAAAAGGCGCGCCGCCTCGTCGAGATGGGCCAGCACGTCGTCATTCTGCTCGACTCGATCACGCGCCTGGCGCGCGCCTACAACGCGCTGGCCTCGAACAGCGGCAAGATCATGACCGGCGGCATGGAGGCCACCGCGCTGCAGAAACCGAAGCGCTTCTTCGGCTCGGCCCGCAACATCGAGGGCGGCGGCAGCATCACCATCATGGGCACCGCGCTCATCGACACCGGCAGCAAGATGGACGAGGTCATCTTCGAGGAGTTCAAGGGCACCGGCAACATGGAGCTCCACCTCGACCGCGACCTCGTCAACAAGCGCATTTTCCCCTCCCTCAACATGGAGCGCAGCGGCACGCGCAAGGAGGAGCTGATCTACCATCCCGACGAGCTGCTGCGCATCTACTCGCTGCGCCGCGCGATGCAGGGCATTCCGCCCGTCGAGGCGATGGAGATGCTGATTTCGCGACTGAAGAAAACCCGTTCCAACGCCGAATTCCTCCTGAGTCTCAACCGCTAGCGGCGGCGCGCACCCGCGCACCGTCCGCCCGCCGGCCGTCCACGCCACATCCCCCGTGCGCACCGCCGAAGATCCCGCCATCCAACTGGCCCTGGACCAAGGGCTGCTGACCCCGGCGCAACTCGCCGCGGCGCGGGCGCGTTGCGAACTGCCAGCCGCGGTGGCCGGCGCGCGACCGCGGCTGCTGGACGTCCTGATCCAGGAAGGCGTGCTCGACGCCCGGCGCCTGGCGCGCCTGCTGGCCGACCGGCACGGCCTGCCGGCGGTTGATTTGCGCTCGGTGAATGTTTCTTCCGCGGCGCTGGCGGCGCTGCCGCGGTCCTGGGCCGAGCGCTGCAACGTGTTTCCTTTTGCGCGGGAGGGCGCGGTGCTGCGCGTGGCGGTCAGCGATCCGCTCGACTTCGCCACCATCGACGGAACCGGCCATGTGGCCCGGCTCGCCATCGAGCCGGCGGTCGCGCCGGCGGAGGAAATCCGCCAGGCCATCCAGCGGCACTATGGCGGGGGCGCGGCCGGACCGGCGCAGGAAACCGCGGCCGCTTCCCGCGATCGTGAGACGGTGATCGCGGACGACGAGGCGCCCGTCATCCGGCTCGTCCAGACCATCCTCCGCCAGGCCGTCGGCCGGCGGGCCTCCGATGTTCATTTTGAGCCGCTCGAAAGACGCTTCCGGGTCCGTTACCGCATCGACGGCGTGCTGCAGGAAGGCGGGGATCCGCCCGCGCATCTGCAGCGTCCGGTCGTGTCGCGGCTCAAGATCATGGCCGGCATGAGCATTGCGGAAAAACGCCTGCCGCAGGATGGGCGCGCCCGCATCAACGTGGCAGGCCGCACGCTTGATCTGCGGGTGTCCTCGCTGCCCACGGTGCACGGCGAGAGTGTGGTCCTGCGGTTGCTGGAGCCGGAAAGCCTCCGCCTCGGCCTGGCGGAACTCGGCCTGCACCGCGACGACCAGCAGACGCTCGGACGGTTGCTGACCCTGCCCGACGGCATCGTGCTCGTGACCGGCCCGACCGGCTCGGGCAAGACGACGACCCTCTATGCCTGCCTGCACCACCTCAACCAGCCCGACCGCAAGATCATCACCGTCGAGGATCCCGTGGAGTATCAACTGGCCGGCATCAACCAGGTGCCCGTGCGCCGCGAGGCGGGCATGACCTTTGCCGCGGCGCTGCGCGCCATGCTGCGGCAGGCGCCAGACATCATCATGGTGGGGGAGATTCGCGACCGGGAGACGGCCGAGAGCGCCATCCATGCGGCGCTCACCGGCCACCTCGTGTTCAGCACGCTGCACACGAACGACGCGGCGGGCGCGGTCACGCGCCTCATCGACATCGGGGTGAAACCGTTTCTGGTGGCCTCGGCCCTGCGGGCCGTGGTGTCGCAACGGCTGGTGCGCCGCATCTGCCCCGCCTGCGCCCGGCCGCAGGCGCCGGCATCCCCCGCCGTGGCCGCGCTGACCTCCACTCCGGCCGACGCGGCTGGCGGAACGTTCCGCCACGGCGCCGGCTGTCCCGCCTGCGAAGGCACCGGCTACCGCGGGCGTCTGGGGCTGTTCGAGTTGCTGGCCGTCGATGAGGAGATGCAGCGCCTGATCCACGCGGGTGCCGGGGCCGCCCGGCTGCGCGCGCACGCCCGCGCCGCGGGCATGCGCACCCTGCGCGAGGACGGCTGGCGGAAGGCCCGGGAAGGACTGACCACGATTGAGGAGGTGCTGGCTTCGACCGTGGAGGATGCGAACGGAATGTGAAACCGGGACCGCCGTGTTTTTTGGAATGACGTCCACAGAAACCTCGCTACGTTCGAAGCCAAGCGATAGACCCGTTTCAAAAGGAAAGACCCCATGAGCTATGCAATGAACGACCTGCTCGAGATCGTGGTCGAGCAGAACGCCTCCGACCTGCACCTCCAGGTCGGCCAGCCCCCCACCTTGCGCCTTGGCGGCAGCATGACCCCGGTGGACGGCCCGGCCCTCACGCCCCAGGACACGGAGAACCTCATGCTCTCCATCACGCCGGACCCGCACGTGCAGAACTTGAAGCTCCACGGCGGCTCGGACTTCGGCTTCGCCTACCTCGACAAGGCGCGCTTCCGCGTGAGCGTGCTCAAGGCCAAGGGCAACTACGGCCTGGTGCTGCGGCAGATTCCCAAAAAGATGTTCGGCCTGCGGGAAATCGGCCTGCCCGACCGGATCAAGGAGCTGCTCTTCCGTCCGCGCGGCCTCATCATCGTCACCGGTCCGACCGGCTCGGGCAAGAGCACCACGCTCGCCTCGATGATCAATTACATCAACGAGAACCGCGAGGGCCACATCATCACCATCGAGGACCCCATCGAGTATTTCCACGACCACAAGCGCTGCATCGTGACGCAGCGCGAGATCGGCGTGGACGTGCCCAATTTCTCCGAGGCCATCCGCCGCGCGCTGCGCCAGGACCCCGACATCATCCTGGTCGGTGAAATGCGCGACCTCGAGACCATGGAGGCGGCCATCAGCGCCGCCGAGACGGGCCACCTGGTCTTCGCCACGCTCCACACCAACGGCGCCGCCAAGACCATCGACCGCATCGTCGATGCCTTCCCCTCGAACATGAAGGACATGATCCGCACGCAGCTCTCCAGCTCCATCCAGGCGGTCATCTCCCAGGTGCTGTGCAAGCGGATCGGCGGCGGCCGCGTCGCCAGCTTCGAGATCATGATCAACACGACCTCGATCGCCTCGCTGATCCGCGAGAACAAGACCTTCCGCATCAATTCCGACATCCAGACCGGCGCCTCAATCGGCATGATCACGCTGGACACGCACCTCATGAGCCTGGTGAACCGCGAGATCGTCTCGGCGGACGAGGCCATGGACATGGCCCAGGATCCGCTGGTCATGCGCGAGAAGCTCACCCAGATGGGCTACCAGTTGCGCACGCACTAGGGTTCGCCGCGCGCCTCCTCCCGCTCGGTCCGGGGCGCGCCCGCCATTTTCACAGTCACATCCCCTATGTTCGACGGCCACGACCAGGCCATCGCCGCGCTTTTGCGCGAAACAGACCTTTTGCCACCGGAGACGCTTGCCGCGTTGAGCGAAGAATGTCGCCTCACCGGCCGGCCGCTCGCGGGCACGGTCGTCGGCCGCGGTTTTGTGGAGGGGCGGGAATTGCTCCATCGGGTGGCCGAACATCTCGGCCTGGCTTGCGTCGAGGATCCGCCGCCCGCGATTGCCGGAGAAGTCGCCGCGCTGGTCCCCGGTGATCTCGCTCGGCGCTATGCCGTGGTGCCGCTGCGCGCCGACACGGGGTCGATCGACCTGCTGGCGGTTGATCCTTTCCGCCCCGGGATGGCCGGCGATCTCACGTTTGCGCTCGGCCGGGATGTGCGGCTGGTGGTCGCCGACCCCGGGCGCGTCAGGCGCCTGCTCCGGCTCCACTATGGCGGGGAGGCCGCGGGCGAAGGCCGGCCGGCGGAGCCGGCGGAGAGCACGGTGCCCGCGGGGGAGGGCGGCGGCGGATTGGCCGAGGCCGACCTCGAACGGATGGCCGGGCAGACGCCGGTCGTGCGCTTCGTGAGTCTCGTGCTGAGCCAGGCCGTGCGTGATCACGCGAGCGACATTCATTTCGAGCCGTTCGAGGGTGAATTCAAGGTGCGCTGCCGCATCGACGGCACGCTTCGCGACGTGCCGCCGCCGCCGGCCCACCTGGCGCTGCCCGTCATTTCGCGCCTCAAGGTGCTGGCCGGTCTCAACATCGCCGAGCGCCGCATGCCGCAGGACGGACGCATCCGGTTTGCCGTGGACGGCCGGTTGGTCGACCTGCGCATCTCCACGCTGCCCACGCAATCCGGCGAGAGCGTGGTGCTGCGCGTGCTCGATCAATCGGCGGCGCCGCTGCAACTGGCGGAGCTGGGCATGTCCCCGGAAATCGCGGCCGGCCTGCAGGAAATCATCCGCCGGCCCGGCGGCATCCTCCTCGTCACCGGTCCCACGGGCTCGGGCAAGACGACGACGCTTTACGGCTGCCTGCGGATCATCAACCACCCGGATCTGAAGATCCTCACCGCGGAGGATCCGGTGGAGTATGAAATCGAGGGCGTCATGCAGCTGCCCGTGAATCCCGCCATCGGCCTGACGTTTGCCGCGGCCCTGCGGTCGTTTTTGCGCCAGGATCCGGACGTGCTCATGATCGGCGAAATCCGCGACCTCGAGACGGCCCAGATCGCGATTCAGGCCGCGCTCACCGGTCACCTCGTGCTGAGCACGCTGCACACCAACGACGCGGCGGGTGCGGTCACCCGCCTCATCGACATGGGCGTGGAGCCCTACCTGCTCTGTGCCACCCTGGAGGCGGTGCTGGCCCAGCGGCTGGTGCGGCGCGTCTGCCCCGCGTGCCGTGAAAAGATCGAGCCACCCGCGGCCCTGCTTGCGGAGTTCGGCCAGGATCCGGCGCGGACGGACCTCCAGAGTTTCCACCGCGGCCGCGGCTGCGAAGCCTGCCGGCAGACCGGTTACCAGGGGCGCATGGGTATCTTCGAATGGCTGCGGCTGAGCGAGCCGCTCCGGGAACTTGTCCGGCAGCGCGCCCCCGCACTGGACATCAAGCGCCTGGCGGTCGAGCGCGGCATGCAGACCCTGCGCGCCGCCGGACTGCGCGCGGTTTTCGACGGACACACGACCCCGGAGGAGCTGGCCAGATGCGTGTGAAACCAGAAGCCAAAGGCCAGAAGTCAGAATCTAGAAGCCAAACCTTGAACCCTGAACTCTGAACCCAAAACCCTAAACCTTGAACCAACCCCTTCCCATGCCACGGTACACCTATACTGCCATCGATGCCGCCACCGGCCGGGAGCACACGGGAGAACTGGACCGCGAGGACGCGGAGATCGCCGTCGTCGACCTGAAGGCGCGCGGCCTGTTTCCGACCACGCTGGCCCCGGCCAAAGAAACGGCTGACGCAGGATTCGGAACGAAGTCGGTGAAGTTCGTCCGTTCGTCCCGCGGGGGACGTTTCCGGCAATTGCGTCGGGCGGCCGGAGCGAAGGAACTGACGATCTTCATGCGCCAGTTGTCGGCCCTGGTCAGCGCCGGCATGCCCCTGGTGCGCAGCCTGGATCTTCTGGCGCGACAGGAGCGCAATCCGGCGTGGCAGGCGGTTATTGTCAGCCTCGCCGACGCCATCCGCGCCGGCGGCACGCTCTCCGATGGATTGCTGCGGCACTCGAAAATCTTCGACCGTCTTTGCATCGGCATGATCAAGGCCGGCGAGGCCGGCGGCCGGCTGGACGTCGTGCTGGAGCGTCTCGCGCACCATCTGGAAAAAACCGGGCGCATCAGGGCGCGCGTGCAGTCAGCCATGATCTATCCCGTCGTCATCATGATTGTGGCAACCGGCATCGTGGCGGGGTTGATGATGTTCGTCGTCCCTAAATTCGAAAAGATCTTCACCGGCTTGCTCAAAGGCGCGCCGCTGCCGGCGCTCACCCAGGGCGTGCTGGGCGCCAGCCGTTTGCTGCAGGATAACTGGCTCTACGCGCTCGGGACCGCGGTCCTGGCGGTCGGGGCCGGCCGGTGGCTGCTCCGCACCGACGCCGGCGCCCGCGCCTTCGATCGGCTGCTCCTGCGTCTGCCGGTGCTCGGCGGACTGTTCCTCAAGACGTCCGTCGCGCGTTTCAGCCGGACGCTCGGCACGATGCTGGCCAGCGGCGTGCCCATCCTGCAGGCGCTGCAGCTCACGCGCGATGCCTGCGGCAACCGCGTGGTCGCCGGCGACATCGACCGCGTGCACCGCCGGGTGCGGGAGGGCGAGGGCGTCGCGCGGCCGCTGGTGGCGGCCGGCGTCTTTCCGCCCGTGGTGGCGGGCATGATCGAGGTGGGCGAGGAGACCGGCACGCTGCCGGCCATGCTCGCCCGCATCGCCGACCTCTACGACGAGGAGGTCGACAACGCCGTGGCCGGCCTCACGAGCCTGCTCGAGCCGGTGATGATCGTGCTTATGGCCGTCATCGTCGGCACCATCGTCATCGCCCTCTTCCTGCCCATCATCCGGATCATCCAGCTGATGACGTGAAGGCATCGGGATCAAGTTCCGCAACCTGCCCCTATGGGGCCTCCTTATGGGTACTGAATCGCCAGCTCGCCCGAACCTTTGCTGAAGAGCACTTCCACTTTCCGAATCTCATGCGAATCCTTCGACTGCACCTCGAACAGCATGGGCTTCCCGGTCTTGCTCTCGATCGATTTCACCAACGCGACCAACCCCATGCCTTCGACCGGCTCTCCATCGATCCCTACAAGCCAGTCGCCCACTTGTATTCCCTGCTTCATCCAGGATTTCGGGACTTTGACGAATACCAATGCCTTAAGCCCTTTTCCCGGCAGATGATATCGGAAGCGCGCGGCGAATCGAACTTCAAGGTAGGAGCCTTCCACCCGAAACGGCGCCATTTTGATCGGCTCTTTGTTTAGTTCTTCCGCAGCGCGGCCCGAAGGAAAAGCCACGCATAGCAGCGCGGCGGCGCATACTGAGAGGCAGGGCAGGCCCCATTGACGATTCATGCGTACGTTCGGACTCGAAGGAGGCAACGATGTTCCTTTTGCCCAATGGTCAAGCTCAGCGACCGCCGCGTGCGAGCAGGGTTGAGCGTGAAGGGCACGTCCGGATTGCCGCCTCGCACTGGGCGGAGAAGCTGCGGTTCGCCGCCCACCGCAGCCGGGCGAACGCCACGTTAGTCGGGCATCCCCTTCGCCCGGGTCAGCCAGTGCATCACGTTCAAAAGCAGTTGATGGTTCTGCTTCGCCTCCGGCGCGTTCATGCCCATCTTTTGTTGGCCTGGCCCGGCCAGCTGCGCGCTGAACATCGCCGCCTCGCCGAACACCACGACTCGTCCATTGCCGACCTTCATCACCGCGCCCTGACACCAGCCTTCAAGCGGCTCCTTGGGCGTGGCGGCAGTGAATTGCCATGCTGTGTCCGGCTTGAGCGACACGAAGTTGGCGCTGAACACCAGGACAGGGGTCGCGTCTTTTGGGGGCTTGAATGCTGAGCCGACAAACGTCGCCACCTCGGTCACTCTCTCCTGATCTCCGCGGCCCTGGGTGACCGCGTTTTCCTGAAGCCCGGTGCCTTGCCTGAAGGTGAATGTCGTAGGCCGCTCGGTGGGCTTTGACACCGCGAAGCCATTGCGGAACTCCACCCCGAAGGCATGGGCCAAGGCACCCGCCGCGCCGGGAAACGGCATGTGATCCACGATCAGGAAGAGTGATCCGCCTTTTTCGACCCATGCGCGAACGGCGTCTATCTCGTCCGTCGTGAAAGCAGACGGCGTCGGCAGCGACCAATCCTTGACGTTCCGCTCGTTGAGCGCGTTGGCGATCACGAGGACCTCCACGCCGTTCAGGGAGTCCGCAGACAACGGCTTGGCAAGGCTGTCCACGCGATATCCGTCGCGCCGCAGCAATTCGGCGAATGGTTTGTAGCGCCCGTCGGCGGTATGGTAGTTCTGGTGCGCTTCGTCGATCGCGACGCGGGGCCCTTTCCCCGATTCACAGGCCGGCTGGGGAAGGGGTGGTTTGTACTCCAAGTCGGGCACTTGCTGTGCCGAGACGAGGCTCGTGGCTGCCAACAGGACGATGCCAGAGAACAGGATTCCTTTATTCATGTGACCTTCACATGGTCAAAGCGTCATTCTTTTCCGCCGGACGCCTCAGATGAGCCACGGCCGCAGCCGGCGTTCTGCCGGCCAGCAGTATGCGGCCAGCAAGAGGCGTGAAGTTTCTCGGAGTTGGCTGGGTCGCCTGGTCAGGCTTTTCCCTCTTTATCATTCAGTGCGCTCGGGATACGCGAAGCGGACGACGTGCGGCGCCCCGCGCAGCAGATAGAGCGAAACCAGCAACCAGATGACCTCCTTGACGACCAAAAAGAAGGGTATGCTGGCGCCAAACAGCATCAACGCGCTCCCGATCATGTAGAGGAGGCTGACCAAGCCGACGATTCTTACTGCGAGTGCAAACAAGTCTGATGATTTCATTTTATATTGGGGTTAATCTTTCCGTCTAACAGTATCATTAGCCTCAATTGAATTGAGCTTCTCCGGGTAGTTTTGCGGGGTGAACTGAGAG
>CAJAKX010000006.1 GCA_903940425.1 uncultured Opitutia bacterium | reverse complement strand
GTAGGTCTGGTCCCCCACGATGGGTAGTCCGCGCCGGGCACATTGCACCCGCAGCTGATGACTGCGGCCGGTCTTCGGGTCGAGTTGCACCAGCGCCAGTGGTGGCGGTCCCGGAACGCGGCGCAGGACGGTGAAGTGCGCCACCGCGGTGGTGGGGCCGGCCGCCCTCGTGCGGATGATGCCGTCGCGCTTCGCGACCGCCAGACGGTCGCTCCAGATCTGCCTGGGGACGCGGGGCGCGCCGAAGACGAGCGCCTGGTAGATCTTATGCACCTGCCGGCGGGCAAACTGCTGCTTGATCGTCAGGGCCACCGCCTCACGCGAGGCGGCGAGAATCACCCCGGAGGTCGCCGAATCCAGGCGGTTGAGCAGCCAGAGCCGGTTGTCAGCTCCCGTCGGATCGCGCCAGACGAAGCACTCCTGCTGATGGTCGTAGGCGCACGTCAGCAGCGCGCGCGGTTCGTCCCTCGGTCCGTTGGGATGGGAAAGCACGCCGGCCGGTTTCACGAAGGCCGCGACCCCGTTTTCATCCCGGGCGAGCAGGCGCACCTCGCGTCCGAGTGGCAGTTTTTCCCAATAATCCGCGGAGGACGCGCTCACCAGTAATAGAAGGAGAAAGTGATCACCTGGTCATCCCCGAGCACCGCCACCATCTCCTTGGTCCAAGCACGGTACGGGGCCGGCTCGCGAATGGCACTCAAGGCCGCGTTGGTGCCGTACTCGCCCGCGTCGCCGTCAACCTTGAGGATTTCCGCGATCTGTCCCCGGGAGTTTATCCGGAAGCTGATGGTCACATGCGAGGAGGACTTGGGCGATATGCTGCTGGAGGTCAGGATGCGTTCCCACTGGATCTGGACGATATCGATCAACTCCTGCAGGTAGTCGCCAAACTGGCTGAAATGGGCGTCCACGGCGACCTGACCGACATTGGACACTCCAACCGGACGCTCCTGCAGAATGCCGGGCCGGACTTGGGCGAGGCGCGGGCGCGGCAGCGGCTGGCGGCGCACCTCCTGCGTGGCCTTGGCGCCGTTGCCGGTGGTATTCTGAGTATTTTTGTCGCCCTGCACATATTTGTCCGCGCCGGTCGCAGGCTCGGGGAGTTTTACGACATCCGTTCCGAAAGCATCCGGGTTGTCCCCCGACGATTTCAGATAACCGGGTGGTGGCACCTCCTGTTTTTTTGGCGAATCGTTCTGCGCCTCGGCGGCCTGTTGTTCCTGAGCGGGCGGAGCCGGCGGGGTTACCTCAGGCTTTTGCAGCTGGCCGGTCACGATTTGCGAGTCGTTCTCGAAATCCTTCTTCCCCTCGGTCTTGGGCATGCGCAGGGTGCTGTTCTTGTCAGGCTCCGGCTGCGCGGCCTGCTGGTTCTGCGCGGCAAAATTCGTGGTGTTGTCCGGAATGTTGTTGTTGGCGTCGGGGTTGGTCTCGACGAATCTCGAAGGCAGGGCGCCGGTGGCGGGGGGCCTGACGCCGAGCGACTCGGGGGTGATTTCAATGTCGAAATTGCGCGCATTGGTCCCCGGCTGGACGAACCGCCCGGGAACGAAATCGCTGTGGAATACCTGCGGAGCCACCAAAAGCAGCAACAGGTGGACCAGCAGCGTCCAGATAAGGCCGATCTGCACGGAACGCGTGTCGGGATTCCGGGAAAGCCCGGGCACCCAATAACGGCGTGGCGCGGCGGTTGTTCGGTCGTCCTGCAAGGTGGGCATGTCAGTCTGGCTCACGAGAGTCTTTGCAAAGACCGCAACGAGTCAAAATTTGTTTCGTTTCTTCGATCGGCAGGCCCACAATATTGGTATAGGAACCGCGCCAGCCGGCGATGATGAGACCGGTTTCCTCCTGGATGGCATAGGCGCCAGCCTTGTCGAGGGGATCAACCAGGGAAAAATAACGATCGATGGCGGCCTCGTTCAGCGGCTTGAAGGTCACGTCGCTGGCCGCCTCGGCCCCGAGGGCCAGCCGGTCGCGGTGGCGCCGGAGGGCGAGGCCGGTGTATACCGTGTGCGTCCGGCCGGACAGGCGCCGGAGCATCGTTCTCGCCTCGTCAAGGTCGCGCGGCTTGTTGAGCACGATGCGATCGATGCAAACGGTGGTATCGGCGCCGAGAACCAAGGCTTCGGGGCGGCGGGCAGCCACCCAGTCGGCCTTGAGCGCGGCGTTGTGCCGCACCATCTTGCGGGGATCGGCGTCGGTCGCCTCGAGCTCCGCAATATCGGCGTGCATCACTTCGAACGCCACACCCAGGCCGGCCAGCAACTCCCTTCGTCGGGGAGAGGCGGAGGCGAGGATCAACACGGGTGGCGGGTTCGTCATGAGTCAGGCAGCCCTCGTCATCCCGTGCGCCCGTGCATTACCCCCCACCCCGGCCGGCCGTCGCTCCGGTGGGCGCAGCCGCGCTCCGACCGGCGAGGCGCGGAAATCTCAAGGACGAATACGGAGGCCGGGTGTAAACGGAAAAGCATGCGATGAAGCGCGGCACGCTAAGGTCTTTTATCCGCCCGGGCTAGCCAGATTTAATCTGCCGCCAGCCCTGCCCATATCCTAGCCTTGCGGGTTGTCAGACGAGGTAATCGCCCTCACAGTACCCGCTCTTCCCGTTTCCCATGCGCATCGGCCTCGCCCAGATCAACCCGACCGTTGGCGACCTTTCCGGCAACCGCCGGCGGATCGTTGACGCCTATCGCACCCTGGTCGCGCAAGGCGCAGAGCTGGTGGTGTTCCCCGAACTGGTGGTCTGCGGTTATCCGCCGCGCGATCTTCTCTTCAAGCGCCGTTTCGTTCCTGATGTGGAGTCTTCGCTGGCCGAGATTGCCTCCGCCGTGGGCGAGGTGCCGGCCCTGGTGGGATTCGTTGAAACCAATACCGCCGGCGATGGCCGGCCGTTTTTCAACGCCGCCGCCTGGTGCCACCGGGGCGAGGTCGCCGCCGTCGCCCGCAAATGCCTGCTGCCCACCTACGACGTCTTCGATGAGGACCGCTACTTTGAACCGGCGCCCGCACCGCGGGTCATCGAATATTCCGGCCGGCGCATCGGCGTGACGATCTGCGAGGACATCTGGACGCATCCGATGATCTCGAAGCGGCTTCTTTATCGCGGGCTGGATCCGCTCCAGCAGCTGGCCGCGCAAAAGTGCGACGTCGTGCTCAACCTTTCGGCCAGCCCCTGGCACCACGGCAAGGGTAACGTGCGCGAAGTGCTAGTGACCGAAGCCGCAAAAAAAATGGGCTGCCCCGTGGTCTACTGCAACGTGGTCGGCGGCAATGATGAATTGATCTTTGACGGCTGTTCGGTCGTGGCGTCCGCCAAGGGCGAGGTGATCGCGGGCCTGCCGGCTTTCCGTGAGGAGCTGCGGGTCATCGACCTCACCGCGCAGCTGCAAGGCCGGAGCACCAAGCCGGAGATCGCGGAATCCTACTCCCAGCCGGAAATGAAGGACATCTTCGAGGCCCTGGTGTTCGGCCTGCGGGACTACGCGCACAAGAGCGGCTTCCAGCAGGGCCTGGTCGCGCTCAGCGGCGGCATCGATTCCGCCGTGGTCGGTGTCCTCACGGCGGCGGCGCTCGGCCCGGAGAACGTCACCGGCGTCAGCCTGCCCTCGACCATTTCCAGCCAGCACAGCAAGGACGATGCGCGCGAGCTCGCCGCGAACCTGGGAATCGCGTTTCACACCATCGGCATCGCCGAGGTCGTGGCCGCCGCGGAGTGCGTGCTCGGACCGGCGTTCGCCGGACGCGCGCGCGACGTCACCGAGGAGAACATCCAGGCCCGGGTGCGGGGTGTCCTGATGATGGCGCTCTCCAACAAAACCGGCGCGCTGCTGCTCACCACCGGCAACAAAAGCGAGATGGCCGTGGGCTATTGCACGCTCTACGGCGACATGTGCGGCGGCCTCGCCGTCATCTCGGACGTCTTCAAAACCCAGGTCTACGCCCTCGCCCGCTGGATCAACGACGACGCGCGCCGCGCCGGCCGCCCGCCCCCCATCCCGCAAGGCAGCATCGACAAGGCGCCGTCCGCCGAGCTGCGCCCCGACCAGACCGACCAGGACACGCTGCCGCCGTACGATCTGCTCGACACCATCCTCCGCGGCTACGTCGAGGAGGGATTGTCCCGCCGCGACCTCGTGGCCCAGGGATATCCCGCGGCGGTGGTCAACGAGGTCGCCCGCAAGGTCGACCTCAACGAATACAAGCGCAAGCAGGCCGCGCCCGGACTGAGGATCACGCCCCTCGCCTTCGGCGTCGGCCGCCGCATCCCGATCGTCCAGAAATACGTGAGCTGACCATGAATGGGAGAATATGGGGCATAGTCCTTTTGGCGTTTTGCTCTCTGGTTGCACTGATTTCCTTGGGCAACTGTTGTTTCGGTGTCATTCGACGGAAAATCGCTTTGCTATCCGGACGCTTGGTGAGGCGTGATGAAGATCCCGCCAAATTTTGGACGTTCTGGGCGATATATTTCGTTGCAGGCGTAGAATCCACTTTCCTGCTTTTCTGGCTTATCAGTCTGCAATTATGGCGATGAGTACGATAAATCCACCTCGCTCAGCTGAACTTTTCGCCCGCGCGCAGCTCGTGATCCCCGGCGGGGTCAACTCGCCGGTGCGCGCCTTTCGCTCCGTCGGCGGCACGCCGTTTTTCGTGAAGGCGGCGCACGGCGCCATGCTGGTCACGGTTGACGACCGCGAGCTGATTGACTTCGTCTGCACCTGGGGCCCGGCCATCCACGGCCACAACCACCCGCGCATCAAGGCCGCCATCGCCGCCGCGCTCGAGAACGGCACCAGTTTCGGCACGCCGAATCCCGCCGAGGTCGAGCTGGCCGAACTGATCACGCGTTTCGTCCCGTCGATCCACAAGGTGCGCATGTGCAACAGCGGCACCGAGGCCACCATGTCGGCCATCCGGCTCGCGCGCGGCTTCACGAAGCGGGACAAGATCATCAAGTTCTCCGGCTGCTATCACGGCCACTCCGATTCGCTGCTGATCAAGGCCGGCTCCGGCGCGCTCACGCATGGGCATCCGGACAGCGCCGGGGTGCCCGCCGCCTTCGCGCAGGAGACCATCGTGCTGCCGTTCAACGACGCCGCGGCGCTCGAGGCGGCCTTCACCGCCAATGCCGGGAAAATCGCCGGCGTCATCCTCGAGCCCTACCCCGCCAACGTCGGCCTCATCCTGCCGGAGCCCGGCTACCTGCCCTACCTCCGCACGCTCTGCACGGCCCACGGCACGGTGCTCATCTTCGACGAGGTCATGACCGGCTTCCGGCTCGCCCGGGGCGGCGTGCAGGAGCTGGAGAAAATCACGCCCGACCTGACCACGCTCGGCAAAATCATCGGCGGCGGACTGCCCGTGGGCGCGTTCGGCGGCCGCGCCGACATCATGGACTGCCTCGCGCCGCTCGGTCCGGTGTACCAGGCCGGCACGCTCAGCGGCAACCCGCTCGCCATGGCCGCCGGGATCGCCGCGCTCCAGTTGCTCGAGGAACTCAACCCCTACCCACGGCTCGATGCCCTCGGCCGGCAGGTGCGGACGGCGCTGCTGGCCGCCGCCCGCAAGAAGGGCCTGCCCCTGCAGGTGCCGCAGGTCGGCTCCATGTTTGCCGTGTTTTTCACCGCCACACCTGTGCGCGACTACGCCACCGCCCTCAAAAGCGACGCAAAGCTCTTCGCGAAGTTCTTCCACGCCTGCCTTGATCGCGGCGTCTACCTGCCGCCCAGCGCCTATGAGACGGCGTTCCTCAGCACGGCGCACGAGGGCGCGGCCGTGGATCGAGCCTGCGAAATCATGACCGGGGCCATCGCCGCGCTCTAGCCGGCGGCGATCAACGCCCGACGGCCGGGGCCGCCTTCAGGGGAACGTACGGTTCCTCGTGCAGATCCACCGCCCGCCGGCCGGTGAGCAACTGCACCCACACCCGGGCCGAGGCCAGCACGACAAGCGCCACCAGCACGAGAAAGGTCCCGGTGACGACGGCGTCCACCCGGTTGCTGAACGCCAGGCTGCGCCATTCGGCGAGCTGCGCGGCACTGCCGCCCGCGGCGATCCGCCATTCAAAATCCCGGGCGGCGCTAAGAAAGCCGAGGCGCGGGTCGACCGAGAAAATCTTCATCCAGCCCGCGGTCATGGTGATGGCGAGCAGCCAGACGAGCGGCAGCAGCGGCACCCACAGATAGCGCGTGCGGCCCATCTTGATCAGCACGGTGGTGCCGAGCGCGAGCGCGATGACCGCGAGGAGCTGGTTGGCCACGCCGAAGATGGGCCAGAGGGAGTTGATGCCGCCGAACGGATCGACGACACCCTGATAGAGGAACCAGCCCCAGGCGCCGACGAAGGCGGCGCTGGCGATCCAGTTGCCGGTGGTGGAGCGCGTCTCGCCCAGCGGCCGCCACGCGTAGCCGAGCAGATCCTGAACGAGGAAGCGGCCTACGCGCGTGCCGGCGTCGATGGTCGTGAGGATGAACAGCGCCTCAAACATGATCGCGAAGTGATACCACAGCGCGAGGGTGGCCCGGCCGCCGAGCACGCCCGCAAACATGTGCGCCATGCCGACGGCAAACGTGGGCGCGCCGCCCGGCCGGCCGACCATCGTGATTTCGCCCACCGAGTCCGCCAGCTCCCGCATCTGCCCGGCGGTGACGGGAAAGCCCAGGGCCGTGATCTGCTGGGTCACGGCGGTAATGTCGCCCTTCATGTTGATGGCGAAGTATTGACCCGGCTCCAGCGCGGCCGCGGCGATGAGCGCCATGATTCCCACCACCATCTCGGTGATCATGCCGCCATAGCCGACAAAACGAATGTCATTCTCGCGGGCGAGGAGCTTCGGCGTGGTGCCCGAAGCCACGATCGAATGAAAGCCCGACACGGCGGCGCAGGCGATGGTGATGAAACAAAAAGGGAAGACCGGGCCGGCGAAGACCGGACCGCTGCCGTCGATGAACCGGGTGAGCGCGGGCATGCGCAGCATCGGCGCGAGGAGCACAATGGCCACGCCGAGCAACGCCACGGTGCCGAGTTTCATGAACGTGCTCAGGTAGTCGCGCGGCGCGAGCAACAGCCACACGGGCAGCACCGAGGCCACAAAGCCGTAGCCCATGATCCACCACGCGAGCGTCGTGCCTTTGAGGGTGAGCCAGCCCTCGAGTGGCGTGCCGTGCAGCCACTGCCCGCCGGCGACCGCCAGCAGCAGTCCGACGAAGCCGAACACGCTCACCCAGCCGACCCGGCCCGGCGTCCAATAGCGCAGTCCCAGGCCCATGAGGATCGCGATGGGCATCGTGGCGGTGATGGTGAACAGGCCCCACGGGCTCTCCGCCAGGGCCTTCACGACCACCAGCGCCAGCACCGCCAGGAGGATGATCATGATCGCGATGATGCTGATGAGGGCGAGGAATCCGGCGAACGGCCCCACCTCCTCGCGCACCATCTGGCCGAGCGACTTGCCGCGGCGGCGGATGGAGCAGAAAAGGATGATCGAGTCGTGCACGGCGCCGCCCAGCGTCGCGCCGATGAGAATCCACAACATGCCCGGCAGATAGCCAAACTGCGCGGCGAGCACCGGGCCCACCAGCGGCCCCGGTCCGGCGATGGCCGCGAAGTGGTGGCCGAACACAATCCAGCGGTTGGTTTGAACATAATCCCTTCCGTCCTCGTGCACGACGGCCGGCGTGGCCCGCAGCTCATCCACCGTCAGCACCTTCGCCATCAGCCAGGCGCTGTGAAAGCGCCAGGCAACGGCGAAGACGCACCCCGCCGCAACCACCAGCCAGAGCGCGCTCACCGGCTCATTCCGGGAAAAAGCGAGCACCGCGATGGAACCGGTGCCGAGCACCACGACCAGTGCCCAGATCAACACGCGCGACCAATGGGGGAAATTGATGCCTCTCATGACGGGGTGCGGGCGACTTGCGGAGGCATACCATGGGATGCCTCCGCCGGGTTTTCCATGAAAAAGTCCCGGCGCGCGGCCGGACCTGAATCGTTACGATAGTTTGCGTTTGTGGTAAGCGCGGTCTAAAGAACCGCGCTACGATGTTGGCGCCAGTCCTCTGCACGAGCACCAGATCCGCGCGCGCCGCCCAGCCGTGCTTCAGCCAGAAGGCCCGACCGGTTGCGTAGCGCAGTGCTTCAGCCTGCGCTGTAAGATAGCCGGGGTCGCCGACCCCGGATGATCGGACTTCAGCCCGGCGGTGCCGGCCGTGATTCTCCGCCGTCCGGGACGGCCTTTTCATGACCAGCAGTCACCGGCAGCGCTTCCCGGACGGCCCCAAGGAGCTTTTTGATTGTGAACGGTTTCGCCAGCATGGCCGACAGCGCCAGCGTCTTCAGCCCGCTCATGCCCGCCATGTCGCTCATGCCGGTGATACCGACAATCCTGACCTTCGGGTCGAGTACCCGCAGGGCTGCGACCAGGGTCGGTCCGTCCATCTCCGGCATCATCATGTCGGTCAGCACTACTTGAATTTCCCGTTGGCGCTTCTGGAAGATCCTGAGGGCCTCGGCTCCGCGTGCGGCTGTGATCACCTGGTATCCGAATTCCATCAGCGCCTGTCGCGCGACCTCGCGGACGGCGGCTTCGTCGTCCACCACGAGGATGCCTTCGCCGCGCGCGCGCGGCCAAGGCGTGGCGGTCTCACTTTTAACCGCCACCAACTCGTTCGTCGTTGAGGGGAGGTACAGTTCAAAGGTGGTCCCCTGCCCGACTTTGCTGGCGACCCGGACGAAGCCGCCATGGCTGCGCACGATGCCCAGCACGGTGGACAGCCCAAGTCCGGTGCCTTTGCCCACGCCTTTGGTCGTAAAAAATGGCTCGAAGATCTTCGCCTCGATTTCCGGCGGAATGCCTGTGCCGGTGTCGGTGACGCGCAAACAGACAAAGGAACCCGGCTGGGCGCCCGGTATTTTTTCCGCCGACTCCCTGGAGAGCACGATATTGGCGGCTTCCAGAGTGATGACGCCGCCTCGCGGCATGGCATCGCGTGCGTTGACGCACAGGTTCAGCAAGGCCTGATGCAGTTGCGTTGCGTCGCCCAGAACCGACCAAAGATCGGCCGCCATGTCGGATTCAACTCGTATGCCTTTGGGGAAGGTCTCGGCGGCGAGTTTTTCCATCTCCCGGAGCAGATGGCGCGGCTGCAGGGCCACGCGCTCGCCTTCGACTCCGCGGGCGAATGTCAGCACCTGTCGGACAATGGCGGCCCCGCGCTGGGCGCTTGTTTCCATCGTTTTGAGCAGATGGCGTCCGGTCTGGTCCTTGATCATTTCGCGCAGCAACGGCGCGCCGATGATGATCGGCGCGAGGACGTTGTTGAGATCATGGGCAATGCCACTGGCGAGCGCCCCGATGCTCTCCAGCCTTTGGGCGCGAAGAAATTGGGCTTCGAGCTGCTTTTTTTCCGTGATGTCGGTGTTGATCTCAAAGACCGACTGCGGCTGGCCCTGCTCGTCGCGCACGAGCGTCAGCCGGCTGAATATCTCCACCTTCTGCCCGCTTTTTGTCATCTGCCATCGCTCTCCAGACCAGCTTCCCTGCTTGAGCAGGACCGCGATAAGCGCCTCCGTGGCGGCGAGATCAGGGGAGATCAATTCCGTGGTTTTCCGATTCAACACCTCGGCGCTGGTCC
>CAJAKX010000005.1 GCA_903940425.1 uncultured Opitutia bacterium | reverse complement strand
GACCGGCTTCAACCGCCTCATGTTCGGACGCCGCTTCAAGACCGTGTTCCCGAGTCATGATCCGGCGATCTTCACCCGGCTGCGTTGGGGCGTCAGCACGGACCTCTTCAAAACGAACAACCTCCTGCTCAACGAAGGGTCCGCTTACACCGACCGGAAGCATAGCGAGGCGATCCTGGACTTTTCCTTCAGCTACGGACTCCCGGGCAAGACGGGTTATACGTACAACCGGCCCTTTGATTACTTTAAATTCGAATTCGCCGCCCAGACCAGTGCGCACGGGCACAACTTTATCCAGGATGTCATGGTCGGCGGCCTCCTTTACGGGACTGACTACGAGGTCGGGGAAAATTACCGGGGCATCTGGGGGCTCTACGGCAGTTACGATTACATCGCTCCTGCGATTTTTCGCGTTTCCTCCACCGCCCTCTCGCTCGGAACGACCGAACAGTGGTGGCTCTCGCGCCACGTGGCCATGCAGGGATCGGCCCTGGCCGGCGTCGGCTTCGGCGCCGCCGGCACCATTCCGCGGGCCGACGGCCTGCGCGATTACCACTATGGTGCGACGCCCCAGGGGTTGCTCGCCCTTCGCTTCATCTTCGGCCGCCGGACCATGCTCGATTTCACGGCGCGTGACTATTACGTCAGTGGGACGGGCTCCGACGACCGCACCGGATCGGAGCAGATTTTTCGCGGTGAAGTCGGCCTGACTTTTCGGCTGTTCAAGCACCAGGCGGTAGGACTCGAATATGTCGAGTCGCATCGTCACAGCCACTACGGCCACATCCCCGACCGGTACCAATCGGAAGGGACGTTCAGCCTCGTCTACACTCTTCTCGGTGGCAGCCGGTTTGGGGCCGTGGACTGGCGCAATAACTCGGAGCCCGAGACGGAGTAACCTTGCCAGCCTCCCCGGCGTCATTCCATCTCCAACCCCATAACCAAACTCTTCCAGTCATGAAATCATTCCGCATGATCACCGCGGCCTTTGCCGCCGTTTGTCTCACCAGCGTTCTCGCCTTCGCCGGCGATCCCACCGGCACTTGGAAATGGACCGTGCCGGGCCGTGATGGTCAACCCAGGGAAGTCACGCTCAAGCTCGAACTCAAGGATGGCCAGCTCACCGGCAACATGAGCGGCTTCCGGGGCGAAACACCCCTCAGCGACGCTTCGTTCAAGGACGACCAGATCGCGTTTTCCGTCGTGCGCGAGTTCAACGGGAACAAGTTAGAAACCAAGTATCAGGGCAAGCTCGACGGCGATACCCTCAAGGGCTCCTCCGAAGGACCCGGCCGCGACGGCCAGGTCACGAAGCGGGAATGGACGGCCACGCGCGCCAAGTAGGCCGGGCGGCCTTTCCATAAACTCCAGCGCCATCCGCTGGCTTCCGTTTACCTCGAACCGCATGCTCCGGCCTGCGGTTTTTATTTACCCCGCCGGCGAACTGCCGCCGTGGCCGCCCGGCAAGGCGCTAGGCCGCCTCGCCCACGAAGCGCGCAAACACCATTTTGCCGCCGGCCGAGGGTAGCACGCTGGTGATCTCGGCCGTCACGCGCCGGCCCACATGGGAGCGCGCGGCGTTGACGACCACCATTGAGCCGTCCTCAAAGAAACCCACGGCCTGTCCCTCCTCCTTGCCGAGCTTGACCAGGCTGATTTCGATGGTGTCGCCGACGCTGAGTTCCTGCCGCAGCGCGGCCGCCAGGTGATTGAGATTGAGCCACGGCACGCCGTGGAATTCGGCCATCTTCGCCAGATTGTAGTCGGTCGTGAGCAGCTTGGCGCGCATCGACTGCGCGAGGAAGACGAGCTTGGCATCCACGTCCTGCCGCTTGCTGACCTCGCTCTCGTGAATGCGCAGATCGAGGTTTTTGATCCGCCGCAGGTCGTTGAGCACTTCCAGCCCGCGACGGCCGCGCGCCTGCCGCAGGGGATCCGACGAATCGGCCACATGTTGCAGCTCCGTGAGCACAAAGCGGGGGATGACGAGCGCCGCGTTGATGAAGCCCGCCTCGCAGACCTTGGCCACGCGGCCGTCAATGAGGGCGCTCGTGTCGACCACGACCAGCGGGACGTCCACATCGTGGGGCACAAAGCGCACGTAGGGGATGACCAGGTTGAATTCGTCCTTGCCCCGCAGCGCGATGACCGTGCCGAGGTAGGAGCAGACCAGGAACAGCGCCAGCCGGAAAAGATACACCGCCTGCGGGTCGCCATACTCGAAGAGGGGCGAGCTGGAAATGAAGAACGCGACCACGGCGCCCACCGCCAGGCCAAAGGTGATCGCCGAAAGCCCCCGCAACGAGAAACCCTTCAGCATGATGTCCACCAGGACCACCAGCACGCCAATCAGCAGGCCGATGATGGTGGCGCGCAAACGGTAATCATCCCACTCCTGGATCGTGTAACACACCAGCCAGCCCCCGGCGGCGCAGAGCACCATGAAAACAAGACGGATGGGCAGCAGGGTTTTGTTCATGACCGGAGCGAAAACCGCCAGGATGTCACCGCTTGAGCCACAGGAGCACAAACGGCAGGAGAATGCCGGCCGCCATCAGGGCATAGAGGAGAATCATCGCCCGCTGGGCTTTGGATTTTTCCTCCGGTTCTTCGGTCATAAATTTAATACGACTACACCAGCCGCGACATGACAATGCAATATTGGCTCGTACCGCCGGCCGCCGGGCCGTCCGCACCGGGCTCGACAATCCGCCGGCCAGGGTTTTTGTGGAAGGGGTGTTCGAACAGCTCACCATCCTGGCCCCCGGTTTGCTCGGCGGCTCGGTGGCCAAGGCCGCGCGCCAGCGCGGCCTCACGCGCCGCATCGTGCTCTGGTCGCGCCGGCCCGAGAACCGCGTGCGGCTGCGCACCCAGTCCTGGTGCGACGAGGTGCGCGACACCCCGGAAGAGGCGGTGCGCGGCGCCGGCCTCGTCGTGCTTGCCGCCCCGGTCGACAAGATCATCACGCTGGCGCAGGCGGTCGGCCCGCGCCTTGCCGCGGGCACGCTCGTCACCGACGTGGGCAGCGTGAAGGGCGAAATCGCGCGCCTCGGCCACGCGGCGATGCCGCCGGGGGTCCACTTCGTGGGCGCGCACCCCATGGCCGGCTCGGAAAAGACCGGCTGGGAGCACGCCACCGAGACCCTCTTCGAGCAGCGCCCCTGCTTCGTCACGCCCCTGGGCGGGACCGACGCGGGCGCCCTCGCCGCCGTGGTGCGCTTCTGGCACGAACTCGGCGCGGAGGTGACGACCCTCGATCCCGATGCGCACGACGAGATCGTTGCGCACATCAGCCATCTGCCGCAGGTGGTCGCCACGAACCTGTGCCAGTTTCTCGCCCGGAAAAACCCGGCGTGGCGCAACTTCGCCGGCGGCGGCCTGCGCGACACCACCCGCATCGGCGCGGGCGACCCCACCATGTGGGTCGAAATCCTCCAGCAGAACCGCGAGGAGGTGCTGCGGGCGCTGCGGCAGTTCCAGGACGAATTGCAGACCTTCCAGTCCGCGCTGGCCAACCGCGATTTCGTCGAAATCCGCGCCCGCCTCGAACGGGGCAAGGCGTACCGGGATGGTTTCCGCCCGTGAGCGGCGGACATTCGGATTGCCTACGAAGCCTCCGTGGCGTCGGCTGTTGAACTGCCGGCCCGTCGTTCCAATGGTCCCCTGACCGATGACTCCCTTGCCCGATCCGCTGTCCATCACGCCCTTCACGCAGCCCGCGCGTGACAGCGGAATAATTCTGCCCGGCTCCAAAAGTCTGACCAACCGCGCCCTGCTGCTCGCCGCGCTGTGCGACGGCCCGGTGACCCTCACCCACGCGCTGTTCAGTGAAGACACCGCGCTGATGGCCGCGGCGCTCAGCGCCCTGGGCATCGCGGTGAAAACCGACCCCGTGGCGCAAACCATTCGCGTGACCGGCCAAGGTGGAAAAATCCCGGCGCCATCGGCAAAACTTTTTGTCGGCAACGCCGGCACCGTCGCGCGCTTCCTGACCGCGCTGTGCGCCGCGGCGCCACGCGGCGTCTACCGGCTCGATGGCGCGCCGCCGATGCGTAAACGACCGATGAAGGGCCTGCTCGACGCGTTGCGCACGCTCGGCGCCGACATCCGCTGCCCAGACGAGGAAGGCTTCCTCCCCCTTGAGATCCATGCGCGCGGTCTGCGCGGCGGCCCGGTGCGCATCGACGCAGGCGAGAGCAGCCAGATGCTCTCCGCGCTGCTCATGGTCGCACCGCTCGCCCAGGCGCCGCTCGCCGTGACGCTGGCCGGTGACGTGCGCCGGCCGTTCGTCGAGATGACCGCCCGCCTGATGGGCCACTTCCATCAGAATCCGAACATCCGGGCGGATGAAACGGTTTTCCGGATCAACAACGGAACCGCCTACCGTCCGCCCGCTGAAACCTACGCCATCGAATCCGACGCGACCGCCGCGAGCTACTTCCTCGTCCTGCCCCTCGTCACGGGCGGAAGGCTCACGCTGCCCGGCCTGCGCGGCACGGGGGGGGCCGGGCTCCAGGGGGACACACGGTTTATTGCCGTCCTGCGCGCCGCCGGCCTCATAGTCGAGGAGGCCGGCGGCGGACTGGTGGCGGCGTTCGATCGCGGCATGGCTCCACGGGGAGTCGATCAAAACTTCAGCGAGTTCTCCGACACTTTTCTGACCCTCGCGGCGATCGCGCCGCTGCTCGCCGGCCCGACGCGCATCACCGGCATCGCCCACACGCGCCGGCAGGAGACCGACCGCGTGGCGGGAGCGGCGCGCGAATTGCGCCGGCTCGGCCAGGAGGTGGCCGAGGAGGAGGGCGCGCTCACGATCACGCCGCGGCCGCTCACCCCGGACGTCGCCATTGAGACCTATGACGACCACCGTTTTGCCATGAGCTTCGCCATCCTCGGCTGCCACGACCTGCACGGCAACGGCCGGCCGTGGCTCCGCCTCCGCAATCCCGGCTGCTGCGCCAAGACCTTCCCCAATTTCTTTGAGGTCCTGGCGCAGGTCTGGAAAAACTCGCACACCCGCCCGTGAGTTCCAAGGACTTCATCATTGTCGCCATCGACGGCGGCGCCGCCTCGGGCAAATCATCCACGGCGTGCGCGCTCAGCGAGCGGTTCCAGCTGCTGCACGTCGACACCGGCTCGTTCTACCGGGCGGCGACGGCCGAGCTGCTCCGCCGCGGCGTGAGCCACACCGATCTGCCGGCAGTGCGCGCGGCGCTCGCGGGACTGAAGCTCGGCACCCGCGTCACCGGCCGCCGCGCCGAGATGGAGCTCGACGGGCGCGTGGCGGGCGGGGAAATCCGCAGCCGGGACGTGAATGAAAATGTCTCACTCTTCTCCGCGCTGCCCGAGCTGCGGCAGTGGCTGCTCTCCTACCAGCGCGGCCAGACCGGCGTGGCGCGCCACCACGGGTTCCGCGGGCTCGTGATGGAGGGACGCGACATCGGCTCGGTGATCTTTCCCCGCGCGGACTTCCGCTTCTTCCTGCGCGCCGATCCGTCCGAACGCGTCCGCCGCCGCGTGGCGCAGGGCCAGCAGGACACCATCCACGAGCGCGACCGGCTGGATTCGTCGCGCAAGGCCTCGCCCCTCACCTGCCCGCCCGGCGCCATTGCCATCGACAGCACGCATCTTACCCTGGAGGAGGTCGTCGCGTCCATGGCCGCGCCCATCGCCGCCTACCTCGCCGCCCCATGAGCCATGATTTTCCACAGGTCGGGATGGATCCCGTCTACGGCTTCTTCCACTACGGCATGGGAGCGCTCTGTGACATCCACTTCCACACCGCGGTGAGCGGCGTCGACAACATCCCGCGCCACGGCGGATTCATCATCGCCGCGAACCATGCCAGCGCCCTCGATCCGCCGATTATTGGCGCGCAGGTGCCGCGCCAGATGTGCGCCTTTGCCCGCAAGACGCTCTGGAAGGGCGGCATTGTCAGCTGGTGGCTGGATGCCGTCGGGGTTATTCCCGTTGACCGGGATTCCGGCTCGGACGTCAGCGCCATTCGGCGTGTCTTGCACGTCCTCAGGGAGGACAAGGGAATCATCCTGTTTCCCGAAGGCACGCGCACCCCGACGGGCCGGTTGCAGCGGCCCAAGGCCGGCGTGGGCCTGATGGCCTGCCGCACGGGTGTGCCGGTGGTGCCGGCGCGCATTTTCGGCTCGTTCGAGGCCTTCGGCCGCAACGGACCGCTGCGGCTCGGCACGCCGGTCTCGGTGGTGTTCGGCCGGCCGCTGCTGCCCGGTGATTACGACAACCAGGCGGAGGGCAAGGAGCGGTACCAGCACGCCTCGGAACGCATCATGGCCGCCATCGCCGCGCTGGAACTGCCGCGGCCAAAGGTCATCTGAGCGTTAGCCGCGCCGTGCCGGCGGCGAGATCGGCCGTGACCGCACGCAGGCGCGCCACGATGCGGCCGGTGTCACCGAGGTTTTCCTTGATACAGTTGACCAGCGCGCTGCCGACCACGACGCCGTCGGCCCAGCGCGCCACCTGGCTGACCTGGTCGCGACGCGAAAGACCGAAGCCCACGACCACGGGCAGCGTCGTGTGCGCCTTGATGCGCGCGACCGCCTCGGGGATGCCGACGGCCATCTCGTCGCGCACGCCGGTGACGCCCTCGCGCGAAACATAGTAGACGAAGCCGGTGGCCGCGGCAGTGATCCTCGGAAGGCGGCGGTCGGAGGTGGTTGGCGCCACGATGAAGACGGTTTTGAGATCGTGCGCGCGGCTGGCGGCGAGCAAATCGCCGGCCTCCTCGGGCGGCAGGTCGAGCGTGAGCATGCCGTCGACGCCGGCGGCCTTGGCGGCGCGAACGTAGGCGTCGACGCCGTTGGCAAAGACGAGGTTGTAGTAGGTGTAGAAGATGATCGGCGTGTACGGATAGTCGGTGCGCAGGGCGCGCACCAACTCGAACACGCGGGCGGACGTCATGCCCGCCTTGAGTGCCCGTTGGGCGGCGAGCTGGTTGGTGAGGCCGTCGGCCAGCGGATCGGAGAACGGCACGCCCAGTTCGAGCAGGTTGACGCCGCTCGCGAGCACCGCGTGGCAGGCGGCCAGCGATGTGTCAAAGTCGGGATCACCGGCGCACAAATAGGCCACGAAGGCGGCCCGGTGTCGGGCTTGGGCGCGGGCAAAAGCCTGGGCGATACGGTTCATGAGCGCCGGAAGAGTTAGCCGCAAACCGGCGTGAAAGACACAAAAAAGTGAGCCCGCCCACCAGCGGCGAGCTCGCGAACATGTCAACTAATAGTTGACATGTTCGCGGGCAGCGGAGCGCCGATGCCCTCGTCATTTTAACACGAATTCCACCATCACCGGCCGGTGGTCGGAAAGATTGCAGCGCACGACCTGGCAGTGGAGCACGCGGCAGGCCGGCGGCAGGAAGATGAAATCCAGGGAGCGTTGCGGCCACGGTGCGGGATAGGTGCGCACGCCCTGCGGCGGATGCAAGGTGTAGTGGCCCTGCAGCGAAAAGTAGTGGAACAGCGAGGCCGTGGCGTCGAGCCGGTGGGAGGGATTGTTGAGATCGCCGCAGAGGATGGGCGGCGCGGCCCAGTGCGTGCGGCGGTGTTCGCGCTTGGTATTGAGGTACTCCATGAGTTTCTCGATCTGCCGGAAGCGATGGACCCGCGAGCGGTAGTGCAGGTGGATATTGACCACGGGCAGCAGGCGGCCGCCGACATCGATCTCGGCAAAAAGAAAGCCCTTTCCGCCGACTTTGCGCGTGCCGAAGTTGATGTTTTCCCAGGCGGCGATGCGATGGCGGGACAGGATGGCGTTGCCGTAGTTGAGGTGATAGCCGCCGGTGCGGCGGTTGTTCACGCCGAACACGACATGGGGAAAATCGGCGAACGCATTCAGGTAATCGAGATGGTCGAAGCTGCCGCTCCAGCGCGAGTTTTCATCGATTTCCTGCAAGGCCACGATGTCGGGCGCGAGTTCGTCGAACAGCCGGGCAATCCTGCGGAGATTACGCTGGAAGCGTTGCCGGCCGTGCAACCCCTGGAACGGCGACAGCCCGCGGCCGTGCGCAATGTTGAAAGTGACGATCCGAAAACGCTGCATGCAGTCTCTGCAGCGTATGCGAACAACCGGACGGTGCAAGCCGGGCGGCACCTGCGCAGTCCTCAGCCGTCTGGAAAATGGGGCGACCGACGTTCTGCTGGACAGCAGAACGAACCCGCGACACCCAGATCCACAAATGGTCAAACACCGTCAGTGCTTCTCGCGAATCCTGTTCTGGTTGGGTCCGCGTTTGGCGACTGAGTTGGACGGTGTTGTTTGGAATTATGCCAACCTGGGTTGGGGGAGGCGTCAGCGACTCCATCGCGTGCTTGAAGATAAATAGGCAGACAGCAAGCACACGACTGTGATGCCCGCCGCAGCGGCAAAAAGGCTGTCAACAGTCCCACCTCCATATGCCCTCACCACCTTCGCGGGGACGACCACAAGAATAAACATAAACAACAGTACCGGAATCGCGCTCGGACGGGCTGCGTTGATTGTCCAGCCCATCCCCTTCCAATGCCTTGGTACGATAACTCGGGGATCTTCTTTGCAGTAATAGACGCCCCACTTTCGATTGTCCGGGTCGTTCCGTAAGTCGTCGAGTTCTTCCGGTGTCATATATCCTCCTGATGTCTAGCAGTGCGTGTACGCCGTGCCTTCGCTTGGTTCAACCGTTTATACCAACCCGTATGCCAATCCTGCTCAGGTTCGTGGGAATTTTCCTCCGCTTCACTCCAGATCCCAAGAACCTGACTCCCCCTCCCCAATCTTTGGTGTAGACCCGGAAAATGGGGCGACCGACGGGGATCGAACCCGCGACACCCAGATCCACAATCTGGTGCTCTAACCGACTGAGCTACGGTCGCCGTGGAGAGCCGGGAAAAGTCAGCCCGACACATACCGCTGTCAATCCCGATTCGCCGGGCAGTGAACTCCTCAGGTCACCCCAACCGGATTTCGTCAATAACTTCGCCCGTCATTCCGGCACAGCCGAAGGCAAATATTCTCCTAATTGCGTTTGAACGCCTGATTGAACCTCCCGGCAAACCACGCGGCGTGGCCCGCGACACCCATTCTGCTGTTCAGCAGAATGCTGGCCAGCAGAATGCTCTAACCGACTGAGCTACGGTCGCCGTGAAAGAGCCGGGAAAGCTCAGGCCGGTGCCTTTCGCTGTCAATCCCGATTCCCGGTGCATCGCCCCCGGCCGCCGGGGGTTCGCGGCCGGCTGCACGCCGGGTCATTTTCGGGCTATGCTTTCGGCCTTTTCCGGCCAAGCTGGCCGCATGTTCTGGCTGAAAAAGTTCTTCTCGCCGTTCCTGCTGCCGCTGCCATTCGTGCTGGTGTGCGGTGTCCTCGGCGCGGTGCTGCTCGGGAGCCGCCGGTGGCGGCGCACCGGCCGGTCGCTGTTGACGCTCGCGGTGCTGGTGCTGCTCGCCGCCAGCAACAAGTGGGTGAGCGGGCGGCTGATTGCGCCGCTGGAATCGCGTTACCCGGCGGTGGGCGCCTTCCAGCCTGGCGAACCGCTCCCGCCGCCGCTGGCGGCCTGCCGCTATGTGGTGGTGCTCGGTGGCGGACACGAAGACGGCGATGTCCGGCCGGCCTTGAGCCGGCTGAGCACGTCGGCACGGGCGCGCCTGACCGAGGGAATCCGGCTGCTGCGGCTGCTGCCCGCGGCAAGACTGGTGGTGTCGGGACCCGGCGACAACGGCGGTCCCACGCACGCCCGGATCCTGGCCGACTCGGCGGCATCGCTCGGGGTGGAACGCACCCGCATTCTTATGATCGACGACGCCCGCGACACCGAGGAGGAGGCCGCGCGGCTGCACGCCCTGCTGGGCGATGCGCCGGTGGCGGTGGTGACCTCGGCCTGGCACCTGCCGCGGGCGATGGCCCTGTGCGCCGCGCAGGGTCTGCACGCCCTGCCCTGCCCGACCGACTACCTCTACTTCACCCCGCCACGGTGGCGGTTGTCCGATTTCACCTGGGACGTGCCGTCGCTCGAACGCAGCACCGCGGCGGTGCACGAACGGCTGGGTCTGTGGTGGTCGCGGCTGCGCCGGCGGGCATGAGGGTGCCGCAGCAGCGGCGCCACCGGCCGGCATTAGCGATCGGAAAAAGCCCCGGCGACGTCACGATTTTGTTTCGCCCTGGCAGAACTCGTGAATACCCAAAGAGGTATTCATGCTCTTGCCAAAATGACTGGTGTGCCCGGAATGGTCGACGCTGTGCACCGGATTATTCGGAACCATGTCGCCGCAATGATCGCCGAAGATAGTTGTCGCCAGTGACGGCAAAAAAACCATAGGTGATCGTACGCTTGGACAAGCACTCCCATCTTGAAGAATCCCTCCAGCGCGGCATCGACTTGATCCGCGGCAAGGTGGTCGAAATGGCCGACTTGAGTGAACGCGCCCTGAAGGCGAGCCTGCAGGCGCTGATCGAGCAAAACCGACAGCTGGCTTACTCGGTCATCCTCCGTGACCAATATATCGACGAGTTGGAGACCGAGCTCGACCGGCTCTGCCTGGAATTCATGGTCCGTCAGCAGCCTGTCGCCAGTCACCTGCGGTTCGTCTTCGCGACCATCAAGATCAATAAGGGACTGGAGCGCGTGGGCGATTACGCCGAAACCATCGCCCGCCAGGTCCTGGCGGTGACCGCCCTGAAACTGCAGCTGCCTTACGCCAGGTTCATCGAGCTGGCCAATCTTTCCGTGCACATGCTGCACGATGCGGTCCAGGCCTTTGTCAACCAGGATGCCGACCTGGCACGACGGACGATGGAGATCGAGGCGCGGGCCGACACCCTGCGTAACATCATCAGCGCGGAACTGGCGGAGCTGCGCACGGCCCACCGCCTGCAGGGGACGGCCTTCGAGCCGTTGATCAGCATTGCGCGGCGTTTCGAGCGCGTCACGGACCAAGCTCAAAACATCTGCGAAGAAGTGCTGTACATGTGCACCGGTGAATTCGTCAAACACAAGGGGGCCGAGGCGTTTCGCATCCTGCTGATTGACGAACGCAATGCCTGCCTGAGCCAGATGGCCGAGGGCATCGGCACCGCCTTGGGTATGCCCCGCTTCGTCTTCAGCAGCGCCGGAGTCGCTCCCCAGCCGGTCGACAAGCGTGCAGTGGATTTCATGGCGTCGAAAGGCATCGACATCTCGCGCCAGTCGACCAAATCCCTCGAACAAGTCCCGTACTGGGAGCACTACCAAGTGATGATTGCGCTGGATAACGCAGGGCGGCAGGCGTTGCCCGGGCCTCACACCAAGACTGTGTGCCTGGTCTGGCCCGTCACCGATCCTGCAACGGTCGAAGGGCCGGCCGAGGCTGGGCAGACGGCTTTTGAATCAGCCTACCAGGCTTTGGATGTCCAAATTCGGGAGCTGGTTCAAGCAATTCTCGGAGACGTCAAACCCAAGAGCGATATCCATGATCCACCACACTAGACACTCGTTTGTCCTGAAAATGGGGGCCGCAATTGCAGCCGCCTTGGCCGCATGCTTGCTGCCAACCGGATGCGGAAAAAGTGGCCGCGCCGGAAACGGTGACACTGTCGCGAGGGTTTCCATCCAGAACAAGGGCTCCGACACGATGGTCAATCTTGCCCAGGTTTGGGCGGAGGAATACCGGAAGGTGGCGCCCAACGTGGAGGTGGAAGTCTCCGGCGGTGGCTCCGGCCAAGGGATTGCGGCGCTGATCAAGGGCACGATCGATATCGCCAATTGCAGCCGCAATATGAAACCCGAGGAGATCGATCAGGCGACAAAGAACACGGGCAAGATACCCAAGGAATTCATCGTCGGCTACGACGGCTTGGCGGTCTACGTACACAAGGACAATCCGCTCGACGAGATCACCTTTGAACAGCTCTCGGAGATCTTCGCGGAAGGCGGCAAGATCACCAAATGGTCCGACCTCGGAGTGAAGATACCCAACACTTCGAGCGATGACATCGTGCGGGTCAGCCGCCAGTCGAGTTCGGGCACCTACGAGTTTTTCCGTGAGCACGTCCTGAACAAGAAGGACTACAAGCTCGGTTCCCGCGACATGAACGGTTCGAAAGAGGTCGTTGAACTTGTGTCTTCCACCCCGACCGCCATCGGCTACAGCGGGATGGGATACGCGACCTCCGGCGTGAAGATGCTCAAGGTGGCCACAAAGGCCGGCCAACCAGCCTTCGCGCCGACCGTCCAGAATACATTGAACAAGACCTATCCCATTTCCCGTTCACTCCTCGTTTACACCCTCGGTGAGCCGCAGGGTCCGGTGAAGCTCTACATCGACTGGATGCTGTCCGATGCGGGACAGAAAGTGGTCGAAGCGAGCGGCTACGTGCCCGTACCGGTGGCCGTGCGTGCCGCCCCGTAGACCCGGTGGGGCGAGCTGCCAGGTGTGGCGGGAGTCGGGCGGAACCAATGGACCATGGTCAGACCAGCGGATCCAGAAACTCCCGCCGATATCCGCCAGCCTCATGCTGAGATGAACGAACAACCGACACCAGCGCCAGCCGAACCGAATCTCGCGGTGCGCCGGATGCGGCGGCCCATGTGGGCGGTCGCGGGGGAACGGGGGTTGGAGGCTCTGATCTATCTTTGCGGCATCAGCGCGATCGTCTTTGTGCTGGGCATCTTCTTCTTCGTCTTCAAGGAGGCGTTTCCGGTGCTGGTCCATGGCAAGTTCAGCCTCAGCCAGTTCCTGTTCAGCGAACAGTGGTACCCGACTTCGGAAATCAACAAGCGGTATGGAGTGCTGGCCATGATCGCGGGGACCTTCAGCGTCACGGCGCTCGCGATGCTCCTCGCCGTGCCGTTTGGTCTGGGCGCCGCGATTTATATCTCGGAATTCTGCGGACCCAAACTCAAGGAGACGCTCAAGATCGTCATCGAGCTGCTGGCGGCCATCCCGAGCGTGGTGTGGGGTTTCGTTGGCCTGACGGTCATGAGCCGGCTGATCGTGCAGTACACCGGCGCCCCGGTCGGCGTAAACATCCTCAACGGCGGGATCATCCTGGCGCTCATGAGCGTGCCGATCATCGTCTCCATCGGCGAGGACGCCCTGAAGGCCGTGCCGGATTCCTACCGCGAGGCCGGCGTGGCGCTGGGGGCGACGCGCTGGCAGCTCGTCTGGCGCGTGCTCCTGCCGGCCGCCAAGAACGGACTGCTGGCGGCGGTGCTGCTCGGCGTGGGGCGGGCCGTCGGTGAAACGATGGCGGTGTTGATGGCCACGGGCCACGCGATTCACATTCCCCACAGCATCCTCGACTCGGTGCGCACGCTCACGGCGAACATCGCCGCCGAACTGGGCGAGGCGCCGGAAGGCTCGGACCACTACCGTGTGCTGTTCCTGACCGGCGTGCTGCTGTTCACGATCACCTTCGTGGTCAACCTGGCCGCCGATTTTTTTGTGCGGGGGATTCGCCGGAAATGAGCGCCACCCCGAACACCATGTTCACGGAGACCCCGCTGGCCCGCCGGAAGCTGCGGCAGGAGGCTGTCGCCAAGTGGGTGTTCTGCGCCATGGCGGCTGCGATGATTGTCCCGCTGCTGCTGATCGTCGGCTACCTGATCGAGCGGGCCTGGCCCTCGCTCAGCCTGGGTTTCCTGCTCGACGTGCCGGCGCGGGGCATGAAGGAGGGCGGCATCTGGCCGGCCTTCGTCGGAACCATTTATCTCGTTACCCTCTCGCTGGTCGTGTCCGCGCCGATCGGCATCCTCGCCGCCGTTTACCTGAACGAATACGCCAGGGACAACTGGTTCAATCGCATCATCAACCTGGCGGTCATTAATCTGGCCGGCGTGCCGAGCATTGTCCACGCGCTGTTCGGCCTGGGCGCGTTCGTCTATGCGGCCCGGTTTGGCTACTCGATCATCTCGGCGTCGCTCACGCTGGCGATCATGACGCTGCCGGTCATCATCGCCAGCACCCGCGAGGCGCTGGCGAGCGTGCCCCGGAGCTTCCGGGAGGCGTGCTGGAACGTGGGCGCCACCCGGTGGCAGACGATCAGATCGGTCGTGCTGCCCAATGCGGTCAGCGGCATCCTTACTGGTGTCATCCTCCAGGTCAGCCGGGCGGCGGGCGAAACGGCGCCGATCATGTTCACCGGTGCCGTCTTCTACAAGGCGGTGCAAAAGGGCGACCTCTTCCCCTACGGCTTGCACGACCAGTGCATGGCCCTTTCCATGCACCTCTACACGCTTTCGACCCAGGTGCCCGGCGTCAGGGAATCCATCCCGTACGCCACTGCCGTCGTCCTGCTGGGCTCGGTGCTCCTGGTCAATGCCGCCGCCATCGTTGTGCGCGTCTACCTGCGTGCCCGCAAGAAATGGTAACGCTTCCTGCCATGCCCTCCGTGAAGCACATCGCCGTGACGGACCTCCGGCTCTCCTACGGGCCGAAGGAGGTCATTCACGGGGTCACCTTTAACGTTTTTAAGAACGAAATCCTCGGCGTCATCGGCCCGGCGCAGTCGGGCAAGACATCGCTGCTGCGCTGCATCAACCGCACGATTGAATTCACGCCGGGTGCCCGGGTGCAGGGCACCATCCAGGTCGACGGCGAGGACGTGCGGCAGGCTGGGGACGTCTTTGCGCTGCGGCGGCGGATCGGCATGGTCGCGCCGCTGCCCGTCGGCCTGCCGTTGAGCATTTACGACAACGTCGCCTTCGCCCCGCGGTGCGCCGGCATGAGCCGGCGGAGCGAGCTCGACGCCATCGTCGAGCAATGCCTCCGCCAGGCCGCGCTCTGGGACGAAGTGAAGGACCGGCTCGACAGCCTCGGCACCAAGCTATCGGGCGGCCAGCAGCAGCGCCTAACCATCGCCCGCGCGCTCTCGCACCAGCCGGAGATCCTCTGCCTCGACGAGTTTTCCATCGCCATCGATCCCGTGACGACCATGCGCATCGAGGACGTGCTGAAGAACCTGCGTCAGCAGATGACCATCATCCTCGTGACCAACCTGACCCAGCAGGCCCGGCGGCTCGCGGACCGCACGATGTTCCTGTGGAGCGGCAAGATCGTGGAACTTGACCGGACTGAGGTCATCTTTTCCGACCAGCCGGCCAGTCGGCAGACCTACGAGTATGTGAACGGCATTTTCGGATGAGCGACCCCGTCCAATACAGCATCACGACCCGCGACCTGAACCTGTGGTATGGGAAGTTTCAGGCGTTGATGAAGGTGACCATGAACATCAAGCCCGGCCTTATCACGTCGCTCATCGGCCCGTCGGGCTGCGGCAAGACCACCCTGCTGCGCTGCTTCAACCGGGTGAACGAGCGCTACGGCTACGTGACGACCACCGGCGAGATCAGGATTCTCGGCAAAAACATCTACGATCCCGACATCTCGTTGATCGAGCTGCGCAAAGCGGTGGGCATGGTTTTTCAACGGCCGAATCCCCTGCCGATTTCAATCTACGAGAACGTGGTTTTTGGCCTGCGTATTCACGGGGAACGGGTCGAGCTGAGGCGTTCCGCCCTCGACGAAGCCGTGGAAAAATCGCTGATTGAGGTCGGTCTCTGGAACGATCTCAAGGATCGCCTTGATGCCAAGGCCACGAGCCTCCAGCTCGAGCAACAACAGAAGCTCTGCATCGCGCGGCTCCTGCCGCTCAAACCGGAAATCATCCTCATGGACGAGCCGTGCTCGGCGCTGGACGTCGAAGGCACCCGGGCGATTGAGGAGCTGATGTTTGGACTGAAGAGCCATTACACGATCGTGATTGTCACGCACAACATGGCCCAGGCCCGGCGCGCCAGCGACGAGTGTATCTTCATGCTGATGGGAGAACTGATCGAGCACGGCCGCACTGAAGATCTGTTCCTTGCCCCGATGAATCCGAAGACCGCCGAATACATCGAAGGTCGCTACGGCTGAGGCGCCGCCGCGCCGTTCTCATCCGACTGGCGGAGCAGGTTTTTTCACCTCGTCGCTGTGCCGCACAATCTTGCCATTGTTGAGGTAGATCATCTCCTCGGCGATGTTCGTGGCGTGGTCGGCAATGCGTCCGATCGACTTCAAGATGAACATCAACTCGATCACGCGCGAGATCGTCTCGGGCTTCTCGACCATGAAGCTGGTCAGCTCGCGGTCGGCAGAACTGGCGGTTGAGGTTGTCGACCGCGGCATCGCGTCTGCAGACGGCGATCGCGTTGGGTCCGGCCCCATCCCCAAAGACCGGCGGCCGCCGCCGGAAATTGCCCGCAATTTGTTCGCCTTCTGACAAGATTTCCCTAGCCAGAGCAACATCCATGTTCTCGATCCGAAAACTTTTTGGTAAAGAGGAGAAGTTCTTCGATCTGCTGGAGGCGAGCGCCGAGGAGGCCCGGGCCAGCACCGCCCTGCTCGGCCGCTTTCTGCAGGAGCACGCCGCCAACGACTGGCCCAATAAAATCGATGATTTTGTCCATACCCGCCGGAAGGACAAGCGCATCACCCAGCAGATCACCGAGGAGTTGTGCCGGACCTTCGTGACGCCGCTGGAGCGCGAAGACATCGAGGCCCTGGCCTTCGCGCTCTACCGCATCCCCAAGATGGTCGAGAAGATTGTCGAACGGCTCGCGATCTATCCCGGCCGGCTGCCGCATGCCGGGCTCGTGCGCCAGGCGGAACTCCTGCAACTCGCGGCCGACAACGTGGCCTTCATGGTCGGCGAACTGCGCAAAGGCACGAAGATGGACCGGATCAGCTCGGCCAACGAGAAGCTGCAGTTCGCCGAGGGCGAGGCCGACAAGGTGATGCTCAACCTCGAAAAAGAGCTCTACCATGGGCCGTACGAGGCCAAGGAGGTCATTTTTTTGCTGCAGCTTTTCGAAATGGTGGAGAAGTCCGTCGACCGCTGCCGCGACGCCGGCAATGTGGTGTTTCAAATCGTGCTGAAATACTCCTGAGCGCGCGCCATGATTTTCTTTCTGTTCGTTCTGCTGGCGGCGTTCGTCTTTGAGTACATCAACGGATTTCACGACAGCGCCAATGCCATCGCCACGGTTGTTTCGACCAAGGTGCTCTCGCCACGGCAGGCGATCGTCTGGGCCGCGTTCTGGAATCTGTTGGGCGCCCTCGCCGGCACCGCGGTGGCCACCACGATCGGCCAGGGACTGGTGGACACGAGCGTGGTGACGATGCCGACCGTGCTCGCCGCGTTGCTCGCCGCGATCATCTGGAACCTGTTCACGTGGTGGCTCGGCCTGCCGTCGAGTTCCAGCCACGCGCTCGTCGGCGGATTATGCGGCGCAGCCCTCGCCTCGGCCGACGGCCGATGGACGGTGCTGAAGTGGTCGCTCGTGGATGCCAAGGGCGCCCACAACGGTCTGTGGCCGAAGATCGTGCTTCCCATGGTCTCCTCGCCGATACTGGGCTTCATTATCGGTGCGTTGCTCATGTTTCTGCTCACAATCATTCTGCGCAAGGTCGCCCCCCGTCTGGTCTCGCTTATTTTTGGCAAGGCCCAGCTCTTGAGCGCGGGTTTCATGGGCTACAGTCACGGTTCCAATGACGCGCAGAAGACCATGGGCATCATCACGCTCGCGCTCTTTACCGGCACGCAAGCCGGGGTCTTTGCCCATGTGCCCGGCTGGCTTTCCTTTTTGCGCATCCCGGAATTCATTGTGCCGCGCTGGGTGATGGTTGCCTGCGCGCTCACCATGGCGGCGGGCACGGCGGGGGGCGGATGGCGCATCATCCGCACCATGGGCCACAAGATGGTGAAGTTGCAGCCGGTGCACGGGTTTGCCGCCGAGACCACCGCCGCGCTCATCATTCACGGTGCCTCGACCATCGGCGTCCCTCTTTCGACCACCCACGTCATCTCGACCTCCATCATGGGCGTGGGCGCTTCCAAGCGCTTCAGCGCCGTCAAATGGGGCATCGTCGAGCGCATCGTCTGGGCCTGGGTGCTGACGCTGCCGGTCACCGGGCTGCTGGGCTACGGGCTGATGCACCTCGCCCGCCTGGCCGGCATGCACTGAGGCGTGGCCGGCGCCTGCCCCGCCACGGAATTGCCGGCGCACGAACACCCGGTCAAGCCTCGGGCTTGACGCTTTTCTTCACCTCGTCGCTGTGCCGCACGTCCTTGCCCTTGGAGAGGAAGATCGTCTCCTCGGCGATGTTGGTGGCGTGGTCGGCGATGCGCTCGAT
>CAJAKX010000004.1 GCA_903940425.1 uncultured Opitutia bacterium | reverse complement strand
GCTGCCGCCAATTCGATCTCGCAGCTCGACGAGTTTGCCGCCGCCACCTTTGCCTGTTGGGAGAAACGCGTGCCGTTCGGCACCTACAACGTGACCAATCCCGGCACCATCACCACCCGCGAGATCGTCGAGCTCATCCGCCGAAGCGGCGTCTGCACGAAGGAGTTTAGATTCTTTGCCTCCGAGGACGAATTCATGCGCGTGGCGGCGAAAACCCCGCGCTCCAACTGCATCATGGATTCCTCCAAGCTGGCGGCGTCCGGCATCCGCCTCACCGAGATCCATGCGGCGGTGGAACGCGACCTGCACCGGTGGCGGAGGACCGCTGGCTGAACCGTCCCCTTTCTCGTCATGAACCTACTCGTCACCGGCGGTTGCGGTTTCATCGGATCGAACTTCGTGCGGCAGCGGCTGGCCGGCAGCGACCCGCTGCTGCCCAAGCTGGTCAACCTCGACAAGCTCACCTACGCCGGCAACCCCGCCAACCTCGCGGATTGCACGCATGATCCGCGCTATGTTTTCGTGCAGGGCGACATCGGTGACCCCGCGCTCGTGGCGCGCCTGCTGGCGGAGCATGCCATCGACGCGATCGTGAACTTTGCCGCCGAGACGCACGTCGACCGCTCCATCGACTCGCCCGAGCCCTTCGTCCAGACCAACGTCGTCGGCACGCTGCGTCTCCTCAACGGCGCGCGCCAGCATTGGACCAAGCTGCCCGAACCCCGCAAGAGCGCCTTCCGCTTCCTCCACGTCTCGACCGACGAGGTCTACGGCACGCTCGCGCCCGACGGCGCTCCGTGGAACGAGAACTGCCCTTATGAGCCCAACAGCCCTTACGCTGCGTCCAAGGCGGCGAGCGATCACCTGATCCGCGCCTTCCGTCACACCTACGGGTTGCCCACGCTCACCACCAACTGCTCAAACAACTACGGACCCTACCAGTTTCCAGAGAAACTCATTCCCCTCGTCACGCTCAACGCCCTCGACGGCAAGCCGCTCCCGGTTTACGGCGACGGCGGGCAAATCCGCGACTGGCTCTATGTCGAGGACCACTGCACGGCCATCTGGCTTGTGCTCCAGCGCGGTCGCCTCGGCGAGACCTACAACATCGGCGGCCTCAGCGAAAAGCGGAACCTCGAGCTGGTGAAGACCATCTGCGCCCTGCTCGACCGCAAGGCTCCGCGTGCCGACGGCTCGCCCCACGCCGCCCTCATCACCTTCGTGCAGGATCGTCCCGGCCATGATCGCCGTTACGCCATCGACTGCGCCAAGATCCAGCGGGAGCTCGGCTGGGCCCCGCGCGAGTCCTTCGCCACCGGCTTGGAAAAGACCGTCGACTGGTATCTCGCCCACCTGCCTTGGTGCCGCGAAATCACCGAGCAGCGCTATGCGGGCGAGCGTCTGGGCACGAAGGTTTGATCATTCGCCACAGAGATTATTGAGAAGGCACTGAGCTCACTCCGGTATTGTTTGAAGTAACACCTCCCTCCATTTCTCTGTGGCCTCGGTGCCATTCTCCGTGTTCTCTGTGGCCCACCTCTTCTTGATCCTCTGATGAATCGCAAAGGCCTCATTCTCGCCGGCGGCTCCGGCTCGCGGCTCTACCCCCTGACCATCGCGGTGTCGAAACAGCTCATGCCCGTCTACGACAAGCCGATGGTCTACTACCCCATGTCGGTGCTCATGCTGGCAGGCATCCGCGAGATTCTCATCATCTCCACCCCCCAGGACCTGCCGCTTTTCCAGCGCCTCTTCGGGGACGGCTCGCAGCTCGGTCTCAAGCTGGCCTATGCCGCGCAGCCGCAGCCCGAGGGTCTCGCGCAGGCGTTTCACATCGGCGCCGACTTCGTGGCCGGCCATCCCTCCGCCCTCGTGCTCGGCGACAATCTTTTCTACGGCCACGACTTCGCCCGGGCGCTGCAGGCCGCCAGTGCCCGCGCCACCGGTGCCACGATCTTCGGCTATCACGTCGCGAATCCCGCCGCCTACGGCGTGGTCGAGTTCGCCCCCGACGGCCGCGTGCTCTCCATCGAGGAGAAGCCGCGGCAGCCCAAGTCGCACTATGCCGTGCCCGGCCTGTATTTCTACGATGAACAGGTTGTGAAGCTGGCCCGGTCGCTCCAGCCCTCCGCCCGCGGCGAACTTGAGATCACCGACCTTAACCGTCTCTACCTCGAACAGGGCCGGCTGCATGTCGAACTGTTGGGCCGCGGCACCGCCTGGCTCGACACCGGCACGCACGACTCGCTCATCGAGGCCGCCCAGTTTGTGCACGTCATCGAAAGCCGCCAGGGACTGAAGATCGCCTGTCTCGAGGAAATCGCCTGGCACAACGGCTGGATCAATCAGGCCCAGATGCAGGCCAACATTAAGAAGCTCGGCAAATCAGGCTACGCCGACTATCTCCGCCGCATCGTGGCGGATGCGCCGGGAGCCTGAAGCTCCGGGTGACCGGCCTCCATGTCCCTCTGGACCACCAGACCTCGTGCTGACGGGCGGCCCTCCTCCGGCTGGCAGGTGCTTCCCATCGCGCGCTGGTCGCACCGCCGGATCTTTTTTGACGGGCCAACGATCTGGCTGCGCGACCGCGGCGAGATCTCCCTGCCGGTCGCGATGCGGGGCAGCCGGCTCGCGCTGAACGGCGAGCTGCTGGACTTCACGAAGGAGTATCCAACCGCGCGTCCTTTTCCCGGATTGCGCGTGCGGCTCAACGGCCGCGTGCTCGGCGAAGTCCATCCGGCGCAACCCGGACCGTTCGTCTGGCACTTTCCCCTTCCCCCGGGCGGAGTGCCCGCGCATGCCGTGCTGTCCCTGGAGCTGCTCGGGGTCGCCGGGAGCAATTTTCTGGCGTGGATGGAGCGCCTTTCGCGACAGATTCCGCTGTCGCGCCGCTGGCGCGACCGCCTGCAGGAATACCGCCTGCAGAAACGGAACCGCCAGTTGCGCATCGAGACGATCGACGTCGACGGCGAGGCCATCATCCGCTTCCGCCAGCAGCATCTTGTGCTCGCCCCCGGCCTCCTCGCACGGAGCTGGAAGCCGGGGTTGAATCTCGTGGGCTTCTTCCGCGCGGCACTGGGCGTCGGCGAGTCCGTGCGCTGCGCCGTGCGCGCCGCCGATGCCGCCGGCCTGCCGGTCGCCTTGATCGATCTGCGGCTCAACTGCCTCAACCCGGCGGCCGACGATACCTATGTC
>CAJAKX010000003.1 GCA_903940425.1 uncultured Opitutia bacterium | reverse complement strand
TCTGGCTCGTCGCCAAGGTCATCGTCGAGACCTGCTACCTCGACCGCGCGCAGAAGCTCGCCGCGCTCGCGCTCTGCGAGGACGCCGGCGTCGATTTCATCAAGACCTCGACCGGCTTCGGCGCGGCGGGCGCGACCACCGATGACGTGAAGCTGTTCGCGGATCACCGCCGCGGCGCCATCCGCATCAAGGCCGCCGGTGGCATCAAGACCCTGGCGCAGGCGCGCGCCCTGATCGCCGCCGGCGCGGAACGCCTCGGCACGTCCAACGCCGTCGCCCTCGTGCTGGAGGAGGCCGGCGGGAAGGCGGCCGCGCTCACCGGGAATTACTGACACGCGGGGCCGGTCCAAAAGCTGGCAACGGCATTTCACCCGGCATCCTGACTGGGCGAGCCTCTGATTTTTGATCGCCCTTTGAAAACGGCCCCATAGCCTGCACCGCCCATGACGCGCTTGTCACCTCATTCCAAAACCAGACCGGCTTCCCCGGCCGCGAGGCCGCCTGTCAGCGACGAGGCGGTGAAGCAACAGCGAAATGGCCGGTTCGCGGTCAGCGCCGGCAAGACGATCGCCGCATCGGCCCCCGACATCTTCGCCGCCTGGTCCAGTCCGCGCCGCCGCGCGTGCTGGCTGGCCGGCGTGAAACTCCTGCTGCGCGCCGCGGTCGCCCCGAAATCCCTGCATCTCACCTGCACCGACGATGACTCGGACATCGAGGTCCGGATCACTCCGAAAGGGCGCAACAAATGCGCGGTCGCCGTGGACCACACCCGGCTGGCCGACGCGAAGCAGGTCGCGGAGCGCCGGCATTGCTGGAAAGAAATGCTCGCGGTTCTGAAGCACTACCTCGAACGGCCGGCCCTGGCCCGGAGCCATCGCACAGGGATCTGACCAGGTTGTCTGGCAGCCTGCCGCCAGACACAATGTCAACTATTAATTGACATTGCTCCGCGGGCCGAAGGACTGAATTATCGCGGGAGCAAGATGGCTGCGGGGTGAGGCATGTCGGCGTCGTAGACGAGACCAAGCGCCGCGCGCCACTGGTCGAGCGCGGCCATGTTGCCCAGCGTGTCGGCCACCGTCATGTGCGGCACCTCGCGCCGCCCGGCCGCGAGCGCCGCGGCAAATGCGTCGGCCTCGATCCCATACAGCGGGCCCGCCGTAATCGGGATCTCCTCGGGCGCCGCGCCGCCCTTCCGGTGGAGAAAGATCTTCGAGGTGCCGCCGTCGAGGCCCAGCACCCACGGCACCGGCACGTGCAGCCAGCCCTCGGTGCCGTAGACGCGCGCGGAGCTGTCCTGCACCAACCCGATCCCGCACGCCACCTGCGCGACGACGCCGTTGGCGAATTTCAGCGTGGCTGCGGCATAGACGTCGACGCCGGTCTGCGGGTGGAGCTGGCCCGCGCCGGTGACAGTCACCGGATCGGCGAAGGGCCGCCCGTCCGCCGCGCCGGCAATGAGCCGCGCGAACGACACCGGATAGCAGCCGACATCGAGGATGCCCCCGCCGCCGAGGGCCTTGCTCCAGAGGCGGACTTCCGGATTGAAGTCCCTTTGAAAGCTGAATGACGCCTGCACGAGACCGACGCGACCGAGGGCGCCGCTGCTCACGAGTTCAACGATCTTCGCCGTCTGCGGGTGGCAGCGGTACATGAACGCCTCCATGAGCAGCACGCCGTGATCGTGCGCCGCCCCGGCCACGGTCGCCGCCTCGGCGCGGTTCATGGCAAGCGGTTTTTCGCAGAGGATGTGCTTGCCCGCCCGCGCCGCGCGGATGGCCCATTCGGCATGCCAGGGATGCGGCAAACCGATATACACCGCCTGCACCTCGCGGTCCGCGAGCAACGACTCGTAGGAGCCGTGCGCCCGCGGCACACTGAATTCGCGGGCGAAACGGCCGGCCGACGCCTGCGTCCGGCTGCCGACGGCCGCCAGTTGACCGCTTTGCGATGCGATGATGCCGCGCGAGAAAATACCGGCGATGCGCCCGGTGCCCAGAATGCCCCAGCGTAATCGAGTCATAAGGAAAGTCTGGAAAGGTTTCGGCTATTATGCCGGAAACGAGGCGGGATTCAACGCGGGTGATCAATTCCCTTCCTCCACGCGTCATTTGGCGCAGGTTTTTTGCCCGGTCGCCACCCGGTTGTCACCCACCTGCCGTAGAATCGCCGCGTGCGCTTCTTTTGGACAAGCGCTCGGCAATCCGCCTGAATGTGATCATCCCATGTCCGGCCGTTCCTTCCGCCAACTTACAAGGATCCCCGCATGCAACGCCTTTTCTTGTGGCTAAGCCTCGCGCTGGCCGCCGCGACGCCGGCGGTCGCCACCGACAATCCCGCTGAACGCCATGCCGTCGTCGTGGTCTGGGACGGCATGCGGCCCGATTTCGTCGACGAGCAGACCACGCCGCACCTCTGGGCGCTGGCGCAAACCGGCGTGTTCTTCTCCAGCCACCATCCCGTCTATCCCAGCGCCACCGAGGTCAACGGCACCGCGATCGCCACCGGCATGTATCCGGCGCACAGCTTGGTGATTGCCAACACCGACTACCGTCCGCGCATCGATCCGGAAAACAGCGTCGGCATCGAAGTCCCCTCCGTCGTGCGCAAGGGCGACGAGGCCAGCGGCGGCCATTATCTCGGCGCTACCACCGTCGCCGAGTTTCTCCATGCCCGCGGCCTGGCCACCGTCATTGCCGGCTCCAAGCAGGTCGCCCTGCTTCATGACCGCGCCCGCCGGTCCAACGAGCCCGGCGTTTCGCCCGTCCTGTACCAGGGTGCGGCGCTGCCGCCCGGCCTCGAGGCCGTCCTCACCCAGGCGCTCGGTGATTTCCCGCCGGCCGCCAAGCCGGACGACAAGACCGCCCGCGACGCCTGGACCACGCAGGCGCTGATCGGCCCGCTCTGGAAAAACGGCGTGCCGCCCTACACGCTCCTCTGGCTGGCCGAGCCCGATTCCACCCAACATGCCACCGGCCCCGGCTCCGCGGCATCGCTTGCCGCCATCAAAAGCAGCGACGACCTTCTCGGCCGCGTCCTTGCCGAACTCGACCGCCGCGGCCTGCGCGCAAGCACCGACGTGTTCGTCGTCTCCGATCACGGGTTCTCCACCATCAACCGGAAGGTCGACGTCGCGGCCGAACTCGCCGCGGCCGGATTTGACGCCCGGCGCGCCGTCGCCGGCGGCCTGAAGCCCGGCGAAGTCATGACCGTCAGCAACGGCGGCACCACCCTGCTCTATGTCGGCGATCACGACGCCGCGCTCTGTCGCAACCTCGTCGCCTACCTGCAAAAACAGGATTGGACGGGCGTGATCTTTTCCTGCGCTCCGCTCGAGGGCACCTTCCCGCTCGCGACAGTCCAACTCGACTCACCGGAGGCGCCCGACCTCGTGGTCTCGCTGCACTGGACTCACGACAGAAGCGCCACCGGCACGCCCGGCCTGATGGCCTCCGACATGAAATCCACCTCTGAAAAAACCGGGAACCACACCAGCCTGAGCTTTTACGACATGCACAGCACGCTCGTCGCCGCCGGGCCCGACTTCCGCGCCGGCGTGCGCGACACGCTGCCCAGTGCCAACACCGATCTCGCCCCCACCATCCTCTGGATCCTCGGTTTCAAGGACGAGGCGATGCGCCGCGACGGCCGGGTGCTCGGCGAGGCGCTCGCCGGCGCGGCGCCGCCGCTGCGCTCCTTTGAAATCAAGCGCCTGACCGCCCGCCGCGACCTCGGCGACGGCCGGGCCTGGGAGCAGTACCTGAACGTGAGCGAGGTCAACGGCGTCCAGTATTTCGACGAGGGCAACGGCACCCAGGTGCCCGCCCGCTGACGCCTAGCTTTTCGCCGTCAGCTCGTCGTAGACCGTGCCGAGGATGCTCGGCAGGCGCGTGGGCGCCGGCACGTGGAAATCGGGAAAGCCGGGCAGGTTGTCGAGCGCCGTGATCTGGTCTTTCGTCCGGCCTGCGGCGATGCCCTGCTGTACGTGGTCAAGCATCGCGTTGAGCAGGTCGCGCATCACGAGCAGGTCGTCGCGCGTTCCGGTGACACCAAACTTCGGGTTGCCATGGCCGAAGACGTAGATCGCGTCGACCGGGAACGTCTGGTGCACCTCATCGAGCCGCTTCACCCAGCCGCGCGCGCTCGCGCCGCCGGGACGGTCGATGTACGGATAGAGGCGGTTGAAAACCAGGTCGCCCATGTGCACCACGTTGGCCTGCTCGAACATGATGACGGCGTCGCCGCCCGTATGCGCGGGGCCGAAATACTGCGCGGTGACGACCTCGTCGCCGCAATCGTGCCGCCATGCCTCGGCAAAGGTCGTGTCGGCAAACACCTGCTTGTCGAGATCGCCGCTCTTCTCCGCCGCGGCGAACTGCAGTTTCGGCACGTTGACCTGCGCCACGATTGTTCGGGTGGCCGGTTTGAAGACCGGGTTGCCGCTGGTGTGATCGTAGTGGTGGTGCGTGTTGATGACCGCGTCGAGCCGGCGTCCCGCGCGGCCCGGCAGGCCGGCGAGGCAGACCGCGGCCGTGTCGGGAAACTGCGTGTCGACCACGACGAGCGCCGCGGGCGAGGCCAGCCAGCCGATGGTGCCGCCGCGGCCGGTGAAGATCCCGGTATGGCGGCGCAGCGGCTTGAATTCGGTGACGGGAGGGGCGGCGGGCGCGGCCTGCGGTGAGCCGGTCGCAGGGGCCTGCCCTGAGCCTGCCGAAGGGGCCGCGGGCTGGGCGCGCAGGAGGGAGCGGGACAACAGGCTGGCGGCGAGGATTCAACCACGGGCGCTGAGGATTGAACACGTAATTGTGACAGGG
>CAJAKX010000002.1 GCA_903940425.1 uncultured Opitutia bacterium | reverse complement strand
TTGATTTGGTGGAACTGACCATGAGCTTGCGCGCGTGGTCGCCGAAGACCTGTTTGATGGCGAGCGTCTCGAACCTGTCGTTGTAGGGCGTGGAGGTGCCGTGGGCGTTGAGGTAATCGATCTGGTCGGGGCGCATTCGGGCGAAGGCGAGCGCACGGGTCATGGCGAGCGAGAGGCCGCGGCCATCGGGGTCGGGCTGCGTGATATGAAAGGCGTCGCAGGTGGCGGCGTACCCGACGAGCTCGCAATAGATGCGGGCGCCGCGCGCCCGGGCATGGTCGAGCGTCTCCAGCACGAGGATGCCCGCGCCTTCGCCCATGACGAAGCCGTCGCGGTTCTTGTCGAAGGGCCGGCTGGCCCTGTGCGGTTCGTCGTTGCGCGTGCTCATGGCCTTCATCGAGCAGAAGGCCGCGTAGGAGAAGGGCGTGATGGCCGTCTCGCTGCCCCCCGCGATCATCACATCCGCCTCGCCGCGCCGCATGGCGTGGAAGGCTTCGCCGATGGCGTGGGCGGACGAGGCGCAGGCGCTCACCACGGCGAAATTCGGCCCGCGCGCGCCAAATTCGATGGCGACGAGACCGCTGCACATATTGCTGATGAGCGAGGGAATCGTGAAGGGGGACACCTTGCGCGGACCGCGTTCCCAGAGGTTCTTGAGCTGCTGCTCATAGGTGTGCATGCCGCCGATGCCGGAGCCGATGATGACGCCCACACGATCGGCGTTCTCGACCGCCGGATGGAGGCTGGCGTCGGCCACGGCCATCTTGGCGGCGATGAAGCCGAAGTGCGTGTAGCGGTCGTTGCGACGAACCTCCTTCGGATCCATGTATTTCGCCGGATCGAAGTCGAGCACCTCGGCGCCGATCTGGCATGGGTAGTCGGTCACATCGAATTGCGTCACGCGCGCAATGCCATTCCTGCCGGCCAGGATGTTGGCCCAGAAAGTATCCACGTCGTGACCAAGCGAGGTGATCACACCGAGGCCGGTGACGACGATCCGCGGAATGGAGGGAGCTGCTTCCATGTACAAAAAAGGCGCTCTACCGAAGAGTTTCCAAGGGAAACACGGTAGAACGCCGCAAAGCGAGGGGACGGATTATTTCGAAGAAGACTTTTCTTCGATATAAGCGATCACGTCGCCGACCGTCTGGAGTTTTTCAGCGTCAGATTCCGGGATTTCCCCTTTGATCTCGTCTTTAAACTCTTCCTCAAAAGCCATGATCAACTCGACAGTGTCGAGTGAATCGGCGCCCAGATCGTCGAGGAAGGACGCTTCCGGGGTGATCTGTTCCTCGTTAACATTCAATTGGTTAACGATGATCTCTTTGACGCGTTGTTCTATGGTTTTCTGATCAGCCATATTATGGGAGGGCAAGGGTTTGGGCTGCTCTTTGGGATCACATCACCATGCCGCCGTCAACGGTAAAAACTTGCCCAGTTATATATCCCGCTTCCTCTGAGCACAAAAAGGCGGTCATATGGGCCACGTCGGCGGGTTCGCCGAACCGTTGCAGGGGGATGAATTGCAGGGCGGCCTTGGTGACTTCCTCCCCCAGGCCGGCGGTCATGTCGGTCTTGATGAAGCCGGGCGCAACCACATTGCAGGTGACATTCCGGCGGGCAAACTCCTTGGCGATGCTCTTGCTGAAGCCGATCAGGCCGGCTTTGGCCGCGGAATAATTGGCCTGGCCCGCGTTGCCGGTGAGGCCGACCACGGAGGCGATGTTCACGATGCGGCCCCAGCGTTTCTGCGTCATGGCCCGGCCAAGGTGTTTCGTCCAGTGGTAGCAACTGGTGAGATTGGTGGTGAGCACGGCGTTCCAGTCGTCCTCGGACATGCGGAACAACAGTCCATCGCGGGTGATGCCGGCATTGTTGACAAGGATGTCGATGGCGCCGAATTCGGCGAGCAGGTCGGCCGCCGTCTTGGCGACGGCCGCCCCATCCGCGACGTCGACCGGGAGGGCCCGGGCCTTGCCGCCGGCGGCCTCGATGGCGGCGGCGACCGCGCTGCAATTCGCCGCGGTTTTGCTGACGCAGATGACCGTGACGCCGTGTTTCGCGAGTTCCCCGGCAATGGCCTTGCCGATGCCCCGGCCGGCGCCGGTGACAAGAGCGGTGCGGTTGTTGAAGGTCATGCCGTAAGTAGCGTGGATCGAAATGCAATGAGCGAGCCGATTTTTCAGCAAACCGGTGGGAAGCAGTCCCGCGCCCCGCTTGGGGCTGCCGGCTTGCAAATCAATGAATGCCACGCTCGCGGAACTGGCGGAAAAACAGCTAATAAGGCCCTCAAAGGGGGCGATTCGGCCCTGCCGCGCCACGACCGCAGGCGTCTCCGCACGGGAGATCAACGCTTCCCCACCCCAAGGAATTCCTTTGCGCGGGGTGAAACAACTTTCTAACAAGGAGATCGAATTGAGTCATGGTACCCGCCCTGTAAGCGGTCCACCCCGCTGAAACCACGCCTGCCTATGAAGACCACGCTCCGCCTTTCCACCGCCGTCCTGCTGCTGGCTGCCCCCCTGGCCGCCGCGCCGCTCATGGAAACCACGGCGATTCACGCCCAGCCCGACGCCGCCACGTCCGCCATCGGCTACCTCAAGGCCGGCACCGAACCGACCGCCGCGGCCAACACCACCGCCCCGCAAGGCTGGATGGCCATCGAGCTGCCCGGACCGCACGAGGCTTACGTGAGCAATAATGACTTCAGCAAGAGTCTCGACATCCATCCCGGCGCCGTGATCCGCCTCATGCCCAAGGCCGATGCCCCCATCCTCACCACCATGCAGGAAGGCGACAAGACCGAGATCACCGGCCTTCGCAGCGGCTGGACGCAGATCAAGCTCTCCAAGACCGTCATCGGCTACATCAATGTCGGCGGCAGCTCTTCCGCGCCCCGCGCCGCGGCCGCGCCCCCCGCGCCGTTGGCGATGGCAGCCGGCCAGCCGGCGCCGGTCATCAGCAGCGGACCAGCCTCCGCGCTGCCGCACACGTTCCAGGGCATGCTGGTCGAGACCAAACGCATTCTGCTCATCGGACCCCGCCGCGACTATGATTACCAGCTCAACAATACCGAAGACAAGCGCGTCGCCTTCCTCGATGTCAGCAAGGTGCTCGTCACCGAAAAAATGGAACCCTACCTTGACCGGCTCGTGACGGTTTCAGGCGTGCTCAAGCAAACCCCCGATGGCAAAGACGTCGTGATCGAGGTGGAAAGCCTCGAGTCCAAATAAGTCTTTCCCGGCCGGCCGGCGCCACGCGGCAGCCTGGTCATTTCCTCATGGAGCTCATCGACGGCAACAAGATCGCCGCGGACATCGTCGCCGAGTTGAAAGCCGCGGTGGCCGCCCTGCCCGCCCGCAAACCGTGCATCGCG
>CAJAKX010000001.1 GCA_903940425.1 uncultured Opitutia bacterium | reverse complement strand
TCCGCCTCGAGGACGCGCAGCAGGCTCCAGCAGAGCAGGGCGAAAGGGAATTGCGCCACCGCGTCTTGGGCATAAACCACCGAGACGATCTGGGTGGAGGGCAGCAATGCGATCAGCAGGAGCGCCGCCACGCGCAAAACCGGAGAACCGATGAAGCGTCGCATCGTGGCATGCACCAAGCCCAGCGCCGCCGCATTGAGCAGGAGAAAAACGACGGACGAAAAGACAAATGCCGGCGTGCCCCTTTCCTTGAAAAGCCACATGCCGAAACTGCCCAGCCAGTAGATGAGCGGACGGCTGGTGGTGTCCATATGGAACCACCGGCCGGGGTTGTCGTGGAGCTGCCCGGCAAAGTCCGCATGGACCCCGTAATCCTGGCCGGCATAGGCCAGATTGTGGATGTTGTTGATCCCGACGCACACAAAGAGACTGAGGATCAGCCAGACAGCCAGCCGCTCCCATGCCGGCGTTTGGGCCGGTGGGGCTGGTAATTTGCCAGATGGGGGTGCGCCTTCCGCCGCCATGCAGGCAATGTCAAAAACTGCCGCGAGAAGACAACTGCAAAATCCAGCGAAGCTTCGTTGGACCACGATGTTGTGCGTCCCATCCCCGGAAGGGGGAGATTCCCGGCTGGCCGGCGGTTGGGCCCCGGGTTTCGGCAGAGGCCTGGTGCGCTCCTGGGCCGGGCCGGAGCGCGGTTTCGCGGCGGAGGAGGGCGGAGAAATTTTCGGTCCCTCACTTTGGGGTTGCGCCCCGTCGGCGGGCCCCTTTGCTCTGACCCCTCCAACCCTTTGCCGCCATGCAAGAAGTCGTCACCCTCGAATGCACTGAAGCCCGGAAGGAGGGCAAGCCGCCCTCCCGCTATCTTACGACGCGCAACAAGAAGACCGTGACCGAGCGCATCGAGAAAATGAAGTACAACCCCTTCCTGCGCCGGCACACGCTGCACAAGGAAATCAAGTAAGCCGGCGCTCCCTCCCGCGCGCCGCCAGCGGCGCCGGGATCGCCTCCGAAAAACTGACTCCCACCCGGGGTCAGTTTTGTTGTTTCTGCCCGGCCTCGACCAGGACGCCGGCGGCCGGCCGGAGCGCGGCCTGCGCCTGTTGCTGCTGCTGGAGCAGCGCGCGGCGGTGGGCGCGCCAGCCGTCCCGGTGCTTGCGGATCCAGTCGAGCAGCGCGCGCTCAAAGCCGATGTCGTAGCCCAGGCGCTCGGACTCGAGCCACTTGTGGCGGAGGATCTCTTCCCGCTCGGCGAGGAATTCCTGATACAGCGAGGATTGCTTTACGAACTCGCGTGAAGTTTCAGGCTCTTTGGGCGGGGAAGACATGGAGACCACGGTCGTCAGGTTGGGTTAAGTTGGTGGCGCCCCTCGGCGGTGATCATCGAAGGATGCCAGACCGGCTCCCAGACGAGATCCACTTTCGCGTGTCGCACGCGATCGAGGCCGAGGAGCTTGCGGTGCACCTCGGCGGAGATCGACTGCGACATGGGACAGCCGGGCGAGGTCAGGGTCATCTTCACGCTGACATCGTAGCCGGGTTCGGCGGCAGCGGCCTCCCGGACGTCAACGTCATAGATGAGTCCGAGGTCCACAATGTTGACGGGAATCTCCGGGTCGCGGCAGGTGCGCAACACGGAAACCACGTCTTCTTTCGTCAGCGCCATGGTGTTTAACGTAGAAGTAAGCAAAAAGGGCTGTCAATTCAACGACCGGCGGTTGCCAGCCGGTCAAGCAAACTCTGCGCGATCGCGCGGAACGCCGCCGCGGCGGCGCCGCCGGGCTCGCTGACGACGGCCGGTTTGCCGGCGTCGCCGCCCGCGCGGATTTCGGGGAGCAGCGGCACCTGGCCCAGCAGCGTGGTGCCGAGCGCGTCGGCGAGGCGGGCGCCGCCGCCTTCGCCGAAGAGATGGTGGCGGCGGCCGGCGGGATCGGTGAAATAACTCATGTTTTCCACCACGCCGAGGAGGGGCACGTTGACCTTGCGGAACATCAGGCCGCCCTTGCGCGCCACGTTCGTCGCGGCGAGCTGGGGCGTGGTGACGAGCACGGCGCCGTCGAGCGGCAGGATCTGCACCAGCGACAGCTGCGCGTCCCCCGTGCCGGGCGGCAGGTCGACGAGCAGCACCTCGAGTTCGCCCCACTTCACGTTTTGCACGAACTGCTGCACGGCCTTCATGATCATCGGGCCGCGCCAGATGACCGGCGTGTCGTCGTCGACGAGGAAGCCCATCGACATGACCTTCACGCCGTGGATTTCCATCGGCAGGAGCATGGCCTCGGCGCCGTCGCCCTCGAGTTCCGGCCGCCCGTGCAGGCCGATCATGAGCGGCACCGTGGGGCCGTAGATGTCACAATCCATCAGGCCCACACGGCCGGCCTGGCCCTGCGCCGCGAGCAGCTGCGCCAGGGCGCACGCCAGATTGACCGCGAAGGTGGATTTGCCCACGCCGCCCTTGCCGCTGGCGATGGCCACGGCGTGCTTGATGCCCTTGGGCGCCGCGCCGCCGGCCAGATTGCCGCCGGCGCCGGCGGCGGGGGTGCGCACGGGCGAGACCGCGATCTCGATGACGGTTTTTTGCACCCCCGGCAGGGCGCGCAGCACTTTTTCCACCTCGGCCTTGAGCGCGGCGGGCACGTGCGGATCGGAGGTGGTCAGCGCGAGCGAAACCTTCGCCGTGCCCTCGACCACGGCTGCGGCGCGCACGAGGCCGAACGACACAATGTCGCGGCTGAAGCCGGGATACTTCACCTGCTTGAGGGCTTCCTTGATGGCTTCGGGTGTCACGGTGCGATGGTGAAAGGTGCGCAGCCCGCCGGCAAACACAAGCGACGCCGCGCGGACCGCGAAAGGCGGATTTACGTTGTGCAGGCGGCCCGGTCTGTAAATAAGAAACTCGCCGCGCCCGGCGCGGTCTTTCCCATTCATCTTTCCATGCGATCCTGTCTTCCCTCCCTGCTCCTCTCGATGGCGGCGGCCGCGACGGCCTTCGCCGACAGTGCCAAGCCCATCGGCATCGTCGACATCGACGCCGACCGGAATGTGACCTCCGTCCAGGTCAATGCCTCCACGCCCGAGCTCGGCAGCCTGGCGCGCCTGGCCTTCGGCGCGCACGGCGCCTACCGGCTCGTGGCCGGCGGCGCGGCGTACGACCTCAACTTCACCCAGGTCGCGGCGGCCCAGGTGCGCGTGGAGATCACCCGCGGGGCGACGGGCCTGCCGGTGCACAGCGAGGTCGTCACCGGCACCAGCGCGCGCAACGCGCTGCTGCGCGCGGCCGACGTCGCCGTGGCGCACACGAGCAAGCTGCGCGGGTTCTTCGCCGGAAAGCTCGCGTTCATCAGCGACCGCGGCAGCGGCATGGAGATCATGACCTCCGACCTGTTCGGCGGCGAGGTGGTGGGCTGGCCGGGAGTCAGCCGGCAGATCATCAGGCCGCGCTGGTCGCCCGACGGGCGCCGGCTGATCTTCACCAGCTACCGCAACGGGTTTCCGGACATTTATGTGCTGGATCTCGCCACGCGGAACCCGGCGCTCTTTGTCAGCGTGCAGGGCACCAACACCGGCGGACGGTACAGCCCGGACGGCGGCCGCGTGGCGATGGTGCTGAGCGGCGAGGGGAATTCCGAGATCTACGTGAGCAATACGCAGGGCAAGATGATTTCGCGGCTCACGCGCTATCCGGCCGTCAAGGCCGGGCCGTGCTGGTCGCCCGACGGCACGCGGCTGGTGTTCACCTCCGAGCCCGGGCCGCAGCTTTATGTCATGCCGGCGGCGGTGGGCGCCACGCCGCAGCGTCTGCCGACGAACATCAGCCGCTACTGCGCCGAGCCCGACTGGTGCCGTTGGGATGCGAACAAGCTGGCGTTCACGATGGGCGTGGGCCGGGGCTTCCAGGTTGCCGTCTACGATTTCTCCACCCGGCAGGCGATGCAGGTGTCGGCCGCGCCGCTCGACGCAATCGAACCGTGCTGGCTGGCCGACGGCCGCCATCTCCTCTACACGGCGCGCCAGGCCAACCAGCGCAGCCTGTGGATTCTCGACACCGAGACCCGCAAGGCCACGCGCATCAGCCCGTCGGCGCTCGGCCAGGTTTCGCAGGCGAGCTACTGGATCCAGTGACCGCGGACTGACCGGCGGCTGATTTCAGGGGAACGGACGGCTCACCGCGGCGCCGCCATCTCCGCGGCCTCGCGCCGGCGGTATTCATCCAGGATCGCGGCGGTGGCGGTGGTGCCGCAGCGCGTGGCGCCGAGGTCGCGCACGCGGATCAGGCCGTCGAGATCGCGCACGCCGCCGGCGGCCTTGACCTGCACTTCCGGCGGACAACTGGCGCGCATCAGGGCGAGATCATGCTCGGTCGCGCCCTGGTAGGAGTACCGGCCGTCGGCGCCCTTGACGAAGCCGTAGCCAGTCGAGGTTTTCACCCAGTCCGCCTCGGCGCGCGCGGCGATCTGGCAGAGCTTGCGCTTGAAGTCGTCGCCGCTTAGACCCGCGCCCCCTTTCGTCAGATAATCGTTTTCGAAGATGACCTTCACCTTTGCACCGTGTTGGTGCGCCTCGTCGCACACGGCCTTGATGTCGCCTTCGACGTAATCCCAGTCGCCGCTCAGGGCCTTGCCGATGTTGATGACCATGTCGATCTCCACCGCCCCGTCCCGGCAGGCCAGCCCGGTCTCGTGGCGCTTGGCCTCCGTGGCGCTGCTGCCGTGCGGGAAGCCGATGACGGCGCCGACCCGCACGCCGCTGCCCTTGAGCAGTCCGGCCGCGCGCGGCACGGCGTAGGGCTTGATGCAGACCGAGGCGACTCCGTAGCGGGCCGCAGCCCGGCAGCCGTCCTCCAATTCCCGGTCCGTCAGCGTCGGATGCAGGAGCGAGTGATCGATCATCTGGGCGAGCTGGTCGTAGGTGTATTTCATGGCGCGATCCGGCATGCCGACAGTACAGATTTGCCATGGCTGACCGCCAGCCGCATTTTCATGTCAATCGTCCAATGAACACCAAACCCTGCCTGTGCTGGCTGGCGCTCACGTCCGGCTTCGCCTTTTCCTCTTCATTCCTGCCCGCCGCCGGTGCGACGCCTCGGCCCTACACTTTCAAACGCGGAGTCAACATCTCGCACTGGCTCTCGCAAAACACCGATACGCTGACTTATGCCGCCCCGTGGTTTGGCGAGCAGGACGTGGCCTGGATCGCGCAACAAGGTTTCGACCACATCCGCCTGCCGGTCGACGGACGGCTCTGCCTCAAGCCCGACGGCTCGCTTGACGAGGCGAAGCTGCAGCCGGTCGACGACACCGTGCGCTGGGCCCGGCCGCGCGGGCTCGGCGTGGTTCTCGACATGCATTTCCTGCCGGGGGCCGACTTCAATGGCGCCGGTGATGGGCGCGCATTCGGGGACATGGCGCTGCAGGAAAAGGTCGCGGAATTCTGGCGGCGTCTGGCCAGGCGTTATGCCAGCGAAGGTCCCTGGCTCCGGTTCGAGATCCTGAACGAGCCGGTCGCGCCCGAGAACCGGCAGCTCAACGTCTTCAACCGGCGGATGCTCGCCGCGATCCGCGAGAGCAACCCCACGCGCATCGTGTATCTCACTTCGAACCGGTGGAGCCAGTTCCGCACGGTGGCCGATGTGGAGCTGCCCGACGATCCGAACATCGCCTTCACGGTGCATTACTACGAACCGATGGTCTTCACGCACCAGCGCGCCTCTTGGGCCGGGTTCACAGAGACCATGCCGTCCGTTCCGTTTCCCGGCCATGTGCCGGATCTCACCGGGGCGGTCGCCCAGGGTCACCCGAACCCATTCCATGGGCACACCGGCGATGAGCTGACGGTCGCCGACATCGAAGCCGGTTTTGCCGAGGTCGCGGCGTGGACGGCGGAGCACGCCAAGGGCCGCGAAATCTATCTCGGGGAATTCGGAGTCTATAAGGCGGCCGATCCCGGCTCGCAGCGCCGGTGGATCGCCGCGGTGCGCGAGGCGGCGGAAAACCGCGGCTGGGGCTGGGCCGTGTGGGATTACAACGACAGCTTCGGGGTGCGCGACGCCCAAGGCCGGGCCACCGCCATCCTGCGGGGACTTTTCCCGCGGTGACTTTCAAGCCGGGCGCGACAAGGCCGCCGGTCGCAGGCGGGCAACCATTCGTCGCGGGGAAACCTTGCGAGGGCCGGGTGCGTTATCCTTGATGCGCCGCCGCGCGGACCGGACCCCGCAAAAAAGCCGCACCGGTAAAGGTGCGGCTTGGAAGGGTCGGACGTAGGAAGCTCGCTTGCGGGCGATGGATCGGCCGCGAGCGGCCTTCCTACAGGACGCGGCGCGTCACTTCAACGCGGCCTGATAGTTGGCCTCGGCCTGGTCCCAGTTCACCACGTTCCAGAACGCGGCGACGTAGTCGGGGCGGCGGTTCTGGTAGTTGAGATAGTAGGCGTGCTCCCACACATCGAGGCCGATGACGGGCCGGCCCTCGAGGCCGGCGACCGCCTTGCCCATGAGCGGGCTGTCCTGGTTGGCGGTGGA